>WJIQ01000168.1 GCA_014730255.1 bacterium | reverse complement strand
GTGTCGGGCGACAGCACGCCCATCAGCGCCGAGTAGGGGATGTTGATCGCCGTGTAGGCCATCATCATCAGCGTGTAGGTGATGTAGGCGTAGACGATCTTGCCGGTCACGCTCAGGTCGGGCGTGTAGAAGGTCGCCACCCCGATCAGGCCGATGGGAATCGAGATCCACAGCAGGTAGGGCCGGAACTTGCCCCAGCGCGTGCTGGTGCGGTCGGCGATGATCCCCATCAGGGGGTCGTTCACCGCGTCCCAGAAGCGCGACACCATGAGCATGGTGCCGGCGGCCGCGGCGGGGATGCCGAACACGTCGGTGTAGAAGAACAGCAGATAGATGATGAACATCTGGAAGTAGAGATTGGAGGCCGTGTCGCCCAGGCCGTAGCCGATCTTCTCCCTGATCGACAACTGGTGCGCGTCCGGCATGGTCACCTCCTCGGACATCGGCGAGGACGACGTCGCCCATCGCCGGCGCCGTCGTCAGGATCGGACTCGAGATCACGGACGGCGAGCGGGTCAGTCGGCCTGGTAGACCTTGACGTAGTCGACGAGCATGGTCTGGGGGAACTCCGTCGTCTGGTCCGGCGGCCCGACGTAGGTGCCGCCGACGGCCACGTTCAGGATGATGAAGAAGGCGTCGTCGTCGAAGACCCACTCGGCGTCGCCGGGCAGATCGCCCGGCGTGATGGTCATGTAGGTGAAGCCGTCGACTTCCCAGGTGATCGAGGTGGGGGTCCAGTTCACGGCGAAGACGTGGAAGTCCTCGTCGAAGCCGCCGCTGGAGAGGGTGTAGCTGCTGGACAGGGCGGCCCCGGCCGAGTAGCCCGGACCGTGCAGCGCCCCGTTGGCCTGGTCGGGCTCCTGGCCGCGGTACTCCATGATGTCGATCTCGCCGCACTGGGGCCAGCCGACGGTGTCGATGCCGTTGCCCAGCAGCCAGAAGGCCGGCCAGATCCCCTGGCCGATGGGCAGCTTGATGCGGGCCTCGAAGCGGCCGTACTGCTGCGAGAACAGGCCCTGGGTCTTGATGCGGGCCGACGTGTAGTCGAAGCCGTTGTACGACTCCTCGCGGGCGGTGATGCGCAGGTTGCCCGAACCGTCGAGCGAGACGTTCTCCGGGCGGGCGGTGTCGAATTCCAGCTGGGCGTTGCCCCAGCCGTTGTCGCCGTTGCCCACGTCGTAGGTCCAGCTGGCGGGGTCGGGGCTCTCGCCCGCCTGCCCGTCGAACTGGTCCTCCCAGACGAGCGTGTACTCGATGAGCTCGTCGCCGGGCGGGACGTCGTGGACGTCGGGGTCGTAGGGCTCGGACTCGCAGCTCGCGAGCAGGAACGCCAGGACGAGGATCACGGGGATACGAAGATAGGACGTCATGCGCCGACACTCCTGCTCGATGGCTCGGGACGATGGGGGACGGCCGGGAAGCGCTGGGAGTCGCCCAGGGCCGCCTCGAGGATCATGGTGGCGGCACCGACCGCCACCGACTGCGGACCCAGCTCGCTGGTCCGGATGTCGACCGCCGCCTTGGAGCTGACCAGCGTGCGCTCCTCGACGGTGGCCTGCAGGGGGTCGACCAGCAGCGGTCCCAGCCGCGCCAGATCGCCCCCGACCACCACCAGCGACGGATTGAGGACGTTCAACAGGCCGGCCACGGCGATGCCCAGGCTCTCGCCCGCCTCGCGCACCACGGTCAGCGCGAGAGGGTCGTCGTTCAGCGCCGCCTCCAGAAGCTCGGTCATGGTCAGCCGACCGCCGTGGGCCGCGTGCTCCGGCGCGTCGGCGGCCAGCTCGGCGGCGCGCGCGACCAGCGCCTCGGCCCCGACCTTGGTGGCCAGGCAGCCGCGCAGGCCGCAGACGCAGGTCTTGCCGCGCGGGTCGATGGCGACGTGGCCGATCTCGCCAGCGACACCGGTCGCTCCCCGGTAGATCTCGCCGCCCAGGACGTAGCCGGCGCCGATGCCGGTGGCCAGCTTGATGTAGACGAAGTCGTCGACGTCGCGTCCGGCGCCCCACCAGCGTTCGGCCAGGGCGCCGAGGTTGGCGTCGTTGTCCACCATCAACGGCACGCCGTAGCTGTCGGCCAGCCCCTTCAGCCCGAGGTCGCCACCCCACGCCGGCAGGACCACCCGGTCCAGCTGGTAGGGATCGGCCGGATGGACGGGGCTCGGCGCGGCCACGCCGATCCCGGCCAGGGGGACGCCGCCGGTCACGGTCTCGTGGAGGCTCGCGGTGCAGAGCTCGGTGATCACGCCGCGCGCGCCCCGGGGATCGTCGCGGACCGGATGCGGCCGGCAGTCCCAGTTCAGGAGGCGTCCGCGCAGGTCGGTCAGGGCCACGCACACGTGGTTCGCGCCCATCTCGACGCCGAGCACCACGTAGGCGTCGTCCTGGAACTCCAGCACGATGGGACGACGGCCGCCGCGCGACCGGCCGGCGCCGATCTCGGCCACCAGTCCGCTGGGCAGGAGCTCGGCCACGATCTCCGAGACCGTCGACCGCGAGAGGCCCGCCTGGCGGGCGATATCGGCCCGCGAGATCCGGCGCTCCTGCCAGATCAGGCGGAGCACGGAGTCGGCGAGCGGGCGCGGGCGCTCGGGATCGGCGCGTCGCTCGCCCTTCCGTGTCCAGTCCATGCGGGGCATCTGCGGTCTCCTCGTTGCGGTCCGTCGTCCTGGCGATCGCGCGCTAGTCGTGGAAGTACACGTTGTCGATCCACAGGCTGCCGGTGTCGATCCCGGCGAGCACGATCTGCGCGACGTGGCCGAAGTTCATGCCCGCGAAATCGGTGAGCGGGAGGTCGAGCGAGATCCACTCGCCGGTCACCAGCGGCGGGGTCGAGTCGGCGTCGAGATCGACCTGGAACTCGGTGTCGTCGCCGCCGCCGAAGACGCCGTCGTCGCCGAAGTCCACCAGCTTGAAGCCGAACCGCGTGCCGACCGGGACGTAGATGTCCATGTGGAAGTGGGTCATCCCGGCCGCCTCGGCGTCGATGAGATCGTTCGTGAACTCGATGCCGGTGTAGAAGGCCGGACCATTGAAGCCGGTGTAGGCCTTCACGTCGTCGCCCTGGATCTGCTGATCCTCGACCTCGATCCCGCCGAAGGTCCACTCGGCCAGCCAGGTGTCGACGGCGATGTCGTCGTAGGCGTCGCTGTAGATCGAGATCACGTCGGCCGGAGCGTCGGTCGGCGTGGGCGCCGGCATGTCCGGCGGCGCGATCACGGACACGGTGACCTCGCCGTCCACCGGGACGGTGCCCAGGGTGGCCGTGATGGTCGCCGTGCCGCCGCCGACGACGGTGACCACGCCACCGGCGGCGGTGGCCACGTCCTCGTCGGACGATCCGTAGGTGTAGTAGAGCGGCCCGTGCACGACGTCCACGTCGGTCCCGTCCACGTCGAAGGTCGTCCCGGTCCCGGTGATGTCCACGGTCTGGCCGATCTCCGCCACCAGCGTGGTCGAGTCCATGACCGGCCGCGGGTCGGACAGCTCGCTCTGGTCGAGGGTGGCGTACCGGATGTTGTCGAACCAGATCTCGCCCGACTGGCCAGCGGAGTACCACCACACGCCGGCCTCGGCCGTCAGGCGGGCCGGATCGGGGATCGGCACGACCACCTGGCGCCAGTCGGTGCCCAGCTCGACGTCCTGGATCTCGGCCTGGTAATCGGTGCCACCGGCCGCGAGGCCGATGCCGTAGCCGATGTTCCCGAGGACGTAGCCGTCCTGGTCGGCACGGGCGTCGAAGACCAGGGCGTTGAAGCTCGTCAGGTCGCGTCCGCCGTCGGTGGAGTAGATCGCACCGCCGGCGAACCGGCCGGTGGGAATCGTGATCTTGATGGCGGCCGAGCCGTTCATCCCTCCGCCGTCGTCGATGGACAGGGCCTCGAGGTACTGGCCGTCGCCGAAGGAGCCGAAATCCAGACCGGTGTCGAAGCCGTCGATGAACACCTCGGGGCGCGTGATCTCGGTCACGACCTTCGCGGTGATCTCGCCCTGCACGTCCACCTCGCCCAGCTTCGCCGTGACGGTGGCCTCGCCCAGGCTCACGCCGGTGACGACGTTGCCCTCGGCGGTGACCACCGACTCGTCGGACGAGAAGAAATCGAAGTGGTCGTCGGTGTGATAGACCAGGATGTCGCGGCCGCCCACGTTGAACGTGGTCCGCGTGCCGGGGATCTCGAACCGCTCGCCGACGAGGGCCTGCACCGAGCGCGTCGACATGACCGGCCGCGGGTTGGTGATGCCCTGGATGCTGGCGAATTCCACCTCGTCGAACCAGATCTCCACCGGCTCGTCGACCGTGGTGGCGCTGTACCAGAACAGCCCGTGCTCGACGGTCATGCGCGCCGAATTGGGGATGGGGATCACGTAGCGGGCCCACTCCTCGCTCAGCTGGATGCCCGGGACCTCGCTCTGGTAGTCGGACGGGAACGCGATGCCCAGGCCGAAGCCGGCCGCGTTGAGGGTGTAGCTCCGGCTGGCGCGCGCGTGGAAGACCAGCGCGTTGTAGGCGCTCAGGTCCCGCGGTCCCTGGGAGAAGAACGATCCGCCAGCCCAGGTCTCGCCCTCCCGGCCGGTGAGGGTGACCTTGAGCGAGGCGGTGCCACGGTAGGTCTCCTCGGCGTCGATGGTGAACGCGTCGTAGTAGGAGAACTCGAACGCGGAGTAGTCCAGCCCGCCCTCGAAGGCGTCGGAGAACACGACCGGATCGTCCTCGCCGGTGGCCGGTTGCAGCGTGTTCACGTCCCGATCGCTGCAGCCGCTGACCGCCAGGACGGACAGGACGACCAGAAGCGCCGGAAGAACCGTTCGCATGTGTCGACCCACATCATTCGCTTTCACGTCGCGCCTCCGTGTTGGGAACAGTCGTCGGGTCCGGCCGGGCATGGCCGGGAAGCGCCCGGCCGAGCCGGCGGCCAGTCGTTCGCGCGGCCAGTCGTTCGGGCGGCCGGTCGAGCCGGCGGCCGGAAGAGGCCTGCCGCCCGATGGCACTTTGTACGGGCTCCGATCAAAGCATGCTCCATTTTCCGGTTCCTGTCAAGCCCGCCCGTTCGAATTCGCCACGACCGGCTCCCGGCGGCGACCGGGATCGGGGCCGGGGATACCCTCGGGCTCCGGCCGCTCACCCGCTCACCCGGGAGAATTCGTTTGTTCGGTGACCGTACATACGATATCATGGTAGGCACCGCGCCACCCGGCCCGCTCGCGACCACCAGCCGGACCGGGTCATCTCGCGACCCCAGGACGAAGGCCTCGTATGCGTTCCCGACCGCTCCCGACCTCGACGACGTCTCCGGACGCGAGCTCCTCGCCGGCGCCCGGCGACGGCTTCGTCGACCTCGATGGCGACACCTACTACCGGATCCAGGATCTCCGCCGGATGGACCCGTTCCTGATGAACGTCCCGACGGACACCGACCTCTGGATGTTCGTCACGAGCGACGGCGGGCTCACCGCCGGCCGGGTCGACGCCGAGGGCAGCCTGTTCCCCTACGTCACCAGCGACCAGCTCCATGACGCCCACCACCATACCGGTCCGATCACGCTGGTCCGCGTGGCGTCCGGAGGTAGCGCCGATCTGCTCTGGGAGCCGTTCACCCGGCGCGACACCGAGCGACGGCTGTCCAAGAACGTGCTCGGCAACCGGTTGATCTTCGAGGAGATCGACCACCAGGCGCAACTGGCCTTCCGTTATCGCTGGGCCGGATGCGACCGCTTCGGCTGGGTGCGCACCGCCACGCTCACCAATCTCGCCGCCTCGCCGCGCACGGTCCGGGTCATGGACGGCCTGCGCAACGTCCTGCCCAGCGGGGCGCCCCTGCGCCTCTACCAGCGCTCCAGCAACCTCGTCGACGCCTACAAGACCAGCGAGGTCGACCCCGGCACGGGTCTGGGCATCTTCTCGCTCAGCGCCGGCATCACCGATCGCGCCGAGGCCCTCGAGGCCCTCCGGGCCAGCACGGTGTGGTGCTGCGGGCCGGACCGGTTCGCCGTGCACCTGTCCCTCGACGCCCTCGACGCCTTCCGCCGGGGAGAGGACCCGCCGGCCGAGGACTGGCTCCCCGGTCGCCGTGGCAACTACCTGGTGAGCTTCGACCAGACCCTCGCCCCGGGGGCGAGCGCGACCTGGATCCTGGCCGCGGACAGCGACCGCGATCACACCCGGGTCGCCGACCTGCGCCAGCGCCTGCGTTCGACGGCCGGACTGCCCGAGGCGGTGGACACGGCCCTCGACGAGGCCAGCGAGAACCTGCGGCGCATCGTCGCCAGCGCCGACGGGCTGCAGGAGAGCGGCCGTCCCGAGGCGTCGGCGCACCACCTGGCCAACGTGCTCTTCAACGTCATGCGCGGCGGCGTGTTCGCGCGGAACCACGACGTCGAGCGGGACGACTTCGCGGCGTTCGTCGCGGTCCGCAACCAGGAGGTCGCCAGCCGCATGGGCGACCTGGTCGCGAGCTGGCCCGACCGGCTCACGGTGGACGCGCTGCGGACGGCGGCGATCGAGAGCGGCGATGCCGACCTGGCGCGCCTCGGCCACGAGTACCTGCCGCTCTTCTTCGGCCGGCGCCACGGCGATCCCAGCCGCCCCTGGAACCAGTTCGAGATCCGCGTCCGCGATCAGGACGGCCGGCCGCTGCTGCACCACGAGGGCAACTGGCGCGACATATTCCAGAACTGGGAAGCCCTCGCCATGGCCTTCCCGGCCTTCCTGCGCAACATGGTCGCGACCTTCGTCAACGCCTCGACCGCCGACGGCTTCAACCCGTATCGGCTGACCCGCGACGGCATCGACTGGGAGGTTCCCGAGCCCGAGGACCCGTGGAGCAACATCGGCTACTGGGGCGACCATCAGATCGTCTACCTGCTGCGGCTGCTCGAGGCGCTCGAGGCGCACGACCGCTCTGCCCTCGACGACATGATGGCGGCCGACATCTTCAGCTACGCCGACGTGCCCTACCGCATCAGGCCGTACGCCGCGATGCTCGCCGATGCCAAGGACACCATCGACTTCGACGAGGAGCGCGCGGCCGAGGTCGAACGGCGCGTCGCCGCCCGGGGGACCGACGGCAAGCTCCGGGTCGACGACACCGGCCAGGTGCTCCACGTCAACCTGCTGGAGAAGCTGCTGGTGCCGGCCCTGGCCAAGCTCTCCAACCTGGTGCCGGACGCGGGCATCTGGATGAACACCCAGCGGCCCGAGTGGAACGACGCCAACAACGCCCTGGCCGGCGGCGGCGTCTCGGTGGTCACGCTCTGCTACCTCCGGCGGTACCTGGACTTCCTGGCCCGGCGGCTCGGTGGGCTCGAGGTCGAGGAGCTGCCCGTCTGCGGAGAGGTGATCGACTGGTTCGAGCAGGTCGTCGCGGTGTTCGAGGACGAGGGCGAGGTCCTCGCCGGTGACCACCGTGACCCGCAGCAGCGCAAGCGCATCATGGACGCCCTCGGCGAGGTCTTCTCGCACTATCGCTCCGGCCTCTACCAGCAGGGGCTGTCCGACCGCCGCCCGTTGCCGGTCGACCGCGTGATCGCCCTCTGCCGGGTCGCCCTGGCGGCCATCGACCGCTCCATCGCCACCAGCCGGCGCGACGATGGCCTGTACCACGCCTACAACGTCCTCGAGTTCGACCGCGATGGGACCGGCGTCGTGCCCTCGCGCCTGCCGGAGATGCTCGAGGGGCAGGTCGCGGTGATCGGCTCCGGCGTGCTCGACGCCGCCGAGGCCCTCGACCTGCTGGACGCGCTCTTCGCGAGCGATCTCTTCGAGCCGCGGCAGCAGAGCTTCCTCCTGTATCCGGCGACCGAGCGGCCGCGGTTCCTCGCGCGCAACGCCATCGACCGCGAGCGGGCCGAACGCATCGAACTGGTGCGCGACCTGCTGGCCGACGACGACCCCGCCCTGGTGGCGGTCGACGCCGATGGCGTCGTGCGCTTCCACGGCGACGTGCAGGAGGCCGCCGACGTCGAGGCGATCCTCGACCGGCTCGCCCGCCAGCCGAGCCGGGCCGACGCCGTGGCTCGCGATCGGGAGGCGGTGCTCGAGCTGTTCGAGGAGGTGTTCCGGCACCGGTCGTACACCGGTCGCTCCGGCGTGATGTACGGCTACGAGGGCCTGGGCTGCATCTACTGGCACATGGTGGCCAAGCTGCTCCTGGCCGTGCAGGAGGTCGCCCTGCGGGACGATCTCTCCCCGGACCTGCGCGAACGGCTGGCGGCCATGTACCGACGGGTGCGGGCCGGCATCGGCTACGAGAAGTCGGCCGCCGAGTACGGCGCGTTCCCCACCGATCCATATTCCCACACGCCGCCCGGCCGCGGCGCCAAGCAGCCGGGCATGACCGGTCAGGTGAAGGAGGAGATCCTCACCCGCCGGGGTGAGATGGGCGTCGAGGTCGAGGACGGGGTGGTCCGCTTCGCACCGACCCTGCTCGAGGACGACGAGTTCACGCGCGAGCCGACGCGATTCGCATACGTGGACCTGGACGGCGCGAGCCGCGAGCTCGCCATACCCGCCGGGAGCCTGGCCTGGACGCTGTGCCAGGTGCCGGTGGTCTACGTGCGGAGCGACGAGACCTGGGTGCGGGTGACCCGCGACGACGGCAGCGAGGAGCGCCATGCGGGCGGGTGCCTCGACGAGGCGACCAGCGCCGCGGTCCTCGCGCGCGATGGCGGCGTCGCCGCCATCGAGGTGGGCATCCCCGAGGACGTGATCCGGCGCCGCTGATCCCGGCCGCCACTCCGCCACCGCCGACGAGGAAGGACATCATGGGCGACTCGCACCTCAAGGCCACGCTGCTGGCGATCCTGGTCGTCCTGGGCGCCGCCCCGGCGGCCGCGCAGTGCATCCTGGCCAACCCCAGCTTCGAGATGACGGACCCGGGCGGCGCGGTCTTCGGCTGGTGGAACCAGTTCGGGGTCGTCGATGCGACCGGCGAGGCCGACCACGGCCAGCGGGCCGCGGTGGTTCGCGGTCCCGACTCGGGCACGTGGGACGTGTCGGCCTTCTGGCAGCCGCTCGACGGCGAACCGGGCGAGCAGTGGGAGATCACCGGCCACGTGCGCCACCCCGCGTCCTCGCCGCTGGTCGGCCAGAACGTGGCCCTGGTCAACGTCGAGTGGCGCGACGCGCTGGGCAACCTCATCGACTACGACTCGCACGTCGTGGCCGATGCCGGCTCGCCCACCGACGAGTACCTCGACTTCTCGCTGCTGAGCAGCCCCGCGCCCGACGGCACGTCCGCGATCCACCTCCTGCTCGGCGTGCTCCAGAGTTCGGACGACCCGGCGTCCGAGGTGTGGTTCGACCAGGTCACCTGCTTCAGCACGACCCCGCCCACCATCGACGACGTGCAGTGGAACGACTTCCCCGGCGGCCGGACGCTCGCGTTCGCCGGCCGCACCTGGCGCGTCAAGGGCCCCGGCTACTACGGTCCGGGCCCGAACGTGTTCAGCGACGCGACCGACTGCGTGTGGGTCGACGACCAGCAGCAGCTGCACCTGACCCTGAGCCTGCAGGGCGGCACCTGGACCAGCACCGAGGTCGTGGCCGAGGAGGCGCTGGGGTACGGCGACTACGTCGTGACCACGGTCGGCCGCCTCGACCTCCTCGATCCCCAGGCGGTGCTGGGCCTGTTCCTCTGGGAGTACGGCCCCTGCTGGGACGACGCCTACACGGCCTGGAACGCGTTCAACGAGATCGACATCGAGTACAGCCGCTGGGGCGACCCCGGCGACGACCTCGGCCAGTTCGTCGCCCAGCCGTTCTGGTACCCCGGCAACATCGAGCGCTACGACGCGACCTTCGCCGACGGCGAGGTCACCAGCCACGCCATCCGCTGGCTCGCCGACCGCGTGGAGTACCGTTGCTGGCGCGGCCCGGCGGACGAGGAGTCGACGTCGCCGCTCATCCACGCCTGGACCTACGCCGGCCCCCACATCCCGCGCCCCGAGCAGCCGCGGTTCCACCTGAACCTCTGGAAGCTGGAGGGCACGCCCGCCGGCGACCAGGAGGTCGTCTTCCGGGACTTCCGGTTCGTGCCCGCCGACGG
>WJIQ01000167.1 GCA_014730255.1 bacterium | reverse complement strand
TACCTCGACGACGTCGCCTTCCAGACCTGGGTCACGCGCCGGGCCCATCCCGACTGGACCGTCCACCCGTACCTCATGCTCGTCGACCGCACCACCCCGACCGACGTCGACGGCCTGCACCAGCTCTTCCGCATCGTCGAGCGCGATGGCCGCGTCGACGTCGAGCTCACCGCCACGCCGACCGCCGAGCGTCTGGGCCGGCCGATCCTCGTCGCGCTCGACGTCGCGCGCGAGGTCGACACCATCATCGCCGGCGGGGGCCGCGACCCGGACGCCGACCCGCGGAACGCCCGGCCCATGGACGAGCGCGCCACCGCGTACGCCGACCTCTGGCGCACCGGCCGCCGCGATCCGGTCGATCTGGGCCCGAAGTGCAAGTCCTGCGAGTTCCGCACCGACCCCGCCCAGCCCGACGACGACCGTCGCAGCGGCTTCGACCAGTGCTGGGGCGAGAACCTCGGCCATCGCCACGACCCCGACGAGCCGCACGTCTTCGCGATCTGGAACCCGCGCAGGACGGCGAACTGGCTCGCGCGGGGGATCCATCGCATGCGCGACGTGCCCCTCGACGAGCTCGACGAGCGGCAGCGGCTGCAGGCGACCATGGCCACCGGCCGCCTGACCAGCGACGAGCTGGTCCGCGACGAGCTGGCGGACGAGCTGGCCGCCTGGGAGTACCCGCTGCACTTCGTCGACTTCGAGACCGTCGCGCCGGCGATCCCGTTCCATGCCGGTCTGCGACCCTACCAGTCGCTAGCTTTCCAGTTCTCCTGCCATCACCTCGACGCCGACGGCACCATCACCCACGACCAGTGGCTCGCCACCGACGCGGGCGTCTACCCCAACCACGAGTTCCTCGTCCGCCTGCGCGAGAGCCTCGGCGACCGCGGCACCGTGCTGCGCTACGGCGCGCACGAGAACACGATTCTCCGCCACCTCGCCGACCAGCTCCGCGACGGCGTCCGCCCGGCGCCCGCCGACCTCGACACCGACGCTCTGCTCGACTGGATCGCCTCGCTCACCACCGGCGGCGATCGCGCCATGGTCGACATGCTCGCCCTGGTGAGGCGGCACTACTACCACCGCCGCATGGGCGGCTCCAACTCGATCAAGGCCGTCCTGCCCGCCGTGCTCCAGGCGGGCCGCGAGCTGGAGAGGCTCTACGCCCGCCCGCTCGCGTTCGGCACCAGCCTCGTCGGTCGCACGCTCTGGCAGCGCGACCCCGACACCGGCCGCGTGCGTGATCCCTACGAGCTGCTGCCGCCGCTGTTCGACGACGTCGACCTCGACCTCGACCGTCTCGCCGCCCTCGACGTCGACGAGCGCCTGAAGGACGGCGGCGCGGCGATGGTCGCCTGGAGCCGCATGCAGTCCTGCGCGATGGGCGACGACCAGCGCCGGGCGATCGCCGACGGGCTGCTCCGCTACTGCGAGCTGGACACGCTGGCCATGGTGATGATCCACCAGCACTGGGTGGCGCGGTTGCGGGATGGTCGGGACGGTTGGGAGTGAGCGACGACGTGACCCCAGGCCGCCATGAAGCGGTGCGAACCGGCCTGGTAGCCAGCGGCAGCTGATCGTCCGAACCATGATCGCCAGAGACCCTGGAGGCTCGGGTCGCCGTCGATCCCATGGGCGCGTCCAGCCTGCGTCCGCGGACTCCGTCGATCGCGCTCTTCCCGACAGCCTTTTACAAGGAGCGATCCCTGCTCCATACTCGAGCCTGGCGCCGTTGTGGGGAAGATGGCGTCGCACGTCGATAGGTCCCGTCGTGTCCGCAGAATCGAATGGCGGTCGCGGGGTACGATCGCGAGATCGAATGGAGGGTGGTCGTGAACAGGAGGATGCTGATCGAATTCGCCATGGTGGGTGCAGCGATTGTTGCAATCGGAGGTTGCTCGGAGCAGCCTGATCGACTGGTCGGTGGTGGTTTCGAATCGCAGTCGGAATTCCAGAAGACACCGGGTGATTGGTACCCGACGGTGGTGCCGCACACCAGGGAATTCGTGGACTTCGAGTGGGACGATCAAGTCGCTCATGCGGGTGACCGTTCTGTTTCCATTGCGATAGATCTCGACCATCCCGATGAAGAGATCGCGTACAACTGGACCAAAGCGGTCCCGGGCTGCGAAGAAGGCGAGACGTATGAGCTCAGTGGCTGGGTCAAGACGGAGGGCTTGAGCGGTCCGGCGTGGATCTGTATCCAGTGCTGGGATGAAGCGAAGA
This sequence comes from bacterium, assembly GCA_014730255.1. Taxonomy (GTDB): domain Bacteria; phylum Krumholzibacteriota; class Krumholzibacteriia; order LZORAL124-64-63; family LZORAL124-64-63; genus Glo-17. The sequence continues at coordinate 9,742 of WJIQ01000167.1, read as the reverse complement.
GCGAGATGCTCGGGTTCAGCACGACTCAGGGGGACTATCCGGTCACCGGTACGACGGATTGGACCCAGGTCGGAACAGTATTCACGGTCCCGGCGAGCACCGCAGAGGTCCGTGTCCGTGCCGGCATTGCCACTCCGGATAATCGCGGTGGGCGCGTGTGGTTCGACGACCTGAGCATACGACGGTTGAATTGAGCTGACCGGCTGCCAGGCCGACACCGACCTGTTCCACGATGAGGGCTGACCCCCGACAGGGTCACGCGGGGATCGAAGGGGTTCGGGTAGCATGACAGCGCGAGCCCGCTCGTCGGCGCGTCGGGCGCGTCGATGGGCACGCCCGTTGGGCAGGATCGCCAGCCGGTCGATGCGGACCTCCTGCCAGCCCGCCGGCTCGTCGGCGACCGCGCTGAAGGCGATGCGCCCGGCGACCCGGAGGACCGCGCCATCAGCGAAGCGCGGCAGCGGCCGGTTCGTTCACGCGGGACGCGCGAACATCGCGCTCTACCCCACCCCCACCAGCACGAACGCCCCCCAGTACCGCTCGTCGGCGAACACCCGCCGGCCGTCGACCTCGTGGTGTCGCAGCCAGCCCTGCGCCTCGCGCAGGGCCTCGCACTGGCCCAGCCCGCGCTCGCGCAGGGTGGCGTAGAACCGTTCCATCAGCAGCGCGGTGGCCCGGTCGTCCACCTGCCACAGGCTCACCAGCACGCTCCGGGCGCCGGCGGCCAGGAACGCCTGGGTGAAGCCCAGGTACCCCTCGCCGGGGGCGGGGCGGCCGAGGCCGGTCTCGCAGGCCGACAGGACCACCAGGTCGGCGTCCAGGTGCCAGCCGGCGGCGATCTCGGCGGCGGTCAACAGGCCGTCGTCCCGGTCGTCGAGGTCCACCTGGGAGAGGACCAGCGCCGAGCGCTCGGGCCGGTCGGCGTCGACCAGGGCGTGGGTCGCCAGGTGCACGACGTCGTAGCGCCCCAGCTCGCCGCGCTCCTGCAGCGCGCGCAGCCGCGATTCGTGGGCGGCCTCGCCCACCAGGATCTCGCGCTCGGCGAAGTACCGGCCGACGGCGTCCACCTCGTGCCGGGTGGCCGGCAGGCGGGCGAGGCGGCCGAGCTGGCCGCGGTCGCCGCGCACCGCGCCGGTCATCACGCTGCGGGTGACGCCGCGCTCGCCGTCGTCGTCGCCAGCGACCTCGCCCGCGGCCATGGCCGCCCGCTGCGCCGCATTGAACGGGGGATCGGCGACGGCGAGGATCCGGGCGCCGGTGCGCGCGCCCGCCGGCGGCACCGTCGACACCTCCGCACCTGCCGGAGCCGACCACCCGCTGGCCGCCGGCACCGTCGACACCGCCCAGCGCTCCTGCACCGGACGGCCGTCCGCATCGCGCAGGGTCGCCAGAGGCAAGCCGGTCATCGCCTCGCCGGGCACGACGACGAGCCGGTCGACCCCGGCGAGCCGATCCTCCAGGGGCGCCAGACGCAGCTCGTACAGGCGCGCCGCGGCGTCGGCGATGGTCGCGCGACGCTCCCGCTCGCGGCGGCCCAGCTGCTCGCGCTGGCCGAGCGCCTCGCGCAGCGACGCGGCGAGGGCCGCGACCTCGCGCCCGTCCGGAAGCTCGATCCAGCGCAGATCCCGGTCCGCGGTCGCCACCCACGCCCAGCTGCGCCGCGAGTCGGGCCGGACCGCGACGTCCAGCCAGCCCAGGAGCGCCGTGCCGGCGAGGACCTTGCCGAGGGCGACGTCGGTCATCGCGGTGCGGTCGCGCAGGCGTTCCTCGAGGGCGAGCAGCGCCGCGTCGACCTCCGCGCGCTCGGTGCGCAGCGCCGCCACGTCGCTCGTCGCGCCGGCCGCCGCCCGCTGCTCCAGCCGTCGCGTCAGGGTCACACGACGCTGGCGGAGCGAGTCGCGGCGTGTCCGCTCGGTCTCGTCGAGCGCCCGCATCGCCGCCGCGTGGCGCACGGTCCGACCGTGGTGCCGCTCGAGCGCCCGCCAGGCGCGTCGGTCGCTGCCCGGCTCGCCGCAGAGCAGCTCGGCCGCCGCCAGCACGGGGTACGGCGAGGCCATGAACGTCGCGCGCGAGGCCGCGCGGCCGGCCAGCCACCAGGCGCGCTCGTAGGCGTCGGCCGCGCGGTGCAGCGCCTCGATCGCGGCCGCGGATCGGCCGGTCGCCAGCAGCGTGCGTCCGAGGCCCAGCTCGCAGACCGCGACGTCGCGCATCGCGGTCCGGCCGTGGGCGTCGAGCAGGGCGAGGGCCTCGCGGTACGCCGCCTCGGCCCGGTCGTGCCAGCCCAGGTGCAGGCGCACGCGGCCGACCGCCGCCAGCGTCGCCGCGCGCTCGGGGGCGCCGGGGCCGAAGACCTCGCGGGTGATGTAGTCGGCCTGGTGGGCCATGAGCTCCGCGTCCAGCGGGTGGCCCCACGCGAGGTACAGGTCGGCGAAGTTGCGCACGATCGCCGCCACCTCCGGATGCACGTTGCCGTGGATGCGGCGGTAGGCCTCCTTGGCCCGCTCCATGGCGGCCAGCGCCTCCTCGCGGCGGCCCTCGAGGCGGGCGATGCGGCCGGCCAGCGCGTCGAGCCGGGCGAGCTGGGGGTGGTCGTCCTGGAAGTGGCGCTCGCGGATGGTGCGTGCGCGCTGGAGCGGGACCCGCGCGGCGGCGGCGTTCTCCTGGGCGGCCAGCGTGGCGGCCAGGCCCTCGAGCGCGAGCGCCAGCGCCAGCTCGTCCGGCCGTCCGCGGGCGGCGAAGCCGGCCACCGCGCGCTCGAAGGCCAGCCGCGCGGCGCCCAGCTCGCCCAGCCGCAGGTGGCAGGCGCCGAGGTCGAACGAGGCGACCAGGGCCGCGCGCGCGGTGTCGGTGCCGGCCTGGACGTGGGCCTCCCACAGCGCGGCGAACCGGTCGCGGGCGCCGGCGACGTCGCCCCTGGCGAACAGCTCCGCGGCCCCGGCGCGGCGCCGGTCGAGGCTGGACGCGGTCGGGTCGTCGCCCGCGGCGGCCGGCGGGTCGGTGGCCGCCGCCGTCAGGGCGACCGGGCCGCCGAGGGCGGCCGCCAGCGCGATCACCCGGACCAGCGCCAGGTGGCGTCCCGGCGAACCCCCCGGCAGCGGTCTGCGGTCACGCCGTCGCATCGCCCGTCCCCATCAGCGACCGCAGGGCCTTCAGGCAGTTGAACATGTGCACGCGCAGGGTCGACTCGTTGCGGCCGGTGTCCCGGGCGATGTCGCCGTAGGTCCGGCGCTCGTGGAAGTGCCAGCGGATCAGGTCGCGGCAGAGCGGCTTGAGCGACCCGAGCGCGCCCTGCAGCCGTTCGACCTGCTGCTCGAGCTCGAGCCGTGCGGTGGGATCGGGCACCTCGCGCAGCAGATCGTCCTGGACCTCGACCTGGACGCGTCGCCGCCGCAGCCAGTCCACGCAGCGTGCCATGGCGATCCGGTGCACCAGCGCGCGCAGGCTGTGCGAGAGCGTGAAGTCGGGATCGCTCACCTGCTCCCAGGTCTGGCGCAGGGTCTCCTGGACGAGGTCGTCGTGGTCGCTGGCGAGGACGCCGTACCGCCGGCTGCGCACCACCTCGAGCGCCCAGCGCTCGACCTGCTGGCACGTCTCGGATTCACCGCGGCGGAAGCGGCGCAAGAGGTCGCTCGGCTCGTGCTGGTGGCTGGTCACGGACGGTTCCTCCCCCGGACCGGCCAAGCGTAGGAACGAATCGCGCCCGGGTCAACGTTTGCTCTAAACGGCGGCGGCGGACCTGCGACGGACCCGGAGAAGGGAGAAACCCCGACGACCGGTTGGGGGAGGGGCGGTGGGTCCGCGGCCGCGACGATCTCGATACCGATGGCATGACGATCGCGATCCGTATGGCTCCGACTGATTCGAGCGGGCCCGCCGCCTTCACCGCATGACGACGACCCGATCCGGATGATCGACCGCCAACGAATCGCCTGGCGCCACCCGGGCCGGAGGTCTATGCTCGATGAGTCGACCAGCCAGGAGACCATCCATGGACTCGCGCGAGGCGGCGCTGCACCTGACCGACTACGTGCTCGGTGATCTCGACACCGAGCGCCGCGCCGCCGTCGCCGCCGCCGTGGCCGCCGACCCCGAGCTGCACGACCTCGAGACCTGGCTGCGCCAGCTCCACCGCCTGCTGCAGATGGCCGGCGCCCGCGTGCTGGCCCACCCGGACGGCGACCGCATCGTCGCCTTCGCCCTCGACCCCGACCACGCCGACCCGGAGACCGCCGCCCACGCGGTCGCGTGCCCGACCTGCCGCGAGCACGTGGCCTCGACCCGCGTGCTCCACGGCGAGCTGGTCGGCACGTCGGCGGCCGGCCTGTGGCGCCGCGCCGTGCGCGCCATGCGCGGCAACGGCGCCGGGGTGATCGTCGGCCTGGCCGCCGCCCTGCTCGTCATCGTCCTCGGCAACCATCTCACCGCGCCCGCCCCGACCCCGCTGTCCGGCGCGGCCCGCACCGTGCTCATCGACGGCGCCGTGCGCGGCGGCCAGCCCGCCGAACCGACGGTCGCCCGCGCGGGCGCGGCGAGCATCGTCCTCCTGATCGACGTCGACCCCGCCGTGGTCGCCGGCGACCGCACCGCCCCGCTGGACGTCTCCCTGGCCCGCGACGGCGAGGAGGTCTGGCGCTGGACCGGCCCGGCCGCGACGGCGTGGAACGAGGACCTGGCCCTGCTGAGCCTGTCCGTCGCCACCGAGACCCTCGCGCCCGGCCGCCACGACCTCGTGGTGAGGGTCGGCGGCGAGGTCGCCATGCAGCGGACGCTCGCGGTCACGCCCTAGTCGCGGACCTGTCGCAGCACGTGCCCGCGCCCCGCGGCCAGGTCGCGCCACACCTGCTGTGTCCCGTCCGTCCAGCGCACCACCACCGAATCGCAGACGGCCGCCTCGCCGAGGCCCACGTGCAGGCGCAGCGGCGGCGCCACCCCGCCGCTCGCCGAGCCGTCGTCGACGTGGCGCCAGTGCGGCCGGCCGCCGGCCCAGGCCACGAGCTCGGCGCCCAGCGCGTCGGTGTTCGGGGGGCGGCCCGCGAGCTCGAACGCGATCCACCGGCCGGCGTCGCTGCGGTTGCGGTAGAGGATCGGCCGGCAGCGCGCGAAGGGCATGCGGCCGGGGTAGTCGGTCCCGAACGTCGCGAGCAGGTCGAGCCGGCCGTCGCGGTCGGTGTCGATCCACGTCGCGCGCCGGCTGCCGGGCGAGGCGGGGCGCGAGAGGCGATCGGTGACGTTGACCCAGGTCGAGTCGCCGCGGTTCCAGAACAGCTGGCTCGTGGTCGCGCGGCCCTCGCTGAAGTACCGGCACTGCCAGAGGTCCATGCGGCCGTCGCAGTCGACGTCGCCCCAGACCGCGCCGACGGTGTAGTTGTAGCCGGCCCAGAGGCCGCTGCGCCGGCCGCGGTCGGCGAGCCGGCCGCCATGGTCGCGCAGCAGCAGGCGGTTGCGGCCACCGGCGTAGTCGGTCACCGCCTGGAAGAGGTCGACCGTGCCGTTGCCGTCGGCGTCGGCGACGGAGAGATCGCCGCGCGATCCCGCCGTGGGCAGGTCGCCCTCGCGCCAGGTCGCCGTCTCGAGCGGGCCGTCGAGCCGGCGTCCCGGCGGCCACGGGTCGATGATGCTGCCCGAGCCCACCCACAGCTCGCCGTGTCCGTCGCGATCGAGGTCCAGGTGCGCGAGCCAGGGGCTCCGGTACCGGGGGCCGGGCGAGGGCACCACGACCGGCGCGCCGAACCCGCCCTCGCCGCCACGGAAGACCGCCACGCCCGATGGCGGCGAGCCGTCGCGCGGACCCGGGACGGTGGCGATGTCGAGCCAGCCGTCGCGGTCGAGGTCGGCGAGGACCAGCTGAGGAGCGACCAGGCCGAGGCGCTCGGGCCGGAAGCGGCGGCCGCCCTCGTTCCAGAACACGACCAGCTCGCTGGCGGACCGCGAGCTGGGCCCTGATTGGTCGTGACGGTCGCGCCGCAGGCCGCCGTCGTTGACCAGGGCGACCAGGTCGGTGCGCCCGTCGCCGTCCAGGTCGCCGCGGGTGACCGTGTGGAGGCGGCCGGGAAGCGGGCAGGGGTCGCCGAGGTCGAACTGTCCGTCCGGACGTCCCCACAGCAGGCGCGACGGCGGCTCGTCCGGGGTGCGCACGCCGGCCAGGACGACGTCGGTCCAGCCGTCCCCGTCGAGATCGGCGCAGGCGAGGCTGGCGCAGTCCAGGAACAGGTCGCGGCCGGGAACGGGATCGACCGCCTCGAGCCGCAGGCCGGGCACGTCCTGGTGCACGTTGAACAGATCGCGCGTGACCGTGTCGGCGGCCATCTCGGCGAACAGGTCGATGGGGTGGCGGTACTCGTCCGCGGTCTGGGCGGTGGCGGCGGCGGCCCAGGCGACGAGGGTGACGGCGGCGGCCGCCCGGACGGCGGCGGCCGCCCGGACGGCGACGACGGCCCGGACGGCGGCGGCGGCCCGGACGGCGGCGGCGGCGGTGGCGGCGAGTCGGGTGCGCATGGCGGTGCGGTACGTCCTGGATGTCGGGCGGCCCGGGGGTGCGGCTCGCGAGCGCTCGCTCGGTCGAGCGTACCCCGGCCGCACCCTGGAGGCCACCGTCGAACGCATGGCTCTACGTCTCGAGCCCCAGCTCCCGCCGGATCTCCGAGAAGTCGAACGCCTGGTCGCCCGCCGCGCGCGCCTCGTGGTTCTGCATCGTGCGCAGCAGCTGGTCCACCTCGCGCCGGCCGTCGGCCGTCCGGACCGCCTCGCGCGGGGTCCGGCCGCCGAGGGCGGGCAGCGCCTCGTCCGCCCAGGTGGCGTAGTGCCGGCGCTTGAAGTCGAGGACGACCTGCTGCATCTCGGGCGTGGGCGGCGGCGTGGCCGGGTCGGCGGCGCCGGGCTCATGGTGGGCGCGCCAGACCGGATCCAGCTCGGGGTCGATCGTGTGGCGGCGCCGGAACGTCACCAGGTCCTCGCAGACCGGCAGGATCCGCGCGGTCAGGTCGTCGAGCCGCCGGACGGTCTCGGCGCCGAGCGCCAGCTTGCCGCCGCTGATGGTGGCGTGCCCGAGGATGCGCTGCTCGGCCCCGGCCGGCGCCCCGTCCCCGACGTCGTGGATGGCGTGGAACCGGCCACGGTCGTCGATCGGCTCGACGCCGGGGATCTCGCGCAGCCGCTGGCGCACCTCCTTGCTCCGGTAGCTGGCGATCCGGTAGTAGTCGGTCGTCGGCATGATGGGCTCGCCGTCGGGCGTGGTCATCCGCAGCGACCGGCGACGCTCGGCGTCCTGCGCGGCGACGGCCTCCTCCCAGCGGCGGATCAGGTACCGGCCCACCCGGCCGCCGCGCAGCCGCTCGATGGGCACGTCACGCTTGCGCTGCAGATACCGGCGCACCCGCTCGATCACGGCCGCCCCCGCGTCCGGCGGCAGCACGCGGGGGTAGAGGCCGCTCAGGTAGGAGCCGTCGTCCCGGTCGACCACCCGGGCGAGCGCGAGGTCGTGCACCACGAGCGACCGCGACGCGGTCCGCTCGCGCACGGTGCGCCGCTCGCCGGTGAGCACGTCCCGCAGCGCGAGGCCCTCGCCCGGCTCGACCGACGTCACCTCCCAGATCGAGAGCCAGGCCGCCATCTCGGCCCGGATCTCCGCGCGCTCCTCCTCGGGCAGGCGGTCGCCCTGCGCCTCGAGGTAGGAGGCGGCGGCGGTCTGGCCGTCGACGTCGAAGTCGTGCATGGCCCAGGGCACGGCCAGGTGCGGTGTCCCGTGAGCATCCTGGAACGCGTTCATGTGCGCGAGCCAGGCGCGGCCGAACCGCTGGACGGCGTGGTTCATGACGCGGTCGACCAGGTCGCCCGATTCCATGCCGGCCAGCGGCGCGGACTCGCCCGCCGGCACGGGCGTGGGGTCGAAGAGGCCGAACGCGTGGCTCGGCGCGCACAGCCGCACCTCGACGTCGTCGAGGCCGGAGCGCGTCTCGCACACGGGGAACGGCGCGTCGGTGGCGAAGACCCCGCGGTTGGCCAGGAAGAACCCGGCGAACGCGGCCGACACCGCGGCGGTCACCTGGACGTCGTGGTCGGTGATGGGCCGGCGGTCCAGACCGCCCTCGAACCGCATCAGCAGGGGGTAGGCGTCGGCCGCGGCGACCGGCCAGCCGTGCCGGCCGATCTCGCGGCGCCACGCGTCGGGCAGGTCGGCCCCGCGCTCGAAGCCCAGGACGAGCCACGACCCGTCGACGGACGGGAAGCGGCCGGTCTTCTCGGCCTCGATGGCCGCGTCGACGAACCCGTTCCACGCCTGCTCGGAGTCGAAGAGCATGAAGCCGCGGCTGTCGCCGGTGTGCCCGACCACGGTCAGGCAGCGTCCCTCGACCTCGAGCGCGGGGATGTCGATGCGCACGGTCTGACCGTCGGCGACCTCGGTCCACGGCGCGGCCCCGTGCAGGACCTCGCAGGCGCGGAACAGCCGCTCGACCGAGGCGGCCTGCACCCCGGGCTGCGCGAGGTAGGGCGACGGCGCGAGCGCGCCGAGGGTGGCGGACCGGTCGTCGCCCTCGGCGTCGGCGCCCAGGCCCGCGTCACCGAGCGACGCGTTCATGGCCGCGACCACCTCGTCCAGCTCGGGCGTGGGGGCGACGTGGACCGGGATCGACTCGCCCACGACGGCGATCACCTCGGCGGCCAGCTCGGCGGTCGCCACGCGGATCGCCCCCGGCCGCCGCGGCCGGCCCATCAGCGGCCGCGCCATCGCCTGCCGCAGGGTCTCGCCGACGACACCGTCGGTTTCCGTCGGCGGGGTCAGTTGACTACCCACGATGACATCCTCGGCGACCTCGAGCCACAGGACGACCAGCGGGCTGTATCGCTGCGTCCCGTCGTCGACCCGCGCGGTGGTGGGGAAGATCCCTCCGATCCACTCGCGATCGGCCGGCGAGACGAGCCGCTGGGCCCGCCTGGCCGCCGGTTTCTGGCGTCGCTTCTGCTTCCCGGGGCGACCGGGGCGCGTGTTCTTGCTTCGGGGCATGACGATCTGGACTCCTGGATCGGGGGGAGGGCCGGCACCCGGCGGCATGCAACTGGCGGACCCGCCGGCGCTGGCGTGGTGGCAGGGTAGCATGGCGGGCGTCGATGGTGCAGGTCGGGATCCCGCCGGTTGGCCGTCGAGGCCGTCCGTGCCATGGCCAGCCCGTGGTATCCAGGGCGACGATCCTGTAGTCTCGGCGCCGGCATCCCCCTCGATCCGAGCCCCCGCACACGAGGAGCAGGCCCGACATGCCCTGGTCCCTGGACCCCATCGGCACCCTCCGCACCCCGCACACCGATCCGGCCGGCATGCCCATCCAGCCGCCGGGCGCGGCCGGGGTGGCCGGCACGGCCGAGCTGGATACCGAATACACCGCCGGCCTGGCCGACCTCGACGGCTTCTCCCACGTCATCCTGGTCTACCTGTTCGACCGCGCGAGCGGCTTCGACCTCGCGGTCGTCCCCTTCCTGGACACCACGCCGCGCGGCCTGTTCTCGACGCGCGCCCCGCGCCGGCCGAACCCCATCGGCCTGTCGATCGTTCGCCTGGTGCGTGTCGACGGCGCGGTCCTGCACCTCGACGGCGTGGACATGCTCGACGGGACCCCGCTGCTGGACGTCAAGCCGTTCGTCCCGGCGTTCGACGTGCCCGACGGCGCGTGCCGGACGGGGTGGCTGGAGGACGTGGGCGACGGGGCGCGGAAGCGGCGGTCGGATGGGAGGTTCGGGTAGGGGTGGAACC
>WJIQ01000021.1 GCA_014730255.1 bacterium | reverse complement strand
TCCAGGGCTTCCACTACGACCGTCCCCTCGGACACGACGATATCGGTCGTCGATTGACTTGACCGCGTCGCGGAAACGTGACAGATTTGACGAACGGTTAACAACCCCCGGCGGTCGGCCGGACGCTGTCCGGTCGTGGACCGTCGGGGAGCGTTGTATCTGAGCCGTGCGTTATCCTCCGAGGAGGCCCCATGTCGCTAGGTCAGAAGATCAACGATTTCCTGCTGCGCACTCGCAGCGTGATGCAGGGCGGCGGCGAGAAGGCCGTCCAGAAGCAGCAGGCCCAGGGCAAGCTCACCGCCCGCGACCGCGTCGCCACGCTCTGCGACGACGGCTCGTTCCACGAATACGACCTCTTCGTCGAGCACAACTGCCACGACTTCGGCATGGACGCCAAGAAGCTTCCCGGCGACGGCGTGGTCACCGGCACCGGCACCATCCAGGGCTTTCCGGTCTGCGTCTTCGCCCAGGACTTCACCGTGGCCGGCGGCTCGCTCGGCCTCGCCCACGCCCGCAAGATCACCAAGATCATGGACCACGCCCTGCGCATGGGCGTGCCGCTCATCGGCATCAACGACTCCGGCGGCGCCCGCATCCAGGAGGGCGTCAACTCCCTGGCCGGCTACGGCGAGATCTTCTATCGCAACACGCTGGCCTCCGGCGTGATCCCCCAGATCTCGGTGATCCTCGGCCCCTGCGCCGGCGGCGCGGTCTACTCGCCGGCCCTCACCGACTTCGTCTTCGTGGTCGACAAGATCTCCAAGATGTTCATCACCGGTCCGGAGGTCATCAAGACCGTCCTCGGCGAGGAGATCTCCATGGAGGATCTCGGCGGCGCGCGCGTGCAGTCCGAGATCTCCGGCAACGCCCACTTCTACGCCACGAGCGAGCAGGAGTGCTTCGAGCAGATCAATCGCCTGGTGACCTTCATCCCCTGGAACAATCGCAAGCGCAGCGAGCCGTTCCCGCCCAGGCCGCCGCGACCGGAGTACCGCATCGAGTCGATCGTGCCGGACGAGCCGCGCAAACCGTACGACGTGCGCGACGTGGTCAAGGCCGTCTGCGACGACTCCGACTTCCTGGAGATCCAGGAGCACTGGGCCCGGAACATCGTGATCGGGTTCGCCCGTCTCGAGGGCAAGACCATCGGCGTGGTCGGCAACCAGCCCGCTTACCTCGCCGGTGTGCTGGACGTCGACGCCTCGGACAAGGCCGCGCGCTTCATCCGCTTCTGCGATGCCTTCGAGATCCCGCTGATCAGCTTCGTCGACCTGCCCGGCTACCTGCCCGGCGTCGATCAGGAGCACGCCGGCGTCATCCGGCATGGCGCGAAGATCCTCTACGCCTACTCCGAGGCCACCGTCCCCAAGATCACGGTCATCCTGCGCAAGGCCTACGGTGGCGGCTACATCGCCATGTGCTCGCGGCACCTCGGCGCCGACTTCGTGTTCGCCTGGCCCTGCGCCGAGATCGCCGTCATGGGCCCCGAGGGCGCGGCCAACATCATCTTCCGCAAGGAGATCAGCTCCGCGGAGGATCCGGAGGCCACGCGCCAGGAGAAGATCAAGGAGTACCAGGACAAGTTCGCCAACCCGTACATCGCCGCGCGCGACGGCCACATCGATGCGGTGATCGAGCCGGAGGAGACGCGGGAGTTCCTGGTCCACGCGATCCACGTCTCGCACAGCAAGAGCGAGTCGCGCCCCGAGCGCAAGCATGGCATCCCGCCGTTCTAGGAGGTGACGCGATGGCCGACATCCCGCAGCGCCCGGAGGACCTCGAACCGGTGACCATGCACATCGACGGCACCGACTACGAGACTCGCCTGACCCGCAAGGTGCGCGAGCGCCCGCCCTGGAAGCCCGTCGACAAGACGGTCGTGACCACGGCGATCCCCGGCCTGATCCAGGAGATCCTCGTGCGCGAGGGCCAGCGCATCCGCCGCGACCAGGGCGTGGTGGTGCTCGAGGCCATGAAGATGTCCAACGAGGTGCAGTCTCCCTGGGAGGGCACGGTGGCCAGCATCGAGGTGGACGTCGGGCAGAACGTGCCCAAGGGGACCGTGCTGATCCGGCTGGTCTAGGCGGACGTCCGGCGACTCCCGACCTCGGCACGTGGTCGCTCCTGCTCGGGGCGCTCTCGAAGCCCCGGCAGCCCGCGTGGGGCATCGCCCCATTCGGACCTCGGGCGGGTTGTCGGACACGACGCGCGCCCTAGCTTGACGCGGTGACGGCCCGGCCGGGCGCCGTCACCGCCACGTCCGGCGACCACCCGCGGGCCCCGCGATTCCGGCGGTATGGACTCCAGCGAGGAGGCAGACCGCATGACACGCCATCTGATCAGGCCGAAGCTCACCATGACCGCTGCCGTGGTCCTCGTGGCCGGCCTGGCCGTGACCGCGGCCGCATCGAACAATCCGTACCTGCAGCCCGATGACACCTGGATCGCCATCAGCGGGACCGTCGAGTCGGTCGATCGCGACGCGTTCCGCCTCGACTTCGGCGAGGGATTCGTCACCGTCGAGATGGATGACGGCGATCGCGATGCCGACGGCTACAAGCTCGTCCGCGGCGACAAGGTGACCGTCCAGGGCGCCGTCGACGACGACTTCCACGAGACGACCACCATCGAGGCCGCGAGCGTCTACGTCGAGAAGCTCGGGACCTCGTTCCATGCCAGCGCCGTCGACGAGGAGGACGACTGGGTGCACATGACCGATCCGGTCGTGGTCTCCGAGACGATCGTCGAGGGCACGGTGACGGAGGTCGGCGGCGACACCTTCACCCTCGACGGCCACGCGCGCAACATCGAGGTGGGGGTCGACGAGATGCCCTACGACCCGCTCGACGACATCGGCTACCAGAAGATCGAGACGGGCGACCGGGTGCGGGTGACCGGCGACATGGAGCTCGCCTTCTTCGACGAGCACGAGTTCGAGGCGCACTCGATCGTCACGCTCGAGGACTAGCCGCATCGCCAGGTGAGGGGCGGCCCCGAGGCTGCGCGAACGGCCCTGCCGCGGGGCCGCTCCGTCGACGGAGCGGCCCCGTCGCGCACGCAGGCGAGATTCGGCGATGACAATCGGCGCATTCGAGGCGAGCTTGTCCGGGTTCTCGCTGAACCCGAACCTCGATCAAGGAGATCGCGACATGGCCGAATTCAAGCTGAAGGGCAACCCGTTCCACACCGTCGGCGACCTGCCGGCCGCCGGCGCCGACGCGCCCGATTGCACCCTCGTGGGCAAGGACCTCGACGAGGTCGTCCTCGGCGGTTTCAAGGGCAAGCGCGTCGTCCTGAACATCTTCCCGAGCATCGACACCGACGTCTGCGCGGCCAGCGTCCGGCGCTTCAACGAGGAGGCGGCGAAGCTGGACGACACGGCGGTGATCTGCGTGTCGATGGATCTCCCGTTCGCCGCCGGCCGCTTCTGCGGTGCCGAGGGCATCGAGAACGTGGTCACGGCCTCCGATTTCCGCGATGGCGCCTTCGGTCGCGCCTATGGTGTGCGCATCGCCGACGGGCCGCTGCAGGGGCTGCTCGCCCGCGCGGTCGTCGTGGTCGACGAGAACGGCGACGTGGTCCACAGCCAGCTCTGCCCCGAGACCGTCGAGGAGCCGGATTACGACGCGGCGCTCTCGGCGTTGAAGTGACCGATCTCGACCGGGAACGTCACGAGGCCCGGGGCTCGCCGCTCCGGGCCTCGTCGCATCGCATCTAGTACTTCACGCTGCAGCCGTAGGCCTTGGTCTCGGTCTTCTCGACCTTCGCCCCGGACGTCAGCGCCGCCAGCGCCTCGGCGACGTAATTGGTCTCGCCCAGCTCGCGCGCGTCGTTGTCGCTGTCGATGGCGCCCGCGTAGGCGATCTTGCCGTCGGTGCCGATGACGAACATGTGCGGCGTGTTGGTCGCGCCGTAGCGCTTGCCCACCTTGCCGTTCATGTCCAGGAGCACCGGATAGGCGATGGCGTACTCCTCGACCGCCTTGCGGTTGCGCTCGAGGCCGGCCCCCTGCTTGCCCTCGGCGCCGGAGTTGATCGCCATCCAGACCACGTCGTGGCCGGCGTACTGGGCGGCGAGGTCCTTCATGGTGTGGTTGGCCTCGTGGTGCTTCTTGACGTAGGGGCAGTCGGGGTTGAACCACTCGAGCACGACGATCTTGCCGTCGTCCAGGTAGGACTGCAGGTGATGCTTCTGGCCATCGGTGTCGGTCAGGTGGAAATCGGGAGCCGTCTCGCCGGGAGAGACGGCCGCCACGGCGAGGGTCGCGGTCAGGGTGAACAGGAGCGTCAGCAGGGACTTCATCGTCGATCTCCTCGGGGTTCTCGGTTGGAGGCTAGGGCCACGGGACCGTGATGGTCCCGTGCGTCTTGCGATCGTCGGGATGATGGATGATCAGCAGTCCGGAGAGGGGGCCGGCGGCGTCGGAATCGCGCTCGAGGCGCAGGTGGAGCTCGTCGCCGTCACGGACGGCATCGGCGATGGCATCGACCATGTCCGGCCCGCGGGCGTCCGGGACGAATTCGAGCCGGAGCGCACCCGGGGCGGTGATGACGACGCCGTCTGCAGTCGCGCGCGCGGTCGCCGCCGCGGCCGGCAGCGGCCCTGGCGTGGCCTCGCGGTGGTTCGCCAGCCGGGCGGCCCCGCCGGCGCTGACCGGCCCCGGCAGGTCCAGCGTCAGCACCGTGTCGCCGGGAACGCAGAGATCGGCGCACACGAGCCAGCGCAGCTCGGCGGCCACCTGGCGCGGGCTGGCCCCGGCCAGGTGGTGCACGGTCTGCCGCAGGCGCAGGCGCCGCTCGTAGATGTGGTCGAGGATCACGTCGGCGACGACGTGACGCTCGGGTACGGGCCAGCCCTCGAGCGGACCGGCTCGCCAGCCGTCCGGAAGATCGAACCGGACGGACGGGGGCTGGCCGGTGTCGTTGCGATGCGGGCCGTAGAGATGCCAGCGATCGGCCAGGTCGAAGGTCCAGAGCAGGACGAGGCTGTCCCGGTCGGCGGCGGCGATCTCCGCCGAGACGGTCACGGGCTCGGGCTCGGCCGACACCGTCGCCACCAGCACGGCGGCGAGGAACCATGCGTAAAACAGGACACGCATGGTGGTCATGATAGGTGCGACGGTGCGGGGTGGCTACCGGGTGGGGTGGACCTCGGCCGGGAGAAGAGATTCGAGGGTCGCGACCAGCTCGGCGATCTTGATCGGCTTGGAGACGTAGCCGTCCATGCCGGCCTCGAGGCACCGGTCGCGGTCGCTCTGCAGGGCGTGGGCGGTCACTCCGATGATCGGCAGGTGCCGGCCGGTGCCGGTCTCGCGGCGGCGGATCTCGCGGGTCATGCTCAGGCCGTCCATGATGGGCATCTGCACGTCCGACAGCACGGCGTCGAAACCGTGCGTCTCGACCAGCTCGAGACCCATCTCGCCGTGGTCTGCGATCCAGACGCGGCCACCGAGCTTCTCCAGCAACAGCCGGGCGAAGGTCTGGTTGACCGGGTTGTCCTCGACGAGCAGGACCCGTCGTCCGGCCAGCGGGTCTTCGGAACCGGTCTCGTCGTGGCGCGTGGTGAATGCGGGCCGGGTCGCCGCTCCCGGCTCGAGGACGGCGAGCAGTGCCGTGGGCTTGACCGGCAGCGTAATGCGCTCGTCCGGTGACGGGCCGCCCGAGTCGCCCGTCGAACCGATCCGAGCCAGGTAGATCGTGCGGGGCTGGTGGGGAGCGAGGGCCTTCTCGAGGGCGGTGCGCGCCTGGGGGTTCGCGAGGCGGTCGATGTCGAGTTCGGAGAAGACGAGCTCGGGACCGTCCCGGAGCCGGTCGACCGCCGCGGCGATCTCGGCCGGCGACTCATCGGGTGCGATCTCGACGACCTGCCAGTCGAGAGCTTCGAGCTGGGCGGCGAGCGCGCGCCGGGAGGCCCGATGGCGGCAGACCACGGCCGCGCCTCGACGATCCCCCGCCGGCCAGGCGCTGGTCTCCGCATCGCCCGGCGGCAACACGACCGCGAACTCGAACGTGCTGCCCTTGCCCGGCTTGCTCTGGACCGTCAGCTCGGCGTCCATCAGCCCGACCAGCTGGGACGAGATGGCCAGGCCCAGGCCGGTGCCTCCGTGCTGGCGCGTCACCGAGGCGTCGGCCTGGGCGAAGGCGCCGAAGATCCTGCTCTGGGCCTTCTCGTCGATGCCGACGCCCGTGTCGACCACCGCGAAGCGGATCGCTCCCGTCGCCTCGCGGGCCACCTCGAGGACGACGTGGCCCTGGGTCGTGAACTTGACGGCGTTGCCGAGCAGGTTCACGAGCACCTGGCGCAACCGGCCGGGGTCGCCGATCACGTGCCGCGGGACGTGAGGGTCCAGGTGGCAGACGAACTCGATGTCCTGGCGCTGGGCGGCCAGTCCGAAGGTGTCCGCCAGGCCGTCGACCACGGCGTAGAGGTCGAACTCCACCTCCTCGATTTCGAGGCGGCCGGCCTCGACCTTCGAGAAGTCGAGGATGTCGTTGATGATGCTCAGCAGGGCCTCGGCGCTGTCCTTGACGATCGTCAGATTCCGGCGCTGCTCCAGGTCGAGCTCGGTCGCGAGCGTGAGGTCGGTCATGCCGATCACGCCGTTCATGGGCGTGCGGATCTCATGGGACATGTTGGCCAGGAACTGGCTCTTGGCCCGGTTGGCGCGGTCGGCCTCGTCCCTGGCGGCGACGAGCTCGGCCGTGCGCTGCTCGACCTTCTCGGCGAGGTTGCAGCTGTAGTCCTCGACCTCGTCGCGTGACTGCTGCACGCTGGCGGCCATCGCATTGAACGCTGCCGACAGGCGACCGAGGTCGTCGCTGCCGACCCGCGTGATCCGCGTCTCGAGGTGCCCGTCGGCCATGCGATCGGCGGCGTCGCAGAGCTCGGCGATCTGGCGGGTGATCGGGCGCGAGATCACCAGGCCGGCGATCAGGCCGAGGAAGCCGACGACCAGGCTGACGAGGGCGGTGAGCACGCGGTCGCGCGTGATCTCGGCGCGCACCGCGTCTGTGTCGAGCTGGAGGACGAGCGCACCGATCCGGCCCTCCCAGCCGTTGATGGGAGCGACGACCTCGAGGCGGCCCCCGAGGTGCCGGAGCCGGTGGTGGAGCTGGCGCGGGTCGAATCCCTGGCGCAGCTGATCGCCGGCGAGCGTCTCGCCGTCGAGGTTGACGACCTGCACACCGACCACGCCGGGGTCGCTGCGGACGCTCGAGATGGTCTCCTCGGCGCCACGGCGATCATCGAACTCGAGCGGAGCCGCCAGGTTGTAGGCCAGCACCTCGGCCATACCCACGGCCTTGGATTCGAGCGATGCCCGCGCCAGCCGTTCCATGCGCGGCGGGAAGTAGAGCGCGATCGACACCGCTCCGACCAGTGACACGACGACCATCGTCAGCATCAGCTTGGTCCGGATCGAGACGCTGCGCCAGCTGCCGTTCATCGACCGACCACCTTGCACAGGCGCAGGACCCGCGAGTCGAGTTCGTGCCCCTCGGCCTCCACGGCGGCCAGGTTGACGATGATCCGGGGACGCCCGGCGTCCAGTCCGATGCCCAGGGCCAGGCCGTCGTCGACCCACGCGGCGCGGGCCGACAGCGTCAGCAGCCCGAGTCTCCGCGACGCGGCGGACACCTGGTCGAGCACGTCGCCGTGCCCATCGGTCACGTAGAGGACGTCGACGTCGCTGGCGTCGAGGCGCGCGGCGAGGTCGCCGTCCGGTCCCCATCCGATGGCGAGGAAGTCGAACGGGACGCCGTTGATCGTCTTGCTCGTCGAGGCGGTCAGCACGTCGATCATCGCCGTCAGGTTGGCCTGTGATCGTTCGTCTTCGGGGCGATGGAGGAGCCCGATGGTCAGACGTCCGGGCGCATCGTCCCACAGTACCCGGTCGTACGTCAGGAGCTTGAAGAAGATCGGCAGCTGGGTCTTCTCGGGAACCGGCTGGGCCGAGGCGGTCACACCGAGCACCACCATCAGCCCGCAGACGAGCAGCGCGGCCCGCGTGACGGGACGACGGCGGGATGGGATGCGTCTGGGACCGATCGGTCGGAAGCTCATCGATGCACGGTCCTCGTCTAGAAGGTCACGGCGACGCTCATCAGGAGCCTGCGACGTTGCTCGATCGCCAGCGGATGATCCCGGAACCGCCTGTCGAGGAGATTGCGGGCCGAGATCGTGACGCGCTTGTCGCCGTCCTCGAGCTTGACGTGCCAGGTGGCGTCGACGACGACACGGTCATCCGATGTCCTCTTCGGGTTGTAGTCCTGATTCCACTCCGTGACGCTCCGGAACCGCGCCGCGAGGCGGATCTGGTGCGCGTCCGTCGGGCTCGCCGTGGCGGTCAGGCCGCCGGCGTGCACGGGGACGCGCCGGAGCCGTTCGCCCGTGTCATCGTCCTCGAGCCAGACGTAGGAGTACTGGCCGCTCAGGCGCAGCCACGACGCGGGATCGGTCTGCAGGCTCAGCTCCCCACCGGTCGCGCGCCACGATGGCCCGTTCAGGAAGGCGATCTCCTCGGGGATGCCATCGAACGGCGCCGGGGGCGATGGGTAGACCGAGAGCCACTCGGTCTTGATCACGTCGCCGATCCGATCGTGGAAGAGCGCTGTCTGCAGCAGGATATCGCCGGTGACCAGGCCCTGGTACCCGACCTCGTAGGCGGTCATGGTCTCGCTCTGGTTGCCCTCGTCGCCGCGCACGACCTGTGGCAGTCCCGGCACCTGCTCGAAGGCCGAGTACATGTAGGACTCGACGTACGTCGGGTTGCGGTACGCACGTCCGAGGGAGGCGTGCAGGGCGTGGTCGTCGGCGGGCTTGAACACGATGCCGCCGCGCGGGGCGACGTGACTGCCGACGCGCGGGTGGTCCTCGTAGCGCAGGCCGGCCGAGATCTTCAGTTCCGGCCGCGGCGACCATTCCTCGAGGACGAACGCAGCGTAGATGTCGTCCCTGACCTCGTTCCCCTCGCGGCCGAAGCGGGTGCCGCTGTGGCGGAAGCGGCCGCCCCAGAGGACGTGGTGCTGCGTGCCGATGTCGAAGCCGTGCTGCAGTTCGACGTCATGCCGGTGGCTCTCGACCGTCGCGCGCTGCAGCAGCTCGTACACCGGGTCGACGAGCACGTCGAAGCTGGTCGTCGACCAGCGCGCACGGAGCCGGCCGTGGACCAGGTCGGCGATCACGTGGCTGGTGGTGCCATCGCCGAGCAGAGGCTCGTCGATCACCACGGCGCCGGTACTGCCGTTGACGTGCCCGCCGCCGAGCGCGACGGAGGTCCGGTCGTCCAGGTCCCAGCGCACCTTACCGTTGAAGCGCACGATGTCCGAGTCGACACGGTCCAGCTCCCAGTTCTCGGCCCGGTCCCACGACGACGAGATGCGCCAGCTCAGCGGCCCGCGCCGATCGGAGTGGCGCAGAGCCCCGTAGCTCTCGCCGAGGTCCGAGGCGTAGACCCGCGCCGTGGTTCCCGGACGTTCGCCCGCGGCGAAGGTGATGATGTTGATCACGCCGGCGAACGCGTTGGCGCCGTGCATGACCGAGCCGGGCCCCCGGATGATCTCGATGGACGCGATGTCCTCGATCCCGACGCTGAGCATGTCCCAGACCGTCAGTCCGTAGGCGTCGACGTACACCGAACGACCATCGATCATGACCAGCATGGCGTTGGATCCGGGACGATTGAGGCCCCGGGCGGAGATGTCGTAGTTCGAGCTCGTGGTCTGGATGACGTCGACGCCGGGGATGCCTCGCAACAGGTCGGGGATCGACCGCGCGCCGCTGGCCGCGATCTGCTCGGCGGTGATCACCGTGGCGGCCATCGGCGCGTCGCTGAGCTTCTGCTCCTGGCGGGACGCCGTGACGATGGTCTGGTCGAGCAGCGATTCCAGATCGAGTTCGTTGAAGTCGCTGTACTCGTCCCCGGCCGGGGCCCAGGTCGGCAGGATCAGCACGGACAGGGCGATCCCGACCGGGAGGGGGAGCGAGCGTCGACGCGGATGGATCATGCCGGTCACCTCGAATGCGATCCCGGGACCGTGGCGGCCGTTGAACGCCTCTACAGCGTTCTTTATCGTCACGCATCGACCGTCGTTGAACGGAAATGTCCGTGGATTCTGGATCTGCCGGGCCATCCGAGGGAGCAAATCTGGACATTTGGAGTATATTATCGACGAGGACGCCACCGGATCCGATCGCCCCGACGGGGAGGTGCATCATGCGCTGGTCACTGCGGCTCGGTTCGTACCACGGCATCGACGTCTACGTCCACGTGACGTTCTTCCTGCTGCTCGCCTTCTGGGCGTTCACCGGATTCTCGGCCACCGGCTCCATGGCGGCCGCGGCGATGAACGTGGTGTTCATCGTCGCCGTGTTCGGCTGCGTGCTCCTGCACGAGTTCGGACACGCCCTGACGGCCGCCCGGTACGGCGTTCCGACGCGGGACATCGTGCTGTACCCCATCGGTGGCGTCGCGCGCCTGGAGCGCATGCCGCGTGAGCCGGTGCAGGAGCTCTGGGTGGCCCTGGCTGGCCCGGCGGTCAACGTCGTCGTCGCCATCGCCCTGTTCCTCTGGCTGCAGCTGACCGGGGCGTTCGTGCCCCTGTCGGCGCTCGGATCGGTCCACGGACCGTTCCTCGAGCGCCTGATGATCGTCAACATCGGCCTGGTGCTGTTCAACCTCCTGCCGGCGTTCCCCATGGACGGCGGCCGGGTGATGCGGGCGCTGCTGGCCATGCGGACCTCCTACGAGCGGGCCACGGCCACGGCCGCCCGCACCGGCCAGGGGCTGGCCGTCCTGTTCGGGATCGCCGCCCTGATCACCGGCAGTCCGATGCTCGTGCTCATCGCGGTCTTCGTCTGGATGGCCGCCACGGCGGAGAACCGCCAGGTGCAGATGCAGAGCGCGCTGGGCGAGGTGCCGCTCGAGCACGTCATCCGCACGGACGTGCGCGTGCTCGATGCCGCGCTGACGCTCCAGGGAGCCGTCCGCGCCAGCGTGGCCAGCGGCCAGCGCGACTTCCCGGTGGTCTCCGACGGACGTCTGGTCGGCGTGCTCTGGCAGGAGGACATGCTGCGCGGCCTGCAGGAGCTCGGCGCCGAGGCCACGATCGGCGAGGTGACCGACCGGGCCGCCGGCCAGGCGCATCTCGGCGAGCGCGCCGAGGCCGTGATGCAGCGCCTGAGCACCGGCGGCGGCCGCCTGATGCCGGTGACCGACGCCCTCGGCCGCCTGGTCGGGGTGATCACGCCGGACACCCTCGCGCAGTTCCTGCGCCTGCAGGCGGCCGTGCGGCGCTGAGCCGGTCAGGGCCGGGACGCCCGGCGCTCACACCAGGTCGACGATGCTGCCGAAGTCGGCGTCGAACAGGCGCTTGTAGATGCGGCTGGCGAACCCGTCGGTCATGCCCGCAAGGTAATCGCACAGCACCCGCGCCCGGCCCGGCTCGTCGAGTTCGGATCGGGCGATCTCCCGTTCGAAATCCGGCGACAGCAGCGCCAGGTGCGGCGTGCCGCCCCCGAGGTAGTGGTCCTCGAGGGCGGTCCACAGGCGGGTGAGCATGAAGTCGCCCTTGTGCTCGAGCTGGCAGACCTGTGGCGAGCGGAAGACCAGGTCGACGGCGATGCGGTTCAGGAGGCGCTGCTCGCGCCGGACGTCCTCGTCGACCACGATTCCGAACCGCCAGCGATGGCTCAGGTCGGACAGGTGCGTGTCGCGCTCGACCAGGCGGACGCTCTCGACGAAGCGGCCGATGCGACGGTTCATCGCCCGCTCGACCGTGCCCCGGCGCAGGGCGTCGGTCAGGTAGGCGATCGACTCCCGATCCTCCGCGCCGGCGTGCTCCTCGGCCCAGGCCTCGACCCGGCCCACGCTCACGAACCCCGCGTTGACCCCGTCGACGATGTCGTTCAGCGAGTACGCCGTGTCGTCGGCCCAGTCCATGATCTGGCACTCGAGGCTGCGGAACCGGTTGCGCGCCGGGCCCGGCGGCAGGCCGTCCGGCCAGGCGCGTCCGTCGGCGATGAACTCGAGGAACGGACGCTGATCGGTGTAGAGGAAGTGGTTGCGCTGATCGGGGACCTCGCCCCAGAGGGTCTTGTACTTCAGGACCCCGTCGACCAGCGCGCGTGTGGGGTTCAGTCCGCGCCGGTCGCCGCCGCTGGTGTAGATCGTCTGGCCGATCAGGCGCAGGGTCTGCGCGTTGCCCTCGAAGCCGCCGTAGGGCGTCATCAGGCGGTGCAGCGTGCCCTCGCCGGCGTGGCCGAACGGGGGATGGCCGATGTCGTGCGCCAGGGCGATGGCCTCGCAGAGGTCGGGGTCGATGTGAAAGCCCGGCTCGAGCTGTTCGGCGCCGTGATTGAGGAACTGCGAGATCGAACCGGCGATCTGGGCGACCTCGATGCTGTGCGTCAGACGGGTGCGGTAGAAGTCGTACTCGCCGGAGAGGAAGACCTGGGTCTTGCCCTGCAGGCGGCGGAAGGCCGCGTTGTGGATCAGCCGGTCGCGGTTGCGGCGGAACGGGGTGCGATAGTCGCGGGACGCGGGCTCGGGCTGCTCCATGTCCCACGCGTTGTAGAACGTGTTGTCCATCGTGGCTAGCCGGACGCGCGCTGGCGCAGGGCCTCGTACATGAGCACCGCCGCGGCCGTGGACACGTTGAGCGAGTCGCTGTGGCCCTCCATGGGGATCCGCACCGCGATCGCGCCCTCGTCCTTCAGCCAGGCGTCGCTCAGACCGTCGTGCTCGCAGCCCAGGACCACGGCCATCGGACCGGTGAGGTCGGCGTCGGTGTAGGTGGTGTCCGCGCTGGGCGTCGAGGCCAGGACCTTCAGACCGTTGTCGTGCAGGTAGTCGCGGGCCTCGCCGATGTGGCAGTGCACCGCGGGGGTGGAGAAGAACGCGCCGCGGCTCGCGCGCAGGACGTTCGGGTTGAACAGGTCGGTGCCCTCGCCGGTCACCAGGACCGCATCGGCGCCGACACCGTCGGCGATGCGCAGCACGGCGCCCAGGTTGCCGGGCTTCTCGATGTTCTCGAGCACCATGATGAAGGCGTTCTGGCCGAGGACCAGGTCCTCGAGGGTCTTGCGCTGCTGGGGCGCGACGGCCAGGATGCCGTCGGGGGTGTCGCGGTAGGCGGCCTTGCGGATCAGCTGCGGCGTGAGCTCGACCATCTTGACCGAGAGCTGGCCGACGGCCACCGCGGCGCGCAGATCCTCCAGCAGCTCCTTCGCCGGCGGCGTGAGCATGTCGTTGCAGTAGAAGATCGTCTGCAAGGGGTAGCCCGTCTCCCAGGCGCGGCGCAGCACCATGGGCTCCTCGATGATGGTCAGGCCTTCCTGGTCGCGGGCGCGCCGGTGGCGCAGCCGGACCAGGGCCTTGACCTGCGGGTTGCCGGGGCTGGTCAGCTTGTCGGTCGCCGGGCCGTCGGACTTCTTGCGCTTGCGGCTGCCGCGACCGCCGCGTGCGCCGTTCTTGCCGCCGCCACCGCCGCCGCCGCGCCGGCCGCCGCGGCCCCGACCACCACGACCACCGGTGTTGCCGGTGTCGTCATCGTTGCTCATGCCGCCATCGGCATGGGCCAGTTCACGTTCGAGTTCGTCACCCAGGTGGCTGAACGCCATCAGTCCTCCTCGCACAGCGCCATGACCGCCCCGGGCAGGGGCGCCACGCGTCGGCGTGCATAGTCGAAGCAAGCCATGCCGGTTTCTCCCAGGGCGATGAGGGCCTCGTCACCCTGGCGTGTCACGCGATAGAAGAAGCGGAAGCCCGTGCGGGCCGGTTCCGCCGGCGCGACCTCGATACGAAGGACGTCGCCGGCAAACGCCTCGGCGCGATACTGGATCGCCGCGTCGGTCATGATCAGCCCCGTGCCCGCGCAATCCATCTCGCTCCAGCCGTGTTCGGCCAGGTAGGCGACGCGCGCTTCGTGCAGCAGGGCCAGGAGTCGGTCGTTTCCGAGATGGCCACCGTAATTGACATCGGTGACCCTCACGACCAGGTCGGTAGAGAAATGGTAAGCAGAAAGGGGGGTCAATTGCAAGCGCGGCATGGCGAATCTTTCGTGCGGGTCGGCGGACGGGTCGACGCGGACTCCGGGTAGCATAGCGGAGACGACGCCCACGTCGAGGCGCGATCCGTCCCCGATCGGGCGCGCTCCTTGCTCGATGAGCGTGTGGAGCACGAGCGCATTGCATGTTGCGCGACCCGCGTCCCATCGGGAGTTGTCTGCATGGACACCCGTCGCCCATTTCCGCCCGACCAGCGTGGATTCACCCTCGTCGAGCTCATGGTCGTGATCGTGATCGTCGGCCTGCTGGTGGCCATCTCGGTGCCCGCGTTCTCCAGCCAGAAGCGCAACGCCCAGTGCGGTGTCACCGCGGCCGAGCTCAGGACCCTGAGCACCGGATTCGTGGCCTACCTCGCCGAGCACGGCAGCTTCCCGGCCGACAGTCACGAGTTCCTGCCGCCGGGCATGGACCGGTACATCGATCCGCAGATCTGGGCCGACGGCACGCCCCTCGGTGGCTCCTACAACTGGGAGGGGCCCGACCACCACGGGCACGCGGCCCTGTCCATCTTCGGGTCGACCGAGGAGGC
>WJIQ01000166.1 GCA_014730255.1 bacterium | reverse complement strand
CTGCGGGCGGATGATCATGAAGTACATGATGGCGAAGATGACGGCCATCATCCCGAACATGTAGATCGGGCTGCCGCCACCGCCTGATCCGCCCTCGGCGGGCGGCGCGGCCATGGCCAGGAAGGTCCAGAAGGTCACGCGTGACTCCTTGTCGTTGGTTCGGCTGGCGTCCGATCCGCCCGGCGGCGGATCGAGTGCCTATAATGGGTCGTGACCGGAACGTGGGCAACCCGCAACATGGCTCGCGGCACGACCTAGCGCTTGCGGCCGCCCGGCTCGCGGCGCGCGACCCCGTCGAGCCGGCGCCGTTCCCCCTCGCTCCAGCGCCGGCGGACGTCCCGGGCGAGATCCGGAAGCTGGTCCTCGGCGATCGCCGCCCGGATCCCGCGCATGAGCTCCTGATAGAACCACAGGTTGTGCTGGGTCGCCAGCATCGGACCGAGCAGTTCGCGCGCCTGAAACAGGTGGCGGATGTAGGCGCGGCTGTGCCGTGCGCACACCGGACAGGGGCAGGTCGCGTCGATCGGCCGGTCGTCGCGCTGATACTCGCGGTTCTTGACCACCATGCGCCCATCCCAGGTCAGGACCGATCCCGTGCGGGCCATGCGGGTCGGCAGCACGCAGTCGAACATGTCCACGCCCGCCAGCACCGCGGTGACGATGTCGTCGGGATACCCCACGCCCATCAGGTAGCGCGGCCGATCGTCCGGGAGCAGCGGCGCCGCCAGGTCGATCATCTCGTGCAGGACCTCCTTGGGCTCGCCGACGGACAGGCCGCCGATGGCGTAGCCGGGCAGGTCGAGGTCGACGAGCATCGTCGCGTGCCGGCGGCGCTCGGCGGGCAGCGTCCCGCCCTGCATGATCCCGAACAGGACCCGCTCGTAGTCGTCCGCCCGGTGGCGGCCGCCACGTCCGACCGCGGCCACGCATCGCGCGAGCCAGCGCTGGGTCCGGTCGACCGCCCGCGCCACCTCCGCCGGCCCGGCGTCGGCCGGCACGCACTGATCGAAGGCCATGACGATGTCCGCGCCGAGGCCGAGCTGCACCTCCATGCTGAGTTCCGGCGTGAAGCGCAGGCGCTCGCCGTCGAGGTGGGAACGGAACGAGACCCCGTCCTCGTCGACCTTCACCAGGTCGGTGAGCGAGAAGACCTGGAAGCCGGCGCTGTCGGTGAGCATGGCCCCCGACCAGCCGAGGAACCGGTGCAGGCCACCGCGCCCGGCGACCAGCTCGTGACCGGGCCGCAGATGCAGGTGGTAGGTGTTGCCGAGGATGATGCGCGCCCCGGTGGCCTCGACCTGCTCGAAGGTGACCGCCTTGACCGAACCCGCCGTCCCCACCGGCATGAACACCGGGGTCGCGACGTCGCCGTGCGGCGTGTGCAGCGTGCCCAGCCGCGCGCGGCTGCCCGCCTCGCGATGGCCGGGCGCGAAGTCGAATGGCCGTGCCAGGGTATCGCTCACCGCGCACCCCCTTCCCCGGGCAAGAGGAGCATCGCATCGCCGTAGCTATAGAAGCGCAGCCGCGCCGCGACCGCCTCCCGGTAGGCCTCCCGCCACAGGTCCTCCCCGCCGAACGCGGCCACCAGCATGAGCAGGCTCGAACCGGGCAGGTGGAAGTTGGTCACCAGGGCGTCGGCCGCCGTGACCACGTCGGGCGGGCGCAGGAACAGGCGCGTCGTCCCACGCACGTGCCAGCCCGCGTCCTCGCGGATCGCCTCTCCCCAGAAGACCGCATCCCCTTGTGGTCGATCGTCCCAGCGCCGACGGGTCCCCGGCGGGGCGTCGGCAGGAAGGCCGAGGCCGGCCACCGTCTCGAGGACGCGCAGGCTGGTGGTGCCGACGGCCACCACGCGTCCACCGGCGGACCGGCAGCGGGCCACCGCGGCCACCGTCGCGGCGGGCATGACGAACGCCTCGGGATGCAGCCGGCCGGCGGCGAGCTGGTCGTCGCTCGGGGGCTGGAACGTGCCCGGCCCGACGTGCAGCGTGACGCGCGCGATGCCCACGCCCCGCGCCTCGAGCGCGGCCAGGATGCGCGGTGCGAAGTGCAGCCCGGCGGTCGGGGCGGCCACCGAGCGGGTCGCCTGCGGATCGGTGCGCGCGTACACGGTCTGGTAACGCTCCCGGTCGCGCCGGTCGTGCTCGGTGAAATCGGCCGCCTCCGGGTCGCGCCGGATGTACGGAGGCAGCGGCACGACGCCGAGCCGCTCGGCCACGGCCCCCAGGTCCTCTCCGGTCGCGCTGCCGACCAGCACCTCTCCGGACTCGCGGCGGGCATGCACGATGAGCTCGGCCCCGGCGCCGCCACCGCGCACATCGCGGACGAGCAGCCTCTGTCCCGGCCGCAGCCGGCGCGCCGGGCGCGCCATCGCCTCCCAGGCTGCGGCCTCCCCCCGATCCGGGCGCACGAGCAGCAGCTCGATCTCGCCCCCGGTGTCGGCGCGCCGGGCCCAGAGCCGGGCCGGCAGGACGCGGCTGTCATTGACCACCAGCAGGTCGCCGTCGCGCAGCAGGTCGCACAGCCCGGCGAACGGCACGATGCCGCGGACGCGACCGTGGCGCTCGGCCACCAGGAGTCGCGACCGCCCGCGTTCGGCCGGGGGTTCCTGCGCGATCAGCTCCTCGGGCAGGTCGAACCGGTAGGCGTCGTCGGCGGTCATGTCAGAGCAGCTCACCCTGGCCCGCGGCCGCGCCACCGGGCGGTTCGAGGCCGATGTGACGCCACCCGCCCGGCGTGACCTCACGGCCCCGCGGGGTCCGCTTGAGCAATCCGGTCTGGATGAGGAACGGCTCGACCACGTCCTCGAGCGTGTCCAGCTCCTCGCCCAGCGAGACGGCGAGGTTCTGGATCCCGACCGGTCCGCCCTGGAAGTGGTTGCAGATGATCTCCAGATAGCGCCGGTCCAGGGGCTCGAGCCCCAGCTGGTCGACCCCCAGCAGCGCGAGGCCGCGGTCGGCCGAGGCCTGGTCGATGGCGTCATGGCCGGCCACCTGGGCGAAGTCGCGCACGCGCCTGAGCAGACGGTTGGCCGCGCGCGGGGTGCCACGGCTGCGGCGTGCGATCTCCACCGCGCCGGCCTCGTCGATGGCGATGTCCAGCAGGCGCGCCGAGCGCCGGACGATGATCGCCAGCTCGTCGGCGGGATAGAAGTCGAGGTGACAGACGATGCCGAAGCGGCTGCGCAGGGCCGGCGTGATCAGCCCCGCGCGGGTGGTCGCACCGATGAGCGTGAACGGCTCGAGCTGCAGGTTGAAGTGCCTCGCGCCCGGCCCCTTGTCGATGATCAGCTCGACCCGCCAGTCCTCCATCGCCGGGTAGAGGTGCTCCTCGATGACGCGGCTGAGCCGGTGGATCTCGTCGATGAAGATGGCCCGCCGGTCGGCCTGCTCGGAGAGGAGCGCGATGAGCTCGGCCGAGTTCTGGAACGCGGGCCCGCTGGTGAGCCGGATCTCCAGGTCCATCTCCACGGCGAGGATCTGGGCGAGCGTCGTCTTGCCCAGGCCCGGCGGCCCGTGCAGCAGCACGTGATCGAGCACCTCGCCACGCTGGCGCGCGGCGGTCACGAACACGCGCAGGTTCTCCTTGACCTTCTCCTGGCCGACGAACTCGTCGAGGCTGCGCGGCCGCAGGCTGCGGTCGAGCTCGCGCTCGCCCTCCTGCTCGGTCGGGTCCGTCCACCGCTGGTCGTCCACGGTCGGGTCCTTTCACCTCACCGGTCCACGCCGGTCCGTCGGTCAGCGACCAGGCGCATCCATGCCGCCGAGCGCCGCTCGCACCCACGCCTGGGCGTCGCTCGCGAGCTCGGGGTTCGCCTCGCGCACGGTCTGCAGCAGCGCCTCCGCCCGCGCCACGGGCAGTCCCATGGTCGTCAGCACGGCGAGGGCGTCCTCCAGCTCACGGTCGGCACCCGGTGCGTGCCCCGCCACGGTGGCGGCCTCGACGGCGGCCAGCTCCTGCGGGATGCGCTGTCCGAGCTCGACCACCAGCCGCGCGGCGCTCTTCTTGCCGATGCCCGGCAGACGGGCCAGCGCCTTCTCGTCGCCCAGGGCCAGGCTGCGCGCGATCTCGGCCGGGCCCGCCCCGGACAGCATGCCCAGCGCCACCTTCGGCCCGATGCCCGAGACGGTGACCAGCAGCCGGAACATGGTGCGTTCCTCGCGCGACGGGAAGCCGAACAGGGTCCAGCCGTCCTCCCGCACCGAGAGATGGGTCCACAGCCGCACGCGCTCGCCGACCGCGGGCAACGCCGCGGCCCCTCGCTCGGACACCAGGACGTCCAGGCCGACCGCCCCGTCGGCGATCGCGACCACGGCGTCCGGCCCCGGCGCGGCGAGGATCCCATCCACGAAGGCGATCATGCGTGCGACCTCGAGACCCGTGGCACGCGTGTGCGCCCCTGATGCGCAAGGGCGATGGCCAGGGCATCGCTCTCGTCCAGGCCGGGCGCCTGGCGCAGCGTCAACAGCCGCATGACCATGAACCGCACCTGCTCCTTGCCCGCCTGACCATTGCCCGTGAGCGCCTTCTTGATCTCGCCGGGGGAGTACTCGCACACCTGGAGGCCGGCCCGCGCGCCGGCGAGCAGGGCGGCGCCCCGGGCATGGCCCAGGACCAGCGAGCTGCGGGCATTGCGGGCGTTGAAGAGCGATTCGACGACCATGACGTCCGGAGCATGCTCGGCGATCACCGCCGTGAGCGCCTCGTGGATCAGCAGCAACCGGCCGGGCAGGGCCAGCTCTCGCCCGGGCCGGACGACCCCGCTGGCGATGCGGCGCACCATCGGCGTGACCGATACCACGCCCCACCCGGTGGCGTGCGAACCGGGATCGATGCCCAGGATGCGATGCTCGGCGGTCATGCGCGCTCTCCAGATACGAAGCGGGGGGCGCTCGTGTCGCCCCCCGCCCGGTTGCGACCTGCTCGGATCAGGAGTCTAGCTTCGCCATGAGGTCGTCGTCGATGTCGAAGTTGGCCGACACGCGCGAGACGTCGTCGAGATCGTCGAGCATGTTCACCAGACGCAGGACCCCGGCGGCCTCCTTCTCGTCGGTGATCTTGACCTCGGTGCTCGGCTCCATGACCAGCTCGGCGCTCTGCACCGGATGGCCAGCCTCCTGGATCGCGCTGCTGACGTTGTGCAGGTCCTCGAAGGCCGTGGTCACGACCACGTTGCCCTCGGCCTCCTCCACGTCCTCGGCCCCGTTCTCGATGGCGAGATCCATCACGGCGTCCACGTCAATCCCGGCCTCCTCGCTACCGACGACGATCAGCCCCTTGCGCTCGAACAGGTAGGCCACGCAGCCGGTCGACCCGAGCTTGCCGTTGTACTTGGTGAAGACGTGCCGGACCTCGGCGGCCGTGCGGTTCTTGTTGTCGGTCTGCGTCTCGACGAGCAGGGCGACACCGCCGGGGCCGTACCCCTCGTAATTGATCTCCTCGTACGAGACGCCGTCGAGGTCGCCGGTGCCCTTCTTGATCGCCCGCTCGACCGTGTCGTTGGGCATGTTGGCCGCGCGCGCCGAGGTGACCGCCGCACGCAGCCGGGGGTTCGCCTCCGGATCGCCGCCACCCTCGCGGGCGGCGATGGTGACCTCACGGATGAGGCGCGTCCATACCTTGGCCCGCTTGGCGTCCTGCGCCGCCTTGCGGTGCTTGATGTTCGCCCACTTGGAGTGTCCGGCCACGTCCGACCTCCTAATCGCCCTTGTTGCGACTCGCCTGGTACTCCTCGACCAGGCGCTTCTGGACATCGCCCGGCACCTCGGCGTAGTGCGAGGGCTCGACGGTGAACGTCCCCGTGCCCTGGGTCATCGACCGCAGCGACGTGGCGTAGTGGTAGAGCTCGTCCTCGGGCACCTGGGCCGAGATGATCTGGAACGGGCCCTCGGCCTCCGAGCCCTGGATCGCCCCGCGGCGGGTGGAGATGTCGCCCATGACGTCGCCCATGTAGTCCTTGGGCACGACGATGCGCACGTTCATGATCGGCTCGAGGATGACCGGGCGGACCTCACCGGCCTTCTCCTCGACCGCCTTCTGCAGCGCGATGCGCGCGGCCGACTTGAACGCCGCCTCGCTCGAGTCGACGTTGTGGTAGCTGCCGAAGAACAGGGCCACCTTGACGTCGACCATCTCGTACCCGGCGATCAGGCCATCGGCCAGCGTCTCGCGGCAGCCCTTCTCCACGGCCGGGATGAACTTGCCCGGCACCACGCCGCCCACGATCTCGTCGAGGAACTCGAAACCCGCACCGCGCTCGTTGGCCTCGATCCGCAGGTGCACGTCGCCGAACTGCCCGCGGCCACCGGTCTGCTTCTTGTGCCGGCCCTGGACCTCGGTCTTGCCCCGGAGGGTCTCCTTGAACGCCACGCGCGGCCGTGACCGCTCGACCTCGACGCCCGCGGTCCGCTTGAGCTTGTCCAGGATGTACGCGGTGTGCATGTCCCCTTGCGTGACCAGCAGCGTCTGCGACAGGTGCGGCTGGTGGTCGAGATTGAAGGTGGGGTCCTCCTCGTGGATCTTGTTCAGACCGGCGGCCATCTTGTCCTCGTCGCCAGCCGTCTTCGGGCTGATGGCCTCGGCGTTGGTCGGCACCGGGAACGGGATCGGCGGCAGCTGGAAGGTGCCCTTTCCGGTCAGCGTGATGCCCGCGCCGGTGACCTTCAGCTTGGCGGCCTGCGCGATGTCGCCGGCCGGCACGGTGTCCATCTTGTCCTTGTGCTTGCCGACCGCGGCCGACATCTGGCCGAGCCGCTCGGAGTCGCCGTTCTGGGTGTTGAGGTTGTCGCCGCTCGACGCCTGGCCGCTGAAGACGCGCACCCAGACGACGTCGCCGCCCTGGGCCTCGTACTGCTTCTTGAAGGCGTAGATGAGCGGGTCGCCGTCGGGGCTGCACGCGAAGGTCGCCTCCTCGCCCGCGGCGTCGAGGCCCTCGACCTCGCTGCGCGCCGCTGCGCTGGGCAGCAGGTCGACGACCGAGCCCAGCAACGCCTGCACGCCGGCCTCGCTGTCGGCGGCCGTGGCCAGGACGGGGAAGAAGGTGCCGCTCTCGATGCCGGTCTTCAGACCACGGATCAGCTCCTCGTCGGTGAGGGTCATCTCCTCGAGGTATTTTTCCATCAGCTCGTCGACCGCCTCGGCCGCCGGATCGAGCAGCGCCTCGCGCGCGGCCTGGGCCGCATCCTGCAGGTCGGCCGGGATGTCCTGCTCGACGGTCTTCTCGCCCTCGGTGACGTAGGCCTTCATCGTGATCAGGTCGACCACGCCCCGGAAGCCCTCCTTGTCGCCGATCGGCAGCTGCACCGGCACGGCGTTCACGCCCACCATCTCCTGGATGCTCTCCACGCTCGCCTGCCAGTCGGCATGCTCCTTGTTCATGCGGTTGACCACGATGAAGCTCGGAATCTCGTGCTCGCGCAGCAGGCGCCACAGGCTGTCCGACGCGATCTCGTAGCCGCCGTCGGCCTTGACCACGAACAGCGCGCCCTCGACCACACCGAGGCTCGCGTAGACGTCGCCACGGAAGTCGGCCACGCCGGGCGTGTCGATGATGTTGATCTTGCAGCCCTCGACCTCGGTCCAGGCCAGCGAGGCGGAGATCGTCTCCTTCTTCTCGATCTCCTCCTCGAGGTAGTCGAACACCGAGCTGCCATCGTCGACGTTCCCGCGACGGCCCACCTTGCCGGTCACGTGCAGCATCGCGTCGGCGAGCGCCGTCTTGCCGACCCCGTGCGGGGCGACCAGTGCGATGTTTCGGATCTTGTCCATCGGATAGCTCTTCAAGGTGGGTCCTCCCGGGTCGATCGTGGCCGGCGACGGTCCCGCCCGGAAACGCGTCCGGCGCGTATCCGGGTTCCAGGGATCCCGACTCGGATCGGAAAAGACGTGGCACGAACGGCGGCCGCTCCCCGGACGCGGGACCCCGGGGCCGTGGCCGCCCGCAAACGTAAACGAACGGCAATATTAGCCATCGTCCCGGACGCTGTCAATACGGCCCGATCGACCGCCCGGCTTGTTCGCCACGGTCGCGTTTCTTACATTCATCACAAGCGATTAGAGCGGTAATTCCGGCTGGACACCCTGCCTGGCAGCCATTACCGTTACATGTCGACGCGACCACCCGGACGCCGGTCCGAGACGCCGCCAGGCCCCGCGGCGACCGCGTTCTGGCGGGCTTTGGTCCCCACTAGACCGTCGAGGTACCCCGCATGAATTCGAGGCTCTTCCCGGCTGTGATCTTCGCGCTGGCCTTCGTGGTGCTGGCCACGCCAGCCCTGGCCCAGGAACCCGTCGAGGATGACCCCCTCGCCGACGAGGGCGAGGTCGAGGAGACCTGGGACAGCTACAAGGTCAAGGCCTATACGGTCCAGGTCTTCGGTGGCCTGTTCGGCGGCGACGATTACCTGAACCTCCCACTGATGGACGACCAGACCTATGTCGAGGAGGGCACCCAGCGGGTGATGAGCTTCGACGGATCGCTGTGGGAGCTGGACGAGCTCGACTACACCATCTACGACGCCCCCATCAAGGAGATCGAGGACGGGGTGACCGGCGGCGTCCGGGTCGGTACGTACCTGAGCGAATCCTTCCATCTCGACCTGGTGTTCAGCTACACCAGGACCGAGGCCTACCTCTCGATGATCAACCAGCATGACGAGGAGAACCCGGTCCGCGAGGAGATCGACCGCGACGACAACGTGCAGATCATGCGCGGCGCGCTGGAGATGATGTACGACATCAACGACGTCGACATCTTCGGCATCAAGCCCTACCTCGGCTTCGGCTTCGGCGGCGTGATCACCAGCTTCAGCAACCTCGAGGACGTGGGCGGACTGTTCCTCATCGGCTCGGCCGGCCTGCGGCGGCACTTCTCGGACAACGTCTCGGCCTTCGCTCAGTTCGACCTGACGTCGTACTCGATGAGCCGCGAGGAACTGCACTACGACAAGACCGTGACCTACACGGACATCTCCGTGGGCCTGTCCTTCTTCGTCGACGTCGTGCCGGCGGACGTCCGCGCGCGTCACGAGGCGGAGCTCGCCGAGGAGGACTGAGCCAGCTTCGGCCACCATCGCTCGTGACGAGGAGACGGCCCCGGCATCGCAGGATGTCGGGGCCGATTTCTCGTCAGCCGCCCCCTCGTCTCGAGACGTCGATCACGAAAGAAGAAGCCACCCGGGGAATCCCCGGGTGGCTTGCTTCTCGAAGGGCCAGCCACGCCAGCCCCAGGTCGCCTCAGGCCCTAGCCTACTTCTTGGCGGCCTTCTTCGTGGCCTTCTTCTTCGTGGCCTTCTTCTTGGTCGCCTTCTTCTTCGTGGCCTTCTTGGCCGTCTTCTTGGCGGCCTTCTTGGTCGTCTTCTTGGCCGCCTTCTTCGTGGTCTTCTTGGCGGCCTTCTTCTTGGTCGCCTTCTTCTTGGTCGCCTTCTTCTTCGTGGCCTTCTTCACGGCCTTCTTGGCGACCTTGCCGGCCTCGGCCGCGAGCAGGGTTCTCTCCTCCATCCTTGGACCTCACTTGTCTG
>WJIQ01000165.1 GCA_014730255.1 bacterium | reverse complement strand
TGGCGGCGGCCGGGTCGGGGCTGTTGTGGATGACCTGCACGGTGGCGGTCTGGGCGATGGCCGCGCCGGTCATGGCGGTCATCATCAGGGCGATGGTCAGGAGCTTCTTCATGGTGGTCTTCCTCTCTATGGGGTCGGCGTCAGCCGGGGTCTTCGTGGCCGGCGTCCGGGGCGGCGCTGGCCGGAACAGCCGTCAACGTAGACAAGGTCTAGACAATGTCAAGGGTCGTAATTGTAAATAACTGGACATCAAGGGGATTTTTATGGCGCAGGTGGAAACATGATGGGTCGTGATGGCCTGGCTGGACATCGCGCAAGCGATTGACACCGCAGGAGGTACCTGACCATCTTGAACGCGTGTATACTACCGGCGGTAGCGGTCGGTCCCCCTGTCCCCGAGGTCCCATCGTGCGCGTCTTGATCGCCTCCGGAACACTCCTCGTCGCCCTCCTCGCCGGTTGCGGCGGGGGGGATGCCGCTCGTGAGGACCTCCCCGAGCCCGACCACAGCGTCCTGCTGATCGTCATCGATACCGTGGGGGCCCGCTACCTCGGCGCCCACACGCCCGGCCTCGGGAACAGCCCCACCATCGATCGGCTCGCCCGCGAGGGCGTCCACTTCACGCGCTGCAGCTCGGTGGCGCCGTGGACCCAGCCCGTGGTCGCCTCGCTGATCACCTCGCGCATGCCGTCCGAGCACGGCGTCCGGCACATCTTCGACACCCTCGATCGCGAGCACACGACGCTCGCCGAGCACCTCAAGCGCCGCGGCCTGCGCACCGGCGGGGTGATCAGCCACTTCGTGATCGGCGACGAGCTGGGCTATGGACAGGGCTTCGACACGTACGACGACGAGCCCGTCGGCGACCACCGGTCGATCACGTCGGCCGAGGTGACCGACCACGCGATCGCCGCGCTCGAGCGGTTCGGCGACGCGCCGTACTTCCTCTTCGTGCACTACTTCGACCCGCACTGGTACTTCAATCACCACCCGCAGTTCGACGAGACCTCCGGCTACGACGGCGACCTGCTGCCCGGCATGGACATCGCCGACCTGCGCGCCATGCGCGACGAGCTGGACGCCGAGGACGTCGCCTACCTCGAGGGGCTCTACCGCGAGGAGATCGCCTTCACCGATCACCACGTCGGGCGCCTCCTGGCCCGGCTCGAGGAGCTGGGCCGGCGCGACGACACGGTCGTCGTGCTGACCGCCGACCACGGCGAGGAGTTCATGCAGCACGGCTGGATCGGCCACACGGCGACCCTGTACGAGGAGCTGATCCACGTGCCGCTGATCGTCCACGCGCCGGGCCGGTACGAGGCACGGCGCATCGACGAGCGCGTGTCGATCCTGGACATCATGCCCACGGTGCTCGACCTGCAGGGCCTGGCGCCGGATCCGGGCTGGCGGGGCGTCTCCCTCGCGCCGGCGCTGCGTGGCGAGGCGATCCCGCCCGACCGGACGCTGCTGGCCGAGGTCTCGTACATCTCGCCCCAGGGCTGGCCATCGGGCGATGGCGAGGTGAAGCGCTACTACAAGACGGCCGCCATCGAGGGCGACCACAAGCTGGTGCACGACCTCGTCGACGGGTCCTGGGAGTTCTATCACCTGGCCACCGACCCGCTCGAGCAGGACGACCTGTGGAACCCGGACGATCCGGTGCAGCGGGCGCTCCTGGAGAAGCTCCACGCCTGGCAGGTCGACCACACCGCGGGCTGGACCGACGAGCTTCGCGAGGAGCTGACCATCGGCGAGGACGCCGCCCGGCGTCTGCGCGCCCTGGGGTACGTGCATTGAACGGTGGCGAGCGCAGATCCGTGGCGATCATGGTGGTGGCGGTCGTCGCCCTGGCCTTCCTGCTGCGCGCGGTGCAGGTCATCCTGATGTCCGACCCCGCGGTCAATCCGCACTGGCTGCGGCCGGTGATGGACGCCGCGGTCCACGATCTGCAGGCCCGCGACCTGGTGGCCGGCGACTGGCCGCCCGCCGCGCCGTTCTTCGCCGCGCCCCTCTACCCGTTCGTGCTCGGTGGACTGTATGCGGTATTCGGGGCCGACGACACGCTCGCGGTCTTGATGGTCCAGGCGCTGATCTCCGCCCTCGGTGCCGGTCTGGTCGCGCTGATCGCCCGGCGTCTGTGGTCGCCGCGCGCGGGCTGGATGGCGGGCGTGATGTACGCCGTGCTCTGGCCCAGCATCTTCTTCGCCGCCGAGATGCTGGCCGTCTCCGTGACGGTGACGCTCCTGCTGCTGGCCGTCTGGCTGGTCCTGCGGGCGCCGGCGGACGCGCGCCCGGCGTTCCTGTGGGCCGGGCTCGCCCTGGGCGTCGCTTGCCTGGCGCGGCCGAACCTGCTGGTGCTGGTGCCGGTGTGGGCGTGGTTCGTGCTCCGCCACCGGTCCTCGAGCTGGCGCGCGCCGGGCTGGGCGCTGCTGGTGGCCGGGGTCGTCCTGGCGATCTTGCCGGTGACCATCCACAACCTGCGCCACGGCGCGCCGACCTCGCCGATCGCCACCTCCGGGGGGGTGAACCTCTACATCGGCAACAACCCGCAGGCAGACGGCGCCTCGGTGGTGCTGCCCGAGGTCCCGCCCTCGCGCCTGGACATGCCCGAGAACCTCACCCGCATGGCCGAGCGCGAGACCGGCCGCCTGCTGGACGAGACCGCCGTCGACCGGCACTTCGCCGGCAAGGCGCTGGCCTTCTGGGCCGACCACCCCGGCGCGGCGCTGCGGCTCCAGCTCGAGAAGCTGCGCCTGCTCGTGGCCATGCACGAGCGCTCGAACACCAAGCACCTCTACTTCTGGCGCGACCGGTCGTCGCTGTTGAGCTGGCCGGTCTGGCTGGGCTTCGCGCCGGTGCTGCTGCTGGCGGTGCTCGGGTTCTGGCGACGCGACCTCGATCCGGGCGCGCGCTGGTTGCTCCTGGCCAGCGCGGTCGCCTTCGCCCTCACCCTGGCGGTGTTCTTCGTCAACGGCCGGTTCCGGCTGCCGTTGCTGGCCCTGCTGGTGGTGCCCGCGGCGGGCGGGCTGGACTGGCTATGGGCCGCATGGCGCACGAAGCGCTGGGACGTGCCGCGGCCGGCCTGGATCGCCGTCGTCGTGGCGGCGGTCGTGTCCGTCGGCCCCGACCTCGTGTCGTTCGACCCGCACGACGGCTTCGGCAACCCGTTCATCTGGTACTCGCTCGGCCAGAGCTACCAGGCGATCGAGGACGACGACCGCGCCATCGACGCCTATCGCCAGGCCGTGGCCCAGCGCGGAGTCGTCCCGCCGTCCGAATTCGCGCGCATCGAGGAGCCGCTGTACGTCTCGCTCGGCGATCTGCTGACCCGCAGCGGGCGCGCGAGCGAGGCGCTGCGCGTCTACGCCGGCTGGGCGCGCGCCAACCCCCGCTCGCTCGAGGCCCGCGTGCGCACCGGCGAGATGCTCCTGCAGACGGGCGAGATCCAGGACGCGGCCGGCCAGTTCCAGGCGGTGCTGAAGGCCGAGCCGGACCATGCCGGCGCCCGCCTGGGCATGGCCTGGGTCCGGCTGTACGCCGGCCAGGCCGACCAGGCGCACGCGGAGTTCGAGGCCATCCACCGGGCCGAGCCCAACGCCCACGCCCTGTTCGGCGCCGGCCTGGCGCTCCTGCAGCTCGACCGCCTGGACGAGGCCGAGCGCACCTTCCGCGAGGTGCTCGTGGTCGATCCGGGCTACTGGCAGGCCTGGGGCAACCTCGGCGACCTGTACGATCGCCGGGGGGAGACCGGGAAGGCGGCCGAGGCGTTCGAGAAGCTGCTCGAGATCAACCCCGGCGACCAGGGGGCGCGGCAGTGGCTGCGGGCGCACCGGGCTAGCGGCGCGGCCGCAACCGATCGTCCAGCGCCAGCTTCCCCGGTCCGGTGAAGACCAGCGTCAGCATCGGGATCAGGTAGAGCAGCGCGAACTCCTTCTTCTGCCACGGATCGTCCGCGTGCACGATGGCCGCCGCCACGAGCATGGTGACGATCAGGGGCACCGCGGCCCAGCGCGTGAACAGCCCCAGGATGATGGCCAGCGAGCAGAACACCTCGGCGAACACCGCCAGCGCCAGGCTCGGGTTCGCGCCCAGGCCGAGAGGGTCGGGGAACTGGGTCGCGTAGGCGCTGAAGTTCGTCAGCTTGGCCCAGCCGTGGGCGCCGAGCATCATGGCGCCGAGCGCCACGCGCATGATCAGCAGGCCCCAGCCGGCGAGGTCCTGCCGGCGGCCGGGATCGGCCGGGCCGGTGAGGGTGGCGAGCAGCTTGGTCATCGTCGGTCCTTTCGATGGTGGAGGCACCGTGGCGGTGGCACTGCCGGCCGCCACGGTCTCCGTCGCCGGTGTCCGCCCGAGGCGGCCTACGGCGTGTACTCCA
Organism: bacterium; assembly: GCA_014730255.1. Lineage (GTDB taxonomy): Bacteria > Krumholzibacteriota > Krumholzibacteriia > LZORAL124-64-63 > LZORAL124-64-63 > Glo-17. The sequence continues at coordinate 1,994 of WJIQ01000165.1, read as the reverse complement.
GCGGCGCGTCCGGTCCGATCGGCAGGCCGATCAGCATCCAGATCACCAGCATCACGATGCGCGCGATCGCGAACACGATCGCGTACGGCAGCATCAGCGAGATGATCGTCCCGATGCCCAGGTCCTTCTGGTACTTCTGCGCGAACACGATGATCAGCGGGAAGTACGGCAGGAGTGGCGTCAGGATGTTGCTGTACGAGTCGCCGATGCGGTAGGCGGCCTGCGTCAGCTCGGGCGAGTAGCCCATGAGCATGAGCATGGGCACGAAGATCGGCGCCATGATCGCCCACTTGGCCGAGGCCGAGCCGATCAACAGGTTGATGAACGAGGACACCAGGATGAAGGTGACGATCAGCGGGATGCCGGTGAAGCCGATCGACTGCAGCAGATCGGCGCCGGAGATGGCGAAGATCACGCCGAGGTTCGACCAGTTGAAGTAGGCCACGAACTGCGCGGCCACGAAGGCGAGCACGATGTAGGCGCCCATGTCGGCCATGGAGCCGGCGGTCATCTGGGCGACGTCCTTGTCGCCCTTCACGCTGCCGGTGATCCGGCCGTAGACCAGGCCCGGAATGAAGAACAGCACCATCATCAGGGGCACGATGGCCGCGAACAGCGGGTCGAACGAGCCGTCCTCGGCCCGGAAGATGCCGCCCGGCTGGATCGAGGCCGCCGCGATCAGGACCAGGATCGCCGCGCCGGTGAGGTTGGCCCACAGCAGCGCCTTGCGCTCGGTCGCATTGAGGTCGCGGGTCTGATCGTCGTCACCGGTGTCAGCGCCGGCACCGTCGCCGCCGTCGACCTCGCCCGGCAGCTCCTCGCCCTCCTCCGGACGCCACTGGCCGAGCCGCGGCTCGAGGATGCGTTCGGTCACGTACGTGCCGGCGATCGCGACCACGGGCACCGACGCGGCCAGGAGCCACCAGTTGGCGGTGGGGTCGACGGTGTACGCCGGATCGATCATGCGTGCGGCGGGCTGGGTGAAGCCGGCCATCAGGGGGTCGAGGCCGGTGAGGAAGAGGTTGGCGCCGAAGCCGCCCGAGACGCCGGCGAACGCCGCGGCCAGACCGGCCAGCGGATGGCGGCCCATGCTGCGGAAGATCACCGCGCCGAGGGGTATGAGCACCACGTAGCCGGCGTCGGCGGCGACGGACGAGAGCATGCCCGCGGTCACCAGCGCCATGGTCACCAGCCGGCGCGGGACCACGGCGACGAAACCCTTCAGGCCGGCGGCGACCAGGCCCGAGCGCTCGGCGACGCCGATGCCGAGCATCACCGCGAGCACCAGGCCCAGCGGCGGGAACGACGTGAACACGGTGACCATCTGCGTGAAGATGCGCTGGATGCCCTCGGCATTCAGGAGGTTCACCGCGCGGATCGTCTCGCCGGTGCCCGGGTGCTCGGCCGACGTGCCGAGCAGCGAGAACACGAGCGAGGCCACGAGCACGAGGGCGATCATGGCCGCGAACAGGGTGACCGGCTGCGGGAGCTTGTTGCCGGCGCGTTCGACCCAGTCGAGTAAGCGCTGGGTGAGGCCGGGGCGGGTGGGTTGCGGCGTAGGGGCGGAGGCGGACTCGTTCATGGTTCGGAACCTACCGGATGATCGCTCGGAACGGACGGCGCCGGGCGCCAGGCGGATCCCGCCAACCTAAGCCCGAGTGCCGGTGATCGCCCGGCTGGCATCGCAGCCGCATGATCTGCTAGGATGATCGCGGACCCGACGCCGGCCGTCGGTCCGCCGGACCGGCCGCCGCCAACACCCAGGCCGGAGGTCCTGCCATGCCCATCTTCATCCTCATGACCAGACTCGCGCCCGAGAACCTGCACGACGCCAAGGTGCGCCGCGCCCTCGGCAAGGAATGGCTGCAGAAGGTGCGCCAGACCTGCCCGGAAGTGAAGTTCCTCGCCCACTACGCGCTGCTCGGGCCCTACGACGCGATGGACGTCTACGAGGCGCCCGACGTGGAGACCGCGCACCGGGTCTCGCTGATCTC
>WJIQ01000164.1 GCA_014730255.1 bacterium | reverse complement strand
GGAGCTCGCGGCCGACCAGCTCAAGGTGGCCGAGGCGGCCGCCGCCATGGCGTCGGTGGCCAGCGACGCGGGCGACGACGTCTCCGAGGACCTCGGCATCCAGCGCCAGCAGGTCCACGAGAAGAACGCCTGGATGCTGCGTTCGCATCTGGAGTAGCTCACCGACGGACATCGCCGCGGGCGCACGGGGCCCCGACCGGAGTCGGGGCCCCTTCCCGTCCCGGCGACCAGGGTCTTGCCCGGAGGTCGTCCGCCGCCTATCGTCCTGCAGGTCTCGCCTCCCGGCGCCCGGTTCCGGTCCACGTCCAGGAGAGTCCCATGCCGCGGTCCTCGCATCGGCCGATGGCCATCGCGCTCGCCGTCGCCGTCCTCGTCTCCGCCTCCGCCACCGCCGCCGACCTGCCCGCGCGCATCGAGGCCAAGCTCGACGGTTTCCTCGCCGAGAACCCGGCGGCTCCCGGCGCCTCGGTCACCGTGATCTGCCCGCGCCTCGGTCTGGACCTGGACGTCGTCGTCGGGTCGGCCGCCCGGGACGAGGCCCGTCCCCTGACGCCGGCCCACACCTATCGCATCGCCAGCAACACCAAGACCTACGTCGCCGCTGCCGTGCTGAGGCTGGTCGAGCGGGGCGAGCTCGCGCTCGACGACGTGCTGGCCGATCACCTGCCGCCGGCGTGGGTCGCGATGCTGGAGGCCGACGGCTACCGGCCCGCGCGCATGACCCTGGCCCAGGTGCTCGCCCACACCAGCGGGCTGGCCGAGCATCCGGGCGACGACCGCTATGCGGCGGCCGTGATGGCCGACCCGCACCACCGCTGGACGCGCGAGGAGCAGCTCCGTCGCTGCCTCGAGTGGTTCGACCCGCTGGGCGAGCCGGGCGAGCGGTTCGTCTACTCGGACACCGGGTACATCCTGCTCGGCGAGATCATCGAGCGTCGCACCGGACGCGGTCTCGCTGCGGCCGTCCGCGAGCTCCTGGCGTTCGAGCGTCTGGGGCTGGAGGCGACCTGGTGGGAGCAGCTGGAGCCGCCGGCACCGGGGGCCGGCCCGCGCGCGCACCAGTACGTCGGTGGCATCGACACCCACGCCTGGGATCCGTCGCTCGACCTGTACGGCGGCGGCGGGCTGGTGAGCTCGGTGCGGGACATGGCCGTGTTCATGCGTTGGCTGCTCGTGGGCGAGGTCCTGCACGAGCAGACCTCCCTGGCGGCCATGACCGGCCGCGGCACCGCGGCGTACCGGCTGGGCCTGTTCGCGATGGAGGTCGGCGGCCATCACGCGTTCGGCCACTCGGGCTTCTGGAACACCTTCGCCTACCACTTCCCCGCGCTGGATCTGACCCTCGCCGGGGCGATCACCAGCCGGGACGCCGAACCGGGTCGCGTGCTCGCGGCCCGGCTCGTGGAGGTGATCACCGGAGAAGGTCCTACGCGTCGGCCATGATCGCGGCCACGTCCTCGACGAACGGTCCGTCGGCGGCACCGGCCCGATCAGAGGTCGACGAGGGTCATCCCGTAGGCGTTGATCACCCGGACGCCCTCGTCGGTGACGTACTCCCGACCCGTCTCGGCGCCGTACAGATGCACGTGGCCGTGGACGTGCACGCGGGGCCGCCACCAGCGATGGAGCCGGTTGAAGGCCGCCACGCCCCGGTGCGGCCGGTCGCGGCCGGCGTGCGGTCCCTCGGGTGCGGCGTGGGTCAGCAGCACGTCGAGGCGGCGTCCACGGGTGCGGTGCCACAGCAGGCGCGGTGCGAGACGCGCGGCGAACCATTCCATCTCCAGATCGCCGTACTGATGCGGACCCGGACGGTAGCGCAGGCAGCCCTCGATGCCGGCGATCAGGAGGCCGGCGTGCTCGACCACCCGCGCGTGGACGTCGAGGCAGCCGCCGACCGGCCGGCGCGTGCCGTCGTGGGGATCGCGGAGGTAGTCCTCGCCGTGGTTGCCGACCACGAACACCGGCGGGGTGTCCACGCGCATGGTGATCAGCTCGAGCACGTGGCCGGGCATGTCGCCGGCGGAGACCACCAGGTCGAACGGCGGGAGGTTGGCCGGAAAGGCGTCGGCCTCGACGGCGGGCGGCACGGTGTCGGCGATGGCGAGGATCCTCATGCGGGCATCGTCGGCCGCCACGGCGACCCCGTCAACTCGCCGTCGCGGCAGGACGGGGTGACCTTCATGATCGGGCTGGACACACCGATCCTGAGCGGGTCCTGATCTCGGGGTCGAGACCGACGAGGCCCGTTCAGCCGCTCGAGAATTCCCAGTTCCCGTCGCCGCGGTCCCGGAACCCCACCTTCTTCCAGACCCCCCGCGCGGTGAAGCGCACCCGGTCGCGCTCGATCGGGCAGCGGGCCTTGCCGACCCGCTGGCCGTCGTGGTCGAGGTCGAACCAGTCGAACTCCGAATGCTGGACGGCGCGTGGAATCCGCTCGATGGCGAGCCCGGCCGTGCCGATGCAGCGACAGTGCATCAGTAGGACAGCTGCAGGAGATCGGCCAGCATGGCGGCTCCCTGGGCTCCAGACAATCCGGGATCGGGGCTAGGGGGCACCCGACGCCCGGTTCCGCGCCAGCGCGGCCAGGGCCTCGGCGGTCACCGACGCGGGGATCTTCAGGAGGACCTCGACGACCCCGCAGAGCTCCTCGTCGGCATCCAGGATCCGCTGGCGCACGGCATCCCCATCGACCACGGTGACGGTGCGATCGCGCACCGAGATGGTGCGTCGCCCGTCGTGGCGCGCGACGCGCAGCCGGGTCAGGAACCCCGCGCCCGGCCGGAAGGAATCGGCGATCATGGGCGCGAAGTACGCCGTCCGCCGCGCCGCCGGGTCGAGCGTGTAGCCGTGGACGACCTCGCCGTCGCGCCGGTGCTCGAGCCGCGAGCGGCCGGTCGTGTCGCGCGGCTGGAGGGTCCACTGCTCGGCCCCGCGCACGACGGTCTGCGGCCGGCGTGAACCGAGCGGCAGCGGCGCGAGCAACGGAGCCCCATAGCCGACGTCCACCAGCCAGTCCTCGCCATCGAGCGTGACCACGTTGACCACGTGCACGTCGGGCCGCGTCATGGCCGCACCGCAGAGCCGGACCTCGTACCCGAGGTGGCCGAGGAGCGCGTGCAGTCCGAACGCGCAGGCGTAGCAGGTCCCGCCGAGCGCGAGATGCTCGATCCCGTCGAGGTAGCGCGCGATCGGCGGCACGCCCGGCGGCTCGCCGCGGCCATGGCCGATGAGCTTCGACAGGTTCTCGAAGGGGACCCGGGCGAGATGGGCGGTGGTGATCGCGGTCAGGGCGGACCGCGAGGGCGGGGCGGGATCGACCCCGAGGAGCGCGAGATAGCGGCGGGCGAGCTCGGCGTTCATGGGGCGAGCGTAGGATGCCCGCGCCTCGCAGGCAAGCCATGGTGAATCATGCTATCCTGAACCCGTCGCCGTCACGGTCCCGCCCTGCCGGACCTCGCCCCATCGAAAGGCCGACCCATGGCCACCGATCCGTCCGTCGACCGCGGACCCGATCCCGCCTCGCCCGACCGCCGCCATGACCACCGCGTCCGGGACGTCGCCATCATCGTCCTGGTGACCCTCGCCATCGGCGGCATCGCGGTCATGGATTTCACCGAGGCGTACGGGTTCTGGTACTGGCTGGCGATGATCCCCATCTTCGGCGGCGTGGGCGTGCTGCTCGCCTGGCGATCGCATCATCACGATCCCGAGCACCGGCCGCTCCTGCTCCGGCGACAGCTCCTGCACTGGTGCGCGGCGATCGTCGGGATCCTGTTGACCTTCCTGATGCTCGACGCCGGCACCATCGACCGCAGTGCGGCCGGCCTGATCGCGCTGCTCGTCCTGGCCCTGACGACGACCACGGCCGGCGTGCACTTCGAGTGGCGGCTGGCCGCGCTCGGGATCATCCTCGCGGTCACCCTGGCGGCCGCCGTCATCGCCGAGCACTTCTTCTGGATCCTGCTGCCGCTGGCCGTCGTGGCGGTGGTCCTGCTGGCCCGGCGACGCCATTGAGCCAGATTATCCTGGCGTTCGGCACGATCCGTGCATAGGTTGATCCCAAGCGCCCCACGCATCCGGTGGGGGTCGCCATCGCGGAAGCACCCGCGAGATCTGTCGAGCTGAGAGTGACTTGGCTCAATGGAGCCAAGGAGACTCAAGGTTTGACCTTCCACGACTTCAATCTCGATCCCCGGATCATGGCCGGGATCGCCGCGCAGGACTACATCCACCCCACCCCCATCCAGCAAGCCGCCATCCCCGACGTCCTCGCCGGACGCGACGTGCTCGGCGTGGCCCAGACCGGGACCGGCAAGACCGCGGCCTTCATGCTGCCGATCATCCACAACCTGCTCGCGCGGAAGGACCGTCGCGTGCGGGCTCTCGTGATCGCGCCCACGCGCGAGCTGGCCGAGCAGATCTGCCTGGCGACGCGGGATTTCGCCCGTCAGACCGGCCTGCGCACGCTCGCCGTGTACGGCGGTGTCGGCAAGCAGCAGCAGGCCCAGAAGCTCCGCCGCGGCGTCGAGATCGTCGTCGCCTGCCCCGGCCGGCTGCTCGACATCCACGACGATGGCGACATCGACCTCTCGTCGGTCGAGACCGTGGTGCTCGACGAGGCCGACCGCATGTTCGACATGGGCTTCCTGCCGGACCTCCGCCGCATCCTGCACCTGTTGCCGGTGCACCGGCAGAACCTGTTCTTCTCGGCGACCATGCCGCCGGAGATCCGCCGCCTGGCCGACGGGATCCTCGTCGATCCGGCCATCGCGACCATCGACGCGCAGGCTCCGGCCGCCACGGTCACCCACGCGGTCTACCCCACGAACGAGGCCCTGAAGAACTCGCTGCTGGTGGCGCTGCTGCGCGAGAAGCGCCGCGAGCGCACCCTGGTCTTCACGCGCACCAAGTACCGCGCCCGCAACCTGGCGAAGGTCCTGAACTACCAGGGCCACCGGGTGATCGCGCTCGAGGGCAACATGCCCCAGAGCAAGCGGCAGGCGGCCATCGACGGCTTCCGCAAGGGCCGCTACGACGTGCTCGTGGCCACCGACGTCGCCGCGCGCGGCATCGACGTGGTGGACATCGAGACCGTGATCAATTACGACATGCCCGAGACCCTCGAGTCGTACACGCATCGTGTCGGCCGCACGGGTCGGGCGCAGAAGACCGGCGAGGCGGTGAACCTCGCGCTGGTCGCCGACACGCCGCTGGTGCAGGAGATCGGCACCATCCAGGGCGAGCCCGTCGAGCAGTGCGTGCTCGACGGATTCGACTACGGCGAGTTCCGGCCCCGGCTCTACATCGCGCCGGCCGCGCCGACGCCCGAGCCGCGCCGCCGTCGTGGGCTCGGAGCGCGCCGCGCCCGTCGCAGCACGCGCCGGCCGGCCCGTCGCGTCTAGACCCGAGCCCGTCGCATCCGCCGGAGAGAGGAAGGAGAGGCCATGGCCCGTAGCCCGTACACGTACGAGAAGCGCCAGAAGGAACTGGCCAAGAAGAAGAAGAAGGAAGAGAAGCGCGCGCGCCGCCAGGAGCGCAAGGAGAACGAGCCCGAGTCCAAGGGCCCGGAGATCGCGCAGGTCAACGAGTTCGGCGAGGTCATCGAGCCCGAGCCCGGGCCCGAGGCCGACGACGAGGCCGACGACGAGGCGAACGCGACCGCCTGAGACGCCGCCGTGTGGCCGGGCTGCGCCGTGCCGGGCCTACCGCACGAGCGTCAGTTTCCGGGCCACGACCCCGTCCCCTAGCTCGAGGCGAGCGAGGTAGACGCCGGTCGGCAGTTCCCGTCCCCGCCCATCGCGCCCGTCGAAGCCGACGTCATGGCGGCCGGCCTCCAGTGGCCGGTCCGCCAGCAGGCGCCGGACCCGGCGCCCGCGCGCATCGACCACGTCGAGCGTCGCCCGCGAAGGCCGGTCCAGTTCCACGACGATCCGCGTGCGCGGATTGAACGGATTCGGCGCGGCGTCGAGCGTCGCCCACGTGCTCGGCGGCGTCCCTCCGATCGCCGTCTCGATCGCCAGCAGGTCCTCGATCACCGCGACCATGGCCGCCGGCTGGTACTCCGTGGCGTGGTAGGCCACCAGTCCGTCCTGGTCGATCACGTAGTCGAGCGGAAACGGCGACTGGGGGCCCGGCTGACGGTACTGCGCGTGTACGGTGTGGTCGTCGAGCAGGATGGGGAACGTGATCTGGAAGGCGTCCACGAACACCTCCAGCGTCTCCAGCGGATCCGGCCCGGGGTTGATGCCGAGCACCACGACGTCCTGGTCCTGGAAGCGCTGCCAGATCGCCGGTTCGAGGTCCGAGAACTCCGGACCGCAGACCGGTCACCAGTTGGCGAAGAACGCCAGCACCACCACCCGGCCGAGATACTGCGAGAGCTCGTGCGTGACGCCGTCGAGGTCGACGAGCGTGAACGGCGGGGCGGGGTCGCCGATGTCCAGCTCGTCGGGATCGGGCTCGCCGACCACGGGCAGCGAGACCACCGACTCGTCCGTGTCGTCGGACTGCACCTGCATGAACGTCAGGTCGACTCCCAGGCCGGGGTTGGTGTAGCGCATCGGGACGTCCCGGGAGTCGCCGGCCGCGACGGTGAAGCTCAATGGCGGGGTGAACTCGAAGACGTCGTCGAAGACCTCGATGTCGTGGACGGTGAGCGGACCGCCGCCGGTGTTGGTGATGGTGAAGACCGTGTCGGTGGCCGTGCCGGGTGGCGTCGGACCGAACTCGAACCACTCCGGGACCTCGATGTCGCCACGCGTGGTCGGTCCGTGATCGTAGATGCGCAGCCGGGCCCAGTCGGCCACGTAGACGCGGCCATCGGCGACGTCCAGGCCCATCGCCCGCCCGGGCGTGTTCTCCAGCCCTGCGGCCACCGGGGCGCCCGGCACGCCGATGTCGACCACCTCGACGTCGTCCCAGTCGGCGACGAAGGCGAGGTCGCCGTCGACGGCCACCGTGGCGGCCATCGCGGACGTGTCGTACACGGCCAGCGGCGTGGGGTCCAGCGGCGTGGATACGTCGACGGTCACCAGGCCCGTGCTGCCGGCGGCGAGCACGGCGACGTCTCCGGCGAGCTGCACGTCGGTGACGGCCGCGCCGGGGATGGGCAGGCTCGCGACCAGGGTCGGCGTCGACGGATCGCTCACGTCGACGATCGCCAGTCCGCCGATGCCGTCGGCGACGTAGGCCAGCCCGTCGCGGACGACCACGTCCCAGCTGTTGGCCAGCGTCACGAGCTCGCCGACGGTGGTCGGCGCCTCGGGGTCGGACAGGTCGAGGATCTCGAGGCCGGCGTCGTGCCGGCAGGCGTAGAGCATCCCGTCCGCGACCGCGCTGCCCTCGTAACTGACACCATCGGCCCCGACGGTCATGAGCAGCGTCGGGCTGGTCGGCTGCTGGACGCGCACGACGTCCAGACCCGCCTCGCGCGCGCCCCCGTAGGCGACGCCGTCGCCGACCGATCCGCGGTAGAAGCGGTTCGCCCGGTCGTCGGGCGGAGCGTAGCGGCCGAGGAACAGCGGCGCGTCGGGATCGCTCACGTCGAAGATCGCCAGCCCCCCCACGCCGAAGACGTAGGCGAGCGAGCCATCGATCTCGACGTCCTGGAACTCGGCGAAGAACGGCGGCTGGTAGACGCCGCGGTCCTCGAGGAGGTCGTCGGCGGGTGCGAGCGCGGTCACGAAGGACGCGAGCAGGGCGAGGGCGAGCGGGCGGGGCATCGGGAACCTCCGGTCGACCTGGGTGATCGGCGACCCTGGTGGGTGAGCCGGCGCAAGCCGGTCTTACAGATGGCCGCTCTTTCCGGTCCGGGACGCCGTGTCGCGCAGCGGGGGCTGGCCGCTCGACCGGGTGCCTCGCCACGGCCCGTGTGCGCCGCGGTGCTCGGGGGCTGCCCGGTTTGCGGATCATGAAAGTATACATTAATTGTCCACTTAATCAGGCCGCCCCTGGTCACCGAACGAGCGACCACGGGCGTCGGCCGCAACCACGTCAGGCCATCGAGGGGGTTCGCCATGGCCACCATGACCAGCAAGACCACCTCCGCGACCTTTCTGCTCGGACTCCTGCTCGCCCTCGCTCTTCCAGCCCGGACATCGCAGGCCATCGACATCGCCGTCCCCGCCGACGCCCCGACCATCGGCGAGGCCATCGCCCTGGCCAGCTCCGGCGACCGCATCCTGGTCGCGCCGGGCACCTACGCCGAACGCATCGACTACTCCGGCAAGGACCTGGTCATCGAGTCCACCGGCGGCGCGGCCGTGACCGTCATCGACGGTGGCGGCGAGCCGGGCCACGTGGTCGTGTTCGCCTCCGGAGAGTCCCGCGCTGCGGTCCTGCGCGGCTTCACCGTCACCGGCGGCTTCGGCTCGGGCGGCTCCGATGGCGTCGGCGCCGGCGGCGGCGTGCTCGTCGACGGCGCCTCGCCGCTGATCGAGGACTGTGTGATCGCCGACAACGACGGCATCTACGGTGCTGGCCTGCAGTCGGTGGACGGCGACGTCCTGGTCCGTGGCACGCGCTTCGTGGACAACATGGGCATCCAGGGCGGTGGCATCGCCGCCGAGGGAGGCCGCCTCGTGGTGGAGAACTGCGAGTTCGAGGCCAACTTCGCCGGGTACGGCGGCGCGATCGCGGTGCTGTGGAACGCCGAGGCCGAGCTGCGGACCTCCCAGTTCACCGGCAACTCGGCGCATCAGTTCGGCGGGGCGATCTACGCCACCCACGCTCAGCTGCGCGCGACCTGGCTCACGGTGGTCGACAACGGCGAGGCGACGCCCACCGACGACGGCGTCGGCCAGGTCTTCTCGACCTTCGGCGGTGGTGGCATCTACACCACCGGCACCTCGGGCCGCATCGAGCTGAGCCGCTTCGTCGCCAACACCGCGTTCGCCGGCGGCGGCCTCTACATCGCGGGCGACGGCGAGATGGAGCTGGTCAACCTGCTCGTCGCCCGGAGCAACACCGCGCTCGGCGGGGTCTACTCCAACACCTCGAGCCCGCTGATCGCCAGCTGCACCATCGTCGACAGCGGGACGTTCGCGCTCTTCACCACCTACAACGCGGCGCCGACGGTGGCGAACTCCATCCTCGCCGGCGGTGGCAACATCGGCGGCAATGGTCTGACCCAGCTCGACTACTCGCTGGTCGACGGCAGCGTCACCGCGACCTCGGTCGGCGAGGGGAACGTGTTCGGCGAGGCTCTGCTGGACGCGGCCGCCGACTACGTGCCGCTGGCCGGTTCGCCGGTGATCGACGCGGGCGACAATGCCCGCGTGCCGGCCGACGTCACGGTCGACCTGCTCGGCAACGACCGCTTCTTCGACGACCCCGGCACGCCCGACGGCGGCAACGGGCAGGCGCCCATCGTGGACATGGGCGCCATCGAGTTCGGCAGCTCCCTGCCGGGCGACAGCGACGTGACCGCGGCGCGCGACGTCCCGGGCGCCGGGCTCGCGACGGTCACGGTCGCGCCCAATCCCTTCAACCCGCGCACCGAGCTGCGCCTGGCGCTCGACCGCGCGGCGGACGTCCGGGTCGCCGTCTACGACGCCCGTGGCCGCCTGGTCGAGCGGATCGACGCCGGCCGCCTCGACGCCGGTCGGCACGCGATCGCCTGGGACGGCACCGACCGCGACGGCCGGGCCCTGTCCGCGGGCGTCTACCTCGCGATCGTCCGCGCGGGCGCGCAGGAGCGCATGGTGAAGATGTCGCTGGTGCGCTGATCGACCCGTCGAGAACTCCACCGACAGGGAGAGGGGCCCCCGGGGGCCCCTCTCGTGGTCGGGTCGGTGTCGGCCGTCGTTACGGCTTCCACTCCTCCCAGACGTGGCCGACCAGCGCCGGGCTCGGCGTCAGCGTCTTGTCGCCGGGCTCCCAGCCGGACGGGGTGACCTCGCCCGTGGCCACGATGTGCTGGTACGCCTTCACCTGCCGGACCAGCTCGTCCGGATTGCGGCCGACCTCGGGCGTGAGCACCTCCATGGCGCGGATCACGAACTCCGGGTCGATGATGAAGCGGCCCCGGATGTCCACGCCGCCGACCGGGTCGTAGACGCCGTAGACCTCGCCGATCTTGCCGCCGGCGTCGGCCAGCATCGGGAAGGGCACGCCGCCGTCCACCATCTTGGACAGCTCCTCTTCCTGCCAGATCTTGTGGGTGAAGTGGCTGTCCGTGCTCATGGCGAGCACCTGGACGTCCAGCTTGGTGAGATCATCGTTCATGGCGGCGACCGCCGCCAGCTCGGTGGGTCAGACGAACGTGAAGTCGCCGGGGTAGAAGCAGAGCGTGATCCACTTGCCCTTGTAGTCGGAGAGCTTCACGGGCGCGAAGTCCTGCTTGTGGGGCAGATACGCCATCGCCTCGAAATCGGGCGCGGGCTGGCCGACACGTGCGAGCATGCGGGGTTCCTCCTTCACGGTCTCGGGGGCCTGGTCGTCGCCCTGGTCGGACGACGAGGTGATGGGGCCGGCGGCCGAGGCCACGCAGCCCTCCTTCTTCTTCGCCATCAGGACCTCCTCGGTGGGTGGATGAATGGTTGCAATCTCGTTGCAAAAACGAGATCCGTCAACCGTCGCGGACGTCGTCGCCGGCGGCGGATCGGGGCGTCTCCGTCCCCGCGTCGCGCCGTCGGCCGCGGACCGTGACCGTGTACGAGAGCACCTCGTATCCGGCCGGTTCGTCGAATCGTGTGACCTCGATCGCATCGGCCGGGATATCGACCACGTGGCCGGTGTCCTCGTCGATCAGGTGGTGATGATGATGGACGTTCGGATCGTACAGCGCCGGGCCATCGTCGACGCGGTGCTGATCCAGCAAGCCCCGCTCGACCAGCAGCTTGAGCGTGTTGTAGACCGTGGCCCGCGAGACCATCGGCAGGGTGGCCGTGACCGCCCGGTGCACCTGCTCGGCAGTCGGGTGGTCGCCGGACCCCAGGACGAACGCCGCGATGGCCAGCCGCTGGGCCGAGGGCTGGATGTCGTGGGCGCGGAGCAGCGCGGCGATGCGGTCGCGATCGGTCATGCCGGGAAGGTAAGCGATGGGCGCGCGGCGATCAACAGATGGATGGGTTCATTCCATTCATGGACCCATTCGTGTCCTGGAGTCATTATCAGACGCAAAGATGTCGCGATGGTGGCCGGCCGCCGCCGGCCCAACGCGGAGGACCCGGATCAGCCCGCGACCCCGTCCAGGGCGGCGATGAGCGGCGCGAGCTGCGCCTCGTAGCGCTTCCACCGCCCGGAGGAGCTGCGGTAGACCCCCCGCCGGACCTGCGAGGTGCTCGCCGTCCGCACCATCCGGCGGGCCATGGGGAAATCGAGGCACGTGGGCTGCCACTCGAGACCCAGGAACTCGACGAGCCGCCGCGCGCCGGCCTCGGGGTCGGTCACCAGCTCCTCGTACTGCACCTCGAGCATGGGCGTGGGCACGGTCCGGCGCCAGTGGTCCATCAGGCGCTCGTAGAGCCGGTAATAGCGGCCGAGGGTCGTCAGGTCGTTGCGGTAGCCGTGACCCTGGGCGAAGTCGGTGAAGAAGCAGGACAGGCAGGTGTCCCGCGCATCGCGCCGGCAATGGACGATCCGCGCGCCGCGGAAGAGCACCGGGACCAGGAAGAGGTTCATGAAGTTGTGCGGCATCTTGTCCACGATGCGGCGGGCGTCCGGATGGTTCATCCTCAGCAGGGCGAGGTACTGCCGCGCCGCCTCGGCGAGCAGGGTCGGGTCGGTCGCCGTCAGGCGCCCGGCGGGGTCGTCGGCGAGGTCGCCGATCAGCTGGTCGCGGATCGCCCGCAGGTGGGGCAGCTCGCCCGCCCCGGCCGCCTGCCCGTGCGCGTCGATGATGCTCTCGACCAGGGTCGTGCCGGACCGCGGCATGCCCACCACGAACACGGGCACGTCGCTGTCGGTCGGCGTCCCCGGAGGATCGTCGAAGAACGCGGCGGTGAATCCCGCGCAGAACGCGTCGACCTCGCGCTCGAACCGGTCGAGGTCGAAGTCGTTGCCCCGGACCTCGGCCCGTTTCCGGTTCGCGGTGACGTAATGGCCGAAGGCCGCCTCGACGTCGCCGGCCGCATCGTGCAGCGAGCCGAGGGTGAAGTGCAGCTGCGAGGCCTGCACGGTGTGCAGGGATCCCGTCCGGGCGAGGTCCTCCAGGACGTCCAGGCGCGGATCGTCGGACGTCGCGGGCTCGATCCCGGCCAGCCGCATGTGCGCGTACACGTTCTGCGGGTCGGTCTCGAGGACGCGGCGATACCCGGCCGCCGCCTCCTCGCGCTGGCCGTTGCACTCCAGGAGGAAGGCGCGGTTGCACTGGCAGACCAGGTGCGTGGGCTCGAGCTTGAGCGCCAGATCGAAGCACCGGAGCGCCTGCCGGCTGTCGCCGATCTCGAAGAAGACGTCGCCGGCGGTGATCAGCGCCTCGAGATTGCGGGGGTCGACGTCGAGGGCGGCCTTGAGCTTGCGCATCGCCGCCTGGGGGCGCCCGAAGCGCCGCAGGAGCTGGCCGGTGTGCACGAGGACGGGCACGTTCCGGGGATCGATCTCCAGGGCGGACCCGTAGATGCGGAGCGCCTCGTGGATCTGCTCGCACTCGGTCAGCGCCTGGGCGAGCACGTCGAGGAACCCCACGTTGCGCGGATCCTTCTGGACCGCGGCCCGCAGCTGCTCGAGACCCTCGTCGTTGGCGCCCTGCCGCACGAGTGCGACCCCGAGGACGTGGTGCACGGCCGCGGGGGTCCGCCGTCCCTGCAGGAGTATGCGGCAGTTCCGTTCCGCGGTGGGAAAATCCTGCCGTTCGAGGGCGGCGACCGCGGCCTCCAGGATCCTCTGGCGATCGTGCGGCTGCTTCCTGGGCCTGGACATGGCGCTCCTCGTGCGTTCGGAAAGCGTGCGGATCGGTCCGTGACCGGTCCGAGTGCTCGACGCCCGACTCCGAGCAAGTGTCGGTCCGTTCCGGATGCGAGCTTGGGAACACGCCGTTGTGGTCATACCTTACCGATATGACGAGCACCGCGTGGCCGTCCGGCCGACGCCAGCGAACGGCGCGACGAGGTCGACCGAAAGGCGCAGACGATGTCGATCAAGAAGGTTGGCAACCGCACCGCTCCGGCCGTCGACGGGATGGCCGCTCATCTCGCCGACGAGGCCGGGACCCTGCCCGGTCTGAAGAAGGACGCCCTGTTCTACCAGGACACGAGCCGTCTGCCGACCGTCGACCGGGGCGAGGGTGTCTACATCTATGACACCGATGGCCAGAAGTATCTCGACGCCTGCTCGGGGGCCGTGGCGGCGAATCTCGGTCATGGTCATCCGCGCATGATCGGGGCGGCGGTCAAGCAGCTCCAGAAGATCGCCTTCGCCTACCGGACGCAGTTCACCAACGAGCCCGCCGACCGGCTCGCCGAGCTGCTGGTGCAGCTGTCGCCGCCCGAGCTGAATCGCGCCTTCTTCGTCAACTCGGGTTCCGAGGCCGTCGAGAGCGCGACCAAGCTCGCCCGTCAGTACTGGCGGGCCGTGGGGCAGGCGGGCAAGTCGATGATCCTCTCGCGCCGACCCTCGTACCACGGGGCCACGCTCGGGGCGCTCGCGCTGACCGACTACGGACCGCTGAACATCCCGTTCCGGCCCATGCTGATGCAGTCGCCCAAGGTCGCGGCGCCCTTCTGCTATCACTGCCCGATCAGCCACACCTACCCCGAATGCGAGATGGCCTGCGTCAAGGAGACCGAGCGCTCGATGCACGTCTACGGCCCCGAGAACATCGCGGCGATCGTCGTCGAGCCCATCGGCGGGGCCACCTCGGGCGCGGCCGTCCCGCCGGACGAGTACTTCCCCATGCTCGAGCGCATCTGCCACGAGAACGAGATCCTGCTGATCATCGACGACGTGATGACCGGCTGCGGGCGCACCGGCACCTTCTACGGCTACGAGCACTGGGACATCACGCCGGACATCGTCTGCGCCTCGAAGGGGCTGTCCGGCGGCTACACGCCGATCGGGGCGATCATCGCCAGCGAGACGGTCGTCGATCCGGTCATGGAGACCGGCGGGTTCATGCACGGCCACACGTACGCGGCCAACCCGCTCTCCTGCGCCATCGCGCTCGAGGCGATCCGCGTGATCATCGACGACCACCTCGTGGAGAACGCCCGCGACACGGGCACCTACTTGCACGAGAACCTGCACGAGCTGATGGGGCGCTACCAGTTCATCGGCGACGTGCGCGGACGCGGCCTGATGTCGGCCATCGAGTTCGTGCGCGACCGCCAGAACCGCGAGCCGTTCCCAGCGCTCTGGAACGTGGCGCTCGAGGCCAAGGAGATCGGCCGCCGGCATGGCATCCTGCTGTATCCGCGCCGGTCGCTCTACGGCCTGGCGGGCGATCACCTGCTGATCACGCCGCCCCTGACGATCACGCGCGAGGAGGTCGACGACCTGATCGCGCGCCTCGACCGCACCCTGGCCGACCTGCTCAAGCTCCTCGAGGTGCACCTCGCCGAGGAGGCCGCCGACTACGAGCACGAGGTGGAGCAGCGCTTCCACCAGGTCGAGGACGTGCCCGACTACGCGCGCGGCGCCCTGGACGAGGTGGAGCCCGCCGAGGACGCCAACGTCACCGCCCAGATGACCCAGGAACACGTGCAGCTGGACTCGGAGACCGAGGCGGCCCTGGCCGAGGCCAACGAGGAGGCCGAGGACCGATGATCGACCGGGTGACCACCGTGGCCGACGCCGTCGCCGCGCACGTCCGTGCCGGGCAGACCCTGATGGTCAACGGCTTCGGCCGGCCCGGCGTGCCGTTCTCGACCCTGGCGCACCTGGCCGCGTACGCCGACGGGTACGGCGACCTCACGCTGATCAAGAACGACGCCAGCGAGCCCGGCCTCGGGGTCGACCTGCTGCTCGCGCGGGGCATGGTGCGGCGCATGATCGCCACCCACATCGGCCTGAACCCCGACTTCATCGCCCAGCTCAATCGCGGCGAGGTCGAGACCGAGCTCGTACCGCAGGGGATCTTCGCCGAGCGTATCCGCGCTGGTGGCGCGGGCATCCCGGCCTTCCTGACCGACATCGGGCTGGGAACCGAGGTCGCCGAGGGCAAGCGCACGGTGGAGCTCGACGGCCGCGAGCTGCTGCTCGAGACCGCGCTGCGCGGCGACGTCGCGCTCATCGGCGCCTCGGTGGCCGACCGCACGGGCAACGTCTGGTGGCGGGGCTCGACGCGCAACATGGGCATGGTCATGGCGACGGCCTGCGACCGGGTGATCGTCGAGGCCGAGGAGATCGTCGACACCGGCGCGCTCGAGCCCGAGAACGTCCACCTGCCCAGCGCGTTCGTCGACGCCGTGGTGCCGGCCGGCCCGCGCCCGCATCTCCAGGACCAGGGAGGCGCATCATGACCGCGGACACCGTCCGTCCCGAAGAGGACGTCATCCTGGCGCGCGCCGCGCGGGAGCTGCGCAGCGGCATGCTCGTCAACCTCGGCATCGGCCTGCCCACCCGCCTGCCCGCCTACCTGCCCGACACGGTCGACGTGACCTTCCACTCCGAGAACGGCTTCGTGGGCATGGGCGCGCCCGTGCCCGGCGGCACGCCCGATCACGACACCGTCGACGCCGGCGGCCGCGCGTGCCGCGTCGTGCCCGGCGCGGCGTACTTCGACAGCCTGCTCTCGTTCACCATCGTGCGCGGCGGCAACCTCGACCTGGCCGTCCTCGGCGCCTTCGAGGTGAGCGTCGGCGGCGACCTGGCCAACTGGAAGATCCCCGGCAAGCTCACCCCTGGCATGGGCGGCGCCATGGAGCTGGCGCAGAAGGCGAACCGGCTGATGATCCTCAGCCGGCACACCGACAAGAAGGGTCGGGGCAAGCTGGTCGAGCGCTGCCGCCTGCCCTTGACCGCCGCCGGCTGCGTCGACACGCTC
>WJIQ01000163.1 GCA_014730255.1 bacterium | reverse complement strand
CTGCCCCGAGTACGAGGTCGGCATGGGCATCCCGCGCGAGCCGGTCAGCCTGCACGGCGATCCCGAGCAGCCGCGCATGATCGGCAACAAGAGCGGCGAGGACTGGACCGAGCGCATGAACCGCTGGTCGCGGCGCAAGCTGAAGGAGCTGGTGCCGATGGGCCTGGCAGGCTACATCCTCAAGAAGGCCTCGCCGAGCTGCGGCATGGAGCGTGTGCCGGTCAAGGGGCCCAAGGGCCACCCGCGCAAGGTGGGCACCGGGCTGTTCGCCGCCGAGCTCATGCGGCGCATGCCGCTCTTGCCGGTCGAGGAGGAGGGGCGTCTAAACGACCCCGGCCTGCGCGAGAACTTCATCGTGCGCGTCTTCGCCTATCACCGCGCCCAGGAACTCTTCGGCAGCGGGCGATTCAAGCGCGGCGACGTGGTCGCCTTCCACGCCCGCGAGAAGTACCTGCTCATGGCCCACAGCCCGAAGCACTACAAGGAGCTCGGCCAGCTCGTGGCCCAGGTCAAGGACTACACGCCGGCCGAGTTCCGCGAGCGCTACCTGAGGCTCTACATGGAGGCGCTCGCCACCCGCGCGACCACGCGCAAGAACGTCAACGTCCTGCACCACCTGCTCGGCTACCTGCGCGAGCACCTGGGCGAGGCCGAGCGCGCGGACATCCTGCGCGTGATCGAGACCTACCGCGCCGGCCTCGTCCCCCTGATCGTGCCGATGACCCTCTTGAACCACCATCTGAAGGTCCACGAGGTAGACTACCTGCTCGAGCAGGTCTACCTGCAACCGGCTCCCGAGGAGCTCGCCCTGCGCAACCACGTGTGATCCCGGAGGATACGATGCCCACGATCCGCCTTCTCGCCTGCCTCCTGCTGATCCTGGCCGCCCTGCCGGCGACCGCCCAGCAGGCCGATCCCTGGTACGGATTCATCGCCGGCACCTACGAGCTGCACAACGAGGACCTCGACGAGTACGTCCTCGCCGAGATCGACCGGTTCCAGGCCGCCCACCCGCGCGACGGGCACGTGCCCGACCTGCTGGCGTTCAAGGCGCGGCTGCTCGAGGCCGACGGCGAGGAGCACGCCGCCCTGGTCTCGTGGCTGGAGCTGGCCATGCTGCATCCCGACCACGAGCAGGCCGGCGCCGCCCGGGACGCCGTGATCCGCCTGGCCGCGCGCGAGAACGATTACGAGGAGACCCTGCCCGACCTGCGCGAGCGCCTCGAATTCCCGACCGCCGGCGACCCGGCCGAGCGCCTCTTCGCCTTCCTGGAGACGCTGACCGCCATCATGCACGGCGATCTGAACGAGCTGGCGCTCCCGCTGTATCATCGCTTCGGCCATCTGTACCCGGACGACGCGAGGCAGGTCCGGATCCTGGAGTGGGAGTCGCGGGTGCTCGTGGACGAGGGGGACGAGCTCGAGGCCGCCACCACGCTCGCCAAGGCCCAGGCCCTGTTCCCGGGCGATGCGGCGATCCCGCTGGTGCGCCATCGTCGCGCCCTGCTGCTGGCCGACGAGCTCGACCAGCCCGAGCGGGCGCTGGCCGTCCTGGCCGAGCTGCGCACCGCCCATCCCGACCACCCCGTCGCCGCGGCCGCCCTGCGCGACCAGGCGCGGATCAAGGCCGACGAGAAGGACTACGCCGGGGCGGCCGCCGACCTGCGCGCCTTCGCCGACGCCTATCCCGACCACGAGGCGACCATCGACGTGCTGTTCGAGCTGGCCGAGCTGTCGTACGATCGCCTGGAGGCCTGGACGCGGACCGACGCGATCTACGAGGAGATCGTCACGCGCTTTCCCGCCGCCCCGCGCAGCGTCGAGGCCCTGCGCGAGTCGGCCGAGCTGAACGAGGACCGCCTGGAGGACTACACCCGCGCGGCGGCACAATATGCCCGCGTGGCCGAGATGTTCCCCTCGGTCGAGGACGCCGACCGCGACCTGTTCCGCGCCGCGGACATCGCCGAGGACGAGCTCGAGGACCGGGCGCTCGCCGCCCGGTATCTCGAACGGGTGATGGCCATCTGGCCGGATACCGAGGCGGCGCGCGATGCGGCCGAGGACCTGCAGAAACTCAACGAGGACTGACACGATGCGTCGATTGCTGCTCGCACTGCTCGCCGTGGCGACGTCCTGGTCCGTGGTCGCGGCAGCCCCGCGCGTGCTCGACCTGCCCGGACCGGACAAGGCCGCGCTCGTGGCCGAGGACCTCGCCCGCGAGGACCCCGGGCCGGCCCGGTTCGCCTGGCCGTACGACCTCGCGCTCACGCCCGGCGACGGCGACGGCTGGTCGCGCCTGACGGGCGGCTCGCACCGCTGGGAGCTGGACGTCTCGGCGCCGGGCGCCCTGAGCCTCGGGTTCGGCTTCGCGCGGTTCCGGCTGCCCTGGGGCGGCGAGCTGGTGATCACCGGCCGCGAGGGCCCGCAGCGGCGCTTCACCGCCGCCGACAACGCCGACCACGGCGAGCTGTGGACCCCGGTCGTCCTCGGCGACCGCGCCCGGATCACGCTCACCCTGCCGCCCGGCCATCGCGACGACTTCGCCCTCGAGCTCGTCCGCGTCGGCCGGGGCTACCGCCTGTTCGGCGAGCCGCCTGCGGCCGAGAAGCAGGGCTGGTGCAACATCGACGTCGTCTGCCCCGAGGGCGATCCCTGGCGCACGGAGATCCGCTCGGTCGGCGTCTACACCCTGCAGGGGGCGTGGGCGTGCACCGGCGTCATGGTCAACAACACCGCCCGTGACGAGACCCCGTACTTCCTGACCGCCGACCACTGCGACGTCGACGTGGACAACGACGAGACCCTGGTCGTGTACTGGAACTTCGAGAGTCCCGAGTGCGGCGATCTCGGCGGGGGCAGCCTCGAGGACACCCAGTCGGGGGCCGAGTGGCGGGCGGCGTACGTCCCGAGCGACTTCACCCTGCTCGAGCTGACCGCGCCGCCGGACACGAGCTGGCACGTGACCTATGCCGGCTGGGACCGCTCCGGGGCCACGCCGCAGAGCGCGGTCGCCATCCACCACCCGAGCACCGACGAGAAGGCCATCAGCTTCGAGGACGATCCGCTGACCATCACCAGCTACCTGCAGGACATCCCGGGCAACCAGACGCACTGGCGCGTCGCCGACTGGGACCTCGGGACCACCGAGCCGGGGTCCAGCGGCAGCCCGCTGTTCAACCCGCAGCGCCTGATCGTCGGCCAGCTGCACGGCGGGCAGGCGGCCTGCGGCAACGATCTGCCCGACTGGTACGGACGGCTGAGCGTGTCGTGGACCGGCGGTGGGACGCCCGAGTCGCAGCTCGCGCACTGGCTCGACCCCGAGAACACCGCGCCGCTGACCCTCACCACGCACGACCCACTGAATCCCGAGGATCCGGAGGAGCCCGAGCCACCGGCGATGGTCTCCCTGCGCGGCCCGTTCGGAAACCCGGTCCGGCCGGGCGAATCGGTGCTCGTGCAGGTCGACCTGCCCGAGGCGGCGACGGCGACGGTCAAGGTCTTCGACGTGCGGGGGCGGCTGGTGGCCGTCCTGCACGACGGCACGCTGGCGGCGGGCACGCACCCGGCCGTCTGGGACGGCCGGGGCGCGGCGGCGGGGGTCTACTTCGTGCGGCTGGAGGCCCTCGGCGAGGAGCACACCGCCGCGCTGACCTTGCTGCGCTAGAAGCCCGGATCATTCACGAAGGGCCTGCTGCGGCCGGCCAAACGGCTGCCAGAACACGCCTTCTCGGTCTGGCTCGGTCAACGTACCGCATCGGGTACGCCTCCCTCGCCAGCCCTTGCGAGGTCGTGTTCTGGCAGCCGTTT
>WJIQ01000162.1 GCA_014730255.1 bacterium | reverse complement strand
GTCAGCTTCTGCGACGCGAAGCTCGACCTCGAGGACTGCATCGTCCTCGATGGCGGGGTCCGCTTCCGCGGCGCCGACGACCCCGACATGGACCGGACGCCCACCGGCTCGGTGCGCCACTGCACGTTCTACCGTCCACGCGATTACGCAGTCCGGTTGCAGGGAGCCGGCGAGGGTGTCGTCATCGAGCGCAACATCGTCGTCGACCCCATCGACACCGGCCTGGACTACGTCGTCTGGTCGGGGGTGGCCGGGCCGAACCTGCCGACGGGCATCGCCTTCGGCCTGTCGGTCCAGATCGGGGTGTACGGCTTCCCCGAGGTGCGCGAGAACTGGACCTGGCACCACGATCCCGACCTGAACGCCGATCCGCTGTATCACTACGTCTTCCTCTGAGAGTACTCCTGAACGCTGCCCGAGACCTGGGCGGAGGCCGGTGCGGCCCCCAACGACAACGTCATCGGCAGCGATCCGGAGCTCGTCGATCCCGACGGCGGCGACTTCCGCGCCATGCGGGCGGTGGGGTACGGATGCCGCGTGTTCGGACCGCCGGGAGCGTCGCGCACCGATGATGCCGCGGGGTGGTCGCCAGCGGGCGCGCCGGTCACGGTCCTCGCGCGCCCGGGCCGCCTCGAGGTCGGCGGCGCGATCGACCAGGACACGGTCTGGCCGGCGGCCGAGGTCATCGTGACCGACGACGTCGAGGTCGTGGCGGGGGCCTCGCTCACCATCGCCGCCGGGGCGACCGTCACGTTCGACGGCTTCCACGGGCTGCGGGTCCTCGATGGCGACCTGCAGGCCATCGGCACGCCCGCCGCGCCGATCACGTTCACCGCCGCCGATCGCGACCGCTGGCGACCCGACCTGGGGCGCGACGGCGCCTGGAACGGCCTGGCCTTCGTGAACGTGCCGGCGATGCGCGACTCGAGCCGCCTGCGCTGGTGCGTGATCGAGCACGCGAAGGCGCTGCCCGGGGACGACTGGCTGGTGCCCGCCGGACCGGGCGGCGTGCTCGTCGACGGCGCCGGCGGCGCGGTGCGCGTGGTCGGCCGCTCGCCGCTGGAGATCAGCCACGGCATCCTGCGCCGGAACCTGGCCGAGCGCGGGGGGGCCATGGCCATACACCACGGGGCGCGACCGCTGCTCGCTGGCAACCTGCTGCACGACAACCACGCCACGCTGCGCGCGAGCGCGATCTGGATCTCGTACGCCGATGCGGTCGTCGCGCACTCGACCGTCACCGCGAACGAGGTGGCGGCCCCGAGTCCGGCGATCGAGACCGGTGCCATCGATCACGTCTTCGCGCGCCCCTGGCACCTGGGCAACGTGGTCTGGGGCAACGCCACGTCCCACTACTGGAGCCTGCAGATCCGCGAGCCGAAGGCCGTCAACACGCGGTACTGCGACGTCGAGAACTGGCTAGGCGGCCAGGGGTGCCTGAGTGCGGACCCCCTGCTCGACCCCTTCGAGCCGGGCACCGGCTCGCCGGTGATCGACGCCGCGGCGGCGACGCCCTGGCTCGGCGCCATCGATCTCGCTGGTCGACCACGCGTCGTCGGCTCCGCGCCGGACATGGGAGCGTTCGAGGCGCCGGCCGCGACGTCGTCTCCGGGGCCGGTGACGGGGGCGCCGCGCCTGCGGGCCTGGCCGAACCCGGCCAATCCTCGCGTGACCCTCGCGTTCACCATGGCCCGGGCTGGTCAGGTCGAGCTGAGCGTGTATGATCCGGCGGGACGGCGAGTGCGGACCCTGGTGTCGGGGTATCTGACCGCGGGCGAGCATCGCCGCCGATGGGATGGCTGCGACCGCGACGGCCGGCCGGTGGCGGCCGGGACGTACGTCGTCCGGGCGACCACGCCCACGGGAACGACCGTCACGCGGCTGACCATCGTGCGTTAGCTGCTTGTCTCTCCGGCTGGCCATCCGATCCGATCCCCCTGAAACCAGGAGTAGGACCTTGCCCCTGATCACGAGCGAGACGGTCGATGGACGCCTCGAATCGCTCTACGACCTCGTCGCCGAGGACGAGGACGCGCGCGCCTGCCGGGATCTGGACGATCGCGCCTGCGACTGGGTGCCGCGCAACTTCTTCGTCTACCTCGCCGCCAACACGCTGACCAAGCTCGGCGACGCCCTGGCCAATCCCAAGACCGTGATCGCCTGGGTCATGGGCGCCGTCGGCGCGCCGACGGCGATGGTGGCCTGGCTGGTCCCGCTGCGGGAGTCGGGGGCCCTGCTGCCGCAGCTCGCCCTCGGAGCCGTGGTGCGCCGTCGGTCCCGGCGTCGACCGGTCTGGCTGCTCGGGAGCGTGTTGCAGGCCGCGGCGATCGGCGGCTGCGCCGTGTCCGCGGCCCTGCTCTCGGGCGTCGTCGCCGGTGCGGCGATCCTCGGCTGCATCGTCGTCTTCTCGCTCGCGCGGTCGCTCAATTCGCTCGCGAGCAAGGACCTCGTCGGCAAGACGATCCCGAAGGGACGGCGGGGCCGGCTGGGCGGCTACGCGGCGAGCCTCTCGGGCGTGGCGACGCTCGCGGTCGGCGTCTGGTTCGCGCTGCGCGGGCCGGCCGACGAGTCGCGCGCCTTCTACGCCGCGCTGCTCGCCGGTGCGGCGCTGACGTGGGTGGTGGCCTCGGCCCTGGTCCTTTCTCTCCGGGAGCAGCCCGGCGAGACCGACGGCGGGGCCGACGGCTGGCGCGAGGCCTGGTCGCGGCTGGACCTCCTGCGCCGTGAGCCGGCGTTCCGTCGCTTCGTGCTCACGCGTTCGCTGCTGCTGTGCTCGGCCCTGACCGCCCCGTTCTACGTGGTGCTCGCCCGCGAGCAGGGCGGCGGGGCGATCTCGCTGCTGGGGTCGTTCCTTGTCGCGGGCGGCCTGGCGTCGAGCCTGTCGGCCCCGGTGTGGGGGCGGTTCGCCGACCGCTCGAGCCGGCGCGTGATGATCGCGGCGGCGGTGCTCACGGCGGCCATCGGGATCACGGTGTTCGTGCTCGTGCGCCACGTCCCCGCCGCCGCACAGGCTTCGTGGCTGTTCCCGGCGGCGTTCTTCGCCCTCGGCGTGGCCCACGCCGGGGTGCGCGCCGGGCGCAAGACCTACCTGGTCGACCTCGCCGGCGGGGTCAAGCGGACCGATTACGTGTCGGTGAGCAACACCCTGATCGGCGTGGTCCTGCTGCTCGTGGGCACGGTGACCAGCGCCCTGTCCTTCCTCGCGGCCGAGGAGCTGATCCTCGGCATGTCCCTGCTCGGACTCGCCGGTGCCGTCCTGGCCCGCACGCTGCCGGAGGTGGAAGCATGACCTGGACCGACGAGAAGCTCGCCGAACTGCCCGTGGTCTCGGGGATGCGCCAGCGGGGCGTGGAGATGACCCGGCTGGAGACCTTCTGCGACGCCGCGTTCGCCTTCTCGGTCACCCTGCTGGTGATCGCCGGCGGGACGATCCCGACCAGCATGGACGGGCTGATCCGTGCCTTGAAGGACATCCCCGCCTTCGTGCTCAGCTTCGCGGCGATCGCCTCGTTCTGGTGGGCGCACCGCCAGTGGAGCCGGTGCTACGGCCTCGAGGACGGAGTGACCACCGTCGTCAGCCTCGGCATGGTGGTCGTCATGCTGATCTACATCTACCCGCTCAAGATGGTCTTCAGCGCGTTCGCCTTCTGGGCCAGCGGCGGCTTCTTCCCCAGCGAGTTCGTGGTCGAACGGGCCGGGGACCTGCCGATGCTCTTCGTGGTCTACGGGCTCGGCGTGGCGGC
>WJIQ01000161.1 GCA_014730255.1 bacterium | reverse complement strand
CGCCCCGGTGATGGCGAAGAACAGGAAGATGTACTGGTTCTGCCGGAACAGGAGCGAGAACAGGAAGATGAACACCGCGACGCCGACGATGGACCAGCGCAGGGCGGTCAGGTGCGCCCGCTGCGAGAGGGGCTCGCCGCCGCGCCAGGGCAGCAGCACGTCCTGGACGAAGATCGAGCCCCAGGAGTGCAGGTACGTGTCGTGCGTGGAGATGAACGCCGCCAGCATGACCGCCGCGAAGGCGCCCAGCAGACCGTGCGGCAGCACCTCCACCAGCACCAGCGGCGCGCGCAGCTGGCTGCGGATGGCCTCGCGGTCGACGAGGGCCAGCTCGGCGTTGATCCGGCCGGAGAGCGCGGCGAAGTCGGCGTGGTTCAGGATCGTGTAGATCGCGATGGGCACGAACATGAGGAACAGGTTCTGCGGGGCGTTCTTCCACATGCCCAGCGCCTCGCCCATCTTGGCCTCGTGGGCGCTGGAGGCCGAGCTGTTGTACCCCTGCGTGCCCTGCCAGCTCATCTTGCCGTAGAGCAGGCCGGCCAGACCGATCAGGAAGTACCAGAAGTTGAACTCGTCGACGTGGCTGGTCTCGAAGGGGTTGATCAGCGAGGCGTCCTGCGGCGCGGCGGCCAGCGCGGCGAAGATCTGATCCCAGCTGACGACCTTCCAGATCAGCCAGCCGCAGACCATGGCGAAGACCAGGTTGACGAAGGTGCCCTGCAGGAAGTCGGTCACGATGACGGTGACCTGCCCGCCGTTGAACACGAAGTAGAGCGCCAGCGCGAGCAGGACGATCATCACCAGCGGGTACATCGGCACCGCCAGCGGACCGAGGGCGACCGCGTCGGGCAGGCCGCAGTAGTGGATGAAGAACCGCGCGCCCACGCCCGGGAAGATGCCGAAGTTGATGATGCCGGAGATCCAGCAGACGGTGCCGGCGAAGATGCGGAAGCGGCGCGAGTAGCGGCGCTCGAAGAACTCGGCCAGGGTCAGGCAGCGCGTCTCGCGGAAGCGGTAGATGACCCAGCCGCTGAGCGTGATCACCAGGATCACCACCGACGTCGTCATGCCCCACCACGACATGGAGAAGCCGGCGATGTAGTTCATCTCCAGGTTGCCGACGATGGTGATCGCCCCGAGGCCGGCGATCCCGCCGGCGACGCCCACGAGGTAGCGGCCGGCCGAGCGGCCGGCGGCCAGGAAGTCGGCCACCGAGCTCGAATGCCGGTTGCTCTCGCGGACGCCGTGCAGCAGCAGGCCGAGCATGGCGAGGACGATGAGCCAGTCGACGGGGGAGAGGTGCACGGCGGGAGGTCTTTCGCGGGGGTCGAGGGGACTTCGGGTCGGCCAAGGATAGGCCACCGGGAGGACGGGGCCAAGCATCATCGTGGTCGATGCGACCGTCCCGTGTAAGACGAGGCCGTGCCGCCAAACGGGACCGGTGTCGGTGGGGAAGAGGGCCGCCGTCACCTCCGGGTGAGGCGGCCCTCGAAATCCAGACGCCAGTCGTGCCAGGTCGCGACCCAGGTCGAGGCCGTGGCGTCGAGCGTGGACGGCCCCTCCGCCAGGCGCGCGCGGACGGCCTGCGGCAGGGCGGCCAGGTCCTCCAGGCGCTCGGCGTACCGGCCGTGCCGCTCGTGATGCGCGGTCTGGGCCCGGTAGACCGGCCAGAGCGTCTCGTAGACCGGGCGCAGGCGCTCGCGCGGGTCGACGACCACGTCGTCGGTCCGGTCGACGAAGGTCACCAGGCCCCACATCTCCGGCATGTGCAGCGCCACCTCGCCCTGCGGCGACCAGACCCAGTTGTCCTCGCCTTTCCAGCCGCGGCCCTTGACCGGGGCGCGCACGTAGCGCCCGTCCTCGAGGCGATGCTCCCACTGCACCCGCGAGAGGTTCAGTCGCCAGGTGTCGCCCCGCTCGGGCGGGCAGGCGCGGCCGCCGGCGATCTCCTGCAGCGCCTCCCAGGGAATGGCGATCTCGACGGTCCAGCCGCGATCGGTGTCGGACGGGTCGTTGAGCGTGCCGTCGACGTGTACGGCGGTCGCCAGGCCGGCGAAGGTCCAGCCGTCGAGCGGCGGGCCGCCGTCGCGGTAGGGGCGCACCAGCAGGAGGTCCCAGACGGTGTTCAGGGCGTTCAGCTCGAGCTCGGCGTAGAGGTGGTGGTCGCCGTCGGGGTCGAGGAAGACCTCGAAGTCGTTGTCGTAGAAGATCACCGCGTCGCGCTCGGTGAGCGTGC
Source organism: bacterium (assembly GCA_014730255.1). Classification (GTDB taxonomy): domain Bacteria; phylum Krumholzibacteriota; class Krumholzibacteriia; order LZORAL124-64-63; family LZORAL124-64-63; genus Glo-17. The sequence goes on along the minus strand of WJIQ01000161.1, from coordinate 5,473 downwards.
CCCAGACGTGGGGCTCCTCGAGGTCGGCGGCGACGTACAGGGCGCGGTCGTCCCAGCAGAGGGCCGCGCGCGTGGCGAAGCGGGGGGTGACCGGGCGTCTCTCGCCCTCGATGTCGACGAACGGGCCGGTCCAGGCGGCGTCCGACCAGGCGGGGTCGTCGAGGCGGCCGTCGATCGCGATGGGGCCGGTCGCACGGGGGCAGGCCAGGTGACGGGGATTCCAGGTCCCGGACGCGAGCACGTCGCTGGCCAGGATGATGGCGAGGATCGACGTGGCGATGGCGGTCGTCCGGATCATGGCGCCTCCCTCGATCATGGTGCGTCTGCCGGGGCTCTAGCGGACCAGGATCTGGTCCAGGAACAACCACGGTGGCGAATTCGGCGCCCACGGCCAGGCCGGCACGTCGCGCCGCTGCTCCAGTTCGATGCGAACCCAGCGTACCGGCCGCGGCGGCCCGGCGACGGTCGACGTGCGTCGCACGCTGGCGAACACGCCCGCCGGCAGGCGCCAGCGCGCCTCGCCGAGCGGGGTCCAGGACTCGCCGTCGGCCGACACGCTGACGGCGACCCGTTCGGGCGAGTAGATCAGCTTGCCGCCGGCGTGCAGGGTGATCGCCTGGACCTCGCGCACGGCGACGGGCTGGCCGAGATCGACCGTGAGGGTGGCGTCGGGCCCCTCCCACGCGAGCCAGCGTCCGCTAGTGTGGTCGACGTCGTCGAGGATGCCGTCCAGCACGACGCCCGGATCGTCGGGCCGATAGCGGTCGCGGGCCGGCCAGGGATCGCACTCGTAGGCTGCGCCGACGGCCAGGTGGTCGACGAGTTCCAGATGCCAGGGCGCGCCGTAGGGCTCCCCGTCGACGAGCACCTGGGCCGAGATGGTGCCAGGCGTCGCGATCCGCATGGTGCCGGCCAGGCCGACACGTTCGGCGGCCCCGCCCGTGCTCAGCAGGACGGCATGATCGCCGCCGGGCAGATCGGCCGGCGTCCTCCAGGCGACCACCCAGCCGTCGCCGTCACGGACCGCGCTCAGGCGCACCGGCCGGCCCTCGAAGGCGCGGCGGACGCCGAGCCGGTCGAGCCGGATCCGGTGGCCGCGGTAGCGTCGCCAGAAGTCGGTGTAGGCGCCGCCCGGCGGCGACCAGAACGCCTCGGCCAGGGCGCAGAGGCGCGGGAAGAGCCGCTCGTCGAGCACCGCCTGCGGGGCGTACTCGGTCCACATGTTCATCTCGCCGCCCAGGACGTGGGCGGCCTCCTCGGCGGTGAGGTCGTCGGGCACCGGGTCGAAGGCGTGGGCGGTGGCCAGATCGGTCACGCCGACGTCCGCGTCGAGGTAGCAGTGGCTGGTGGGCGAGACGATGGTGTCGTGCCCCTGCCGGGCGGCCGCGATGGCGCCCTCGGTGCCCCGCCAGCTCTGGACCGTCGCCCCCGGGGGCAGGCCGCCCTCGAGGATCTCGTCCCAGCCCACGAGGCGGCGTCCGCGCGCGGCGAGCCAGCGCTCCATGCGGGCGATGAACCAGCTCTGCAGCTCGTCCTCGTCCGCGAGGCCCTCGCGCGCGATGCGCGCCTGGCAGGCCGGGCAGGCGCGCCAGCGGTCCTTCGGGCACTCGTCGCCGCCGACGTGGACGAACTCCGAGGGGAAGATGGCGAGCACCTCGTCGAGCACCGTCTCGAGGAACCGGAAGGTGGCGTCGTTGCCGGCGCAGTAGACGTCCGGCCAGACGCCCCAGCAGGTCTGCACCGCGAGCGCCTCGCCCCGGCAGCCGAGGGCGGGGCGGGCGGCCAGGGCGGCCTGGCTGTGGCCGGGCATCTCGATCTCGGGCACCACGGTGATGCCGCGCCGCGCGGCGTAGGCGACGACGTGCCGGGCCTGGCCCTGGGTGTAGAAACCGCCGTAGCGGACGCCGTCCTGGTCGGTCCGCCAGGCGCCGATCGCGGTCAGCTCGGGGTAGGCCGTGATCTCGAGGCGCCAGGCCTGATCCTCGGTCAGGTGCCAGTGCAGGACGTTGAGCTTGTGCAGGGCCATCAGGTCGAGCAGGCGCTCGATCGCGGCGATGTCCTGGAAGTGGCGGCAGCTGTCGAGCAGGACACCGCGCCAGCCGAAGCGGGGGCGGTCGTCGATGGTCACGCAGGGCAGGGTCCATCGCGACGGCGCGCCGGCCGCGATGGGTGCGGGCCGGGGTGCGGGCCGGGGCGCGACGTCGTGCCGCGCGTACGCGCAGTCCGGGGGCAGGGGACGCAGCCCGCCGCGACCGGGATCGTCGGCCACGTCCGGCAACGGCGATTCGACCGTCGGCGGCAGGAGCTGGCGCAGCGTCTGCAGGCCGTGGCCGAGACCGTCGACGCCTCCAGCGCGCACCAGCGCCCGACGCGGATCGATCTGCAGGCGGTACCAGTCGTCCGGCCGGTCGGGGACGAGCGCGAGATGGATCGCCCCGTCGGCCGGCTCGTCGGCCACCTCGACCGGCAGCGGCAGGCCGGTGCCGTGGCGGAGGATCGCGAGCACCACGTTTGCGCGTTCCCGGACTCGTGTGGCCGAATGCGCGATGCCGACCGTCGTCGCGCGGTCGAGCGTGAAGGTGCCCTCGGCGCGTTCGCAGGTCACAGGCGCGGGGATCAGTGGCAGGTCGTCGGCAGGCGCCATCGTGGCACTCCCCATCAGCAGGACCAGCGTGAGGACGCCGGCCGTCATGTGCGCATCCGTACGGCGCGCGGGTCCCGGGCCAGGTCGCGGTCGCTCGGCGGCTCGACCACGGCCTGCGGATCAGTGTCGCCGAGATCGGTGTGCGAGTGATGGATCACCAGGCGTGTCGGCGGCATCGCGGCTCCGGCTTCGGGGGTGCGGCGACCATACCGCGCCGCGCGGACCGATGCCAGATCTCGCTTGCACCGGCGCAGCCCCCCGCGGACACTGGCGGCCATGAGTGCCAAGCTGCGCAGCGACCTGCTCCTCTTGCTGGTGGCGGCGATCTGGGGCCTCGCCTTCGTCGCCCAGCGCCAGGGGATGGACCACGTCGGACCGCTGACCTTCAACGCGGTCCGCTTCGTCATGGGGGCGATCGCGCTGATCCCCGTGGTGCGCTGGCGGTCGCGGATCGTACCGGGCGCCGCCTGGTCGGTGGACCTGCGCCGCGGCGTGGTCCTCGGCCTGGTGCTCACCGGCGGGGCGACCCTCCAGCAGTGGGGCGTGGTCTACACCACCGCCGGCAAGGCCGGGTTCATCACCGGGCTCTACGTGGTGCTGGTGCCGTTCCTGGGTCTGTTCGTCGGCCAGTCGACGCATCGTCGCACCTGGATCGGCGCCGTGCTCGCGGTGGTCGGCCTCTACCTGCTGACCATCCACGACCAACTGGTGATGGGCCTCGGCGACGGGCTGGTGCTGCTGGGGGCGCTGTTCTGGGCGATCCACGTGCTCCTGATCGGCCGCTGGGCCCGGCACACCGAGCCGGTGCGCCTGGCGGCCCTGCAGTTCGCCACGTGCGGCGTGGTGAGCGGGCTGGTGGGCGTGCCGCTCGAGCAGCCGGCCATGGGCGCGGTGTTCGATGCGGCGGGGCCGCTGCTCTACGCCGGGCTCGCCTCGACCGGCATCGGCTACACGCTGCAGGTGGTGGCCCAGCGCAGCGCTCCGCCGGCGCACGCGGCGATCATCCTCTCGCTGGAGGCCGTCTTCGCGGTGATCGGCGGGGTCGTCATGCTGGGCGAGACGCTGGCCGCGCGCGGGCTGATCGGCTGCGCGCTGATGCTCGCGGGCATGGTGATCTCGCAGCTCGAACCACGCCGACGACGGTCGTGATTCGCCGGGAGTCCAGAGCCTGACCACCGCCCCGACGCCGCCGCCCGGAATCCGGTCATGCGGCGTGGGCGGCGACGCCTGCAGAATCCGGATCTTCTGCTTACAAGGCCCTCACGGACAACGGATTACCTTTTCCGGTCCCGGTGGGAGAAACCGGCACGGGGGCTGCACAGGCCCCATCGCAGGTCACGAGAGACACATCACCCGGTGCGTTCTCATCCCCCCGGAACGGCACCGGCCCGAGGGAGGCACGAAGGATGATGCACAACCTGGATCAGCACACCCCCGACCGCGCCAACCACTTCGATCGCCTGCAGCGGGCGCTCGAGGAGGGTCTGCAGGCCATCAACGCGGCACGCTCGCCGGAAGAGGCGGAGCGGGCGCGGATGCGGGCCCGGCGCCGTCTGGAGGAGCTGAACCGCGACTTCGAGTCGACCTTCGCCGGCCGCTAGCACCGACATCCTGCGCCGCGGGCGGCGCCGCCGGGTCTCCCCTGTGGCGCCGCTCCTGCGTACAGCCATCGCCATTGCAACCTCCGGCCCCGGTCCGTCGTCTAACGAACGTTCCCGACGATGACGCTGGACCCCGATCCACGCCTGGAGGACCTCCCATGCGGCGTATCCTGATCCTCGCCCCGGCAGCGTGCGTGCTGCTGCTGGCGCCGGCGCTCGCCGGCGAGTTCGAGCGCCAGTTCCAGACCGACGCCCGCGCCCTCGTCCTGCGCAACCTGATCGGCCAGGTGCGGGTGACCGAGACCGGCGGCGACCGGTACGAGATCCATGTCCACGTGCGCGGCGACGATGCCAGCGAGGACCTGATCCGCGTCTCCCTGGACGAGGGGCGCGAGGCCGAGCTGCTCGTGGAGTTCCCGGTCGACGAGCACCGCGACTACGTCTATCCCGAGCTCGGCCGTCGCAGCAAGACGACCATCTACCAGCCCGACGGCGACCAGGACCGCAGCTGGCTCAGCCGGCTGTGGAACAGCCTCGGCGGCGAGAAGGTGACCATCCGCGGCTCGGGCAAGGGCCTCGAGGTCTGGGCCGACGTCGAGCTGCGCGTGCCGTCCGGACGCGAGACCGAGGTCTATCTCGGCGCCGGCGGGATCGCCTCCGAGGGTGTCGATGGCGACCTCGTGCTCGACACGCACAGCGGCGGGGTCTCGGTGGACGGACACCGCGGCGAGCTGGTCTGCGACACCGGCAGCGGCGGCGTCTCCATCGCCGACGTCGACGGGCCCGTGCTCGCCGATACCGGCAGCGGTTCGGTGAAGGTCACCGGCCAGCGCGGCGGCCCCCTGAAGGTCGACACCGGCAGCGGGTCGGTGAGCATCGACGGAGCGGACACCCCTGACCTCTTCGTCGACACCGGCTCGGGCGGCGTGCGCTGCCGCGCCATCGAGACCGACACCGCCCGCATCGACACCGGCAGCGGCTCGGTCGCCCTGCACCTCGACCGCATGGGCACCGGCCGGTTCGTCATCGACACCGGCTCGGGTGGCGTCGAGCTGACCCTGCCGCGCGACGCGTCGGCCACGATCTCGGTGGACACCGGCTCGGGCGGCATCTCCAGCGAGTTCGAGGGCGCCGAGATCCTGCACGAGGACCGCGGCGAGATGAAGCTGCGCGTCGGCGGGGGCGCGGCGACCGTGGTGATCGACACCGGCAGCGGCGGGGTGAAGAT
>WJIQ01000160.1 GCA_014730255.1 bacterium | reverse complement strand
GAGGACGCGGGCGACCTGCCGGTTGGCGGCGCCGGAGACGGCGTGTTTCTGGACCTGGGGTAAGAGGTCGGGTCGTTTGAGCCAGTACGAGGTCTCGAAGGTCTGGGATGAGAAGGTTCGGCCGCAGGCCTTGCAGCGGAAACGTGGTACGGTGTGGGGCGGCTTGAGCCTGGTGAAGGACCCGAAGCGGATGTAGGGCCAGGGTCCCGATTGGGGGTCGGAATAGGCACATTCGGGGTTGGGGCAGTGGGGAGGAGTCGCAGGGCATGGATATGGGGTTTGAGTGCTCATGAGGGGGTTCTGGGCAAGGTCCAGGCCCGACAACACTCGTCAAGGTACAAGGGACGCCATGCGCCGCCTGCCCGTCATCGCCGGCCTGGTCCTCGTCGTGGTCACGGCCATCCTCTCCAGCGTGTCCGCGGACTGGCGCGCCCTGTGGCCGCCGCTGGCCGCCCTCCTGGTGATCCTCGCCGTCCGCCGGGCGCTGGTCGGTCTGCTGGTCGGCGGCTACGCGGGGGCGGTCCTCCTGGTCGGCGGCGACCCCTGGCAGGCCTACCTCGCGGTGTTCGCCGACCACCTGGCACCGAGCCTCGCGAGCCCCTGGAAGGTCGGGGCCATCGCGTTCACCCTGGTGCTCGGGGGATTCGCCGCCGTGCTCGACGCCGGCGGCGGATTCGCGGCCCTGATGCGACGGCTGGCCGCGCCCGGCCGCGACGCGCGGCGGCGCTTCCAGCTCGCCGCCGTCGGGCTCGGCCTGCTCTGCTTCTTCGACGGCCTGGCCAACAGCATGATGGTCGGCCGCGTCGGCCGGGGGCTGGCCGACCGCTGCGGCGTCGCGCGGGTCAAGCTGGCCTACATCGTCGATTCGACCTCCTCGGCGGTGGCCTGCGTCGCGCTCGTCTCCACGTGGATCGCCTATCAGCTCACGATGATCGAGGAGGGGTTCCGCATCGCGGGGCTCGAGGTCAATCCGTACGCCGCGTTCCTCCGCTCCCTGCCCTACAATTTCCATAGCTGGTTCACCCTGGTGCTCGTCGCCGCCGCCGCGGTCTGGAACTACGCGCCGGGCCCCATGGCGGGCTTCGAGCGTGCCGCCCGGGCTCGCGCGTCGACCGCCGCGGCCGCCCAGGACCCTCGTCCGGGCCGGGCCTGGTCGGCCCTGGTCCCGCTGGCCGCCCTGCTGCTGGCCTTCGTCGTCGGCTTCCTGGTGCTGGGCAGCCCGGGACCGATCTGGCCGCCGACGCGGCAGGGCATGGTCGCGGCGTTCGGGTCGGACGCCGGCCCCCTGGTCATGGTCCTGGCCGGCCTCGTGGGCACCCTCGTCGCCGCGGCGACGGTCGGCGGCCCGCTGGCCGGCCGCGTTGGCCGCACCGCGAGGGCCTTCACCGCCGGCGTGCGCACGATGCTCGGTCCGATCCTGGTGCTGATCGCCGCCTGGATCCTGGGCAGCGTGATGCAGTCCCTCGGCACCGCCGACCTGATCGCCGGCCTGGTCCGCACCGTCGACAGCGGGGCGTTCGTGCCCGTGGCCACGTTCCTGACCGGCGCCCTGGTGTCGTTCGCGTCGGGCACGTCCTGGGGCACCATGGGCCTCTTGTTCCCCCTGGCGATCCCGGCCGCGGCCGCGGTCACCGGTGGCGGCGACGCCCCGCTCGCCGCCACGGTGGCCGCCGTCTTCAGCGGGGCCGTGTTCGGCGATCACTGCTCGCCGTTCAGCGACACCACCATCGTCACGTCCATCGCCTGCGAGGTCGAGCCGCACGACCACGTGCGGACGCAGATTCCCTACGCGCTGGTCACGGCCGCGGTCGCGGCGCTGGTGGGATTCGTGCCGGCCGGCCTCGGCGTGGCGCCCGGGTGGTCGCTGCTGAGCGGAGCCGCGATCCTGATCGCCCTCGCGCGCTGGCGCGGCGATCGCACCCTCAGGGCGGGGGCGCGGTCGCCAGCGTCATCCGGATCCGATGTGCGAGGCGGTTGACCGCCACCGGCTTCATGATCAGATCGCGGACGCCCAGCTCGCGGGCCGAATCGGCCGTCAGGCCATCGCTGTAGCCGGTGCACAGCAGGACCGGCAGATCCGGGGCGAGGGCGAGCGCCGCCCTCGCCAGCGCCGCACCCGTCAGCCCGGGCATGGTCATGTCGGTCACCAGCACGTCATGGGCCTCCGGATCCGCCCGCAGGGCCTCCAGGGCCTCGTGGGGCGAGGTGAAGGCCGTCACCCGGTACCCGAGGCGCTCGAGTCCGCGTGCGAAGACGTCCACGAGCTCGGCCTCGTCGTCGACCAGGAGCACGCGCTCGCCCCCGGACGCGGGGCGCGAGAGGTCGATGTCCGTCGCGGTCGGCGACTCCTCCCGCTCGGTCGCGGGCAGGCTGACCCGGAACACCGCCCCCTCGCCGGGAGCACTCGAGGCCTCGATGGTTCCGCCGTGGTCCTCGATGATGCCGTGCACCACGGCCAGCCCGAGCCCGGTACCGCGGTCGGCCGGCTTGGTCGTGAAGTACGGCTCGAAGATCTTCGGCAACACGTCCACCGGTACGCCCGGACCGTCGTCCGCGACCGTCAGGACCACGAACCGGCCTCCGCTCGTGCCCTCGCGCTGCTCCTCGTCGAGACGCAGCTCGATGCGTCCGGCCTGATCATCGAAGGCCTGGTAGGCGTTGGTGCAGAGGTTCATGATGATCTGGTGCATGCTCGTCGGATCGGCGAACACGCGTCCGCGGGTCGTGGTCTCGCTGTGGATCTCGATGGACGTCGGGATCGACGAGCGCAGCAGCACGAGCGCCTCGTCGACGACGTCGGCAAGCTCGATCACCTGCTTGTTCTCGGCGCTGCGCCGGCTGAAGGTCAGGATCTGCTGCACCAGGCCCCGTGCCCGTTCGGAGGCGCGGGTGATCTGGCCGAGGTACTCCTGCAGGTCGCGCTGGCCGTCGAGGTCGCCACGGACCAGCTCGGCGTAGCCCATGATGACCGAGAGGATGTTGTTGAAGTCGTGCGCGATGCCCCCGGCCAGCGTCCCGATGGCCTCCATCTTCTGCGCCTGCCGCAGGTCCGACTCGAGCTGCTTGCGGCGCGTGATGTCCCGCACGAAGGCCTGCACGAAACGCTCGCCGCCCACCTCGAACTCGTTCAGCGTGACCTCGGCATCGAAGAGCGTGCCGTCCTGGCGGCGGTGCTGCCACTCGAAGCTCACGCGACCGCCGCCGCGCGCGGACTCGATCCGTGCCCTCGCCGCCTCGATCGACGATTGACCATCCGGCTGCAGCGACGGCGAGAACTCGTCGGGGCGGTGGCCGATGATCTGGTCGCGCGTGCACCGGAACAGCTCGAGCGTGCGGGGATTGCACTCGACGAAGCGGTCGTCCCGGAGCACCAGGATCGAGTCGCCGGCCGACTCGAACACCGCCCGGAAGCGCTGCTCGCTGGTCACCAGCGCCCGGGTCCGCATGCGGACGCGATGCTCGAGGTTGCGGTTGGCGAGCACCAGCAGGACCGCGACCAGGACGGCGGCGGCGAGGGCCACCAGGATCCAGGGCGGGAGGCGGCCATCGTCGGTCGCCCGGCCGAGCCAGTGGTCGAGGCGCTGGAAATACACGGAATCGGGTGAATCACGCCACTCACGGAGCGCGGCGTCCAGGCTCGCCAGGACCTGGGCGTTCTGGCCGGCGGTGGTCGCGTAGTAGACCGCGAACGGCGCGAACAGGATCGGGCTGGGCATCAGCTCGAACTCGTGCGCATGCTCGTAGCCGAAGACGTTCGGCGCCACGCCGGCGGCGGCCCGCCCGTCGCGGACCGCGGCGAACACGCCCTCGAGCGAGTCGACCCAGAGGGTGTCGCAGATCACACCGAACCGATCGACGAGGCGCTGGAAGTTGGCCGCGTTCATGTCGCCGCGCATCAGCGCCACGCGCTCGCCCGAGAGCTCGAACACGGTCTCGATCCGCCCGGAGCCCCGGGTGTAGACCTGGCTCCAGAGCGTCACGACGTGCTCGGAGCAGAAATCGAGGACCGAGTCGCGGTCGGCCGAGTAGGCCACGGTGGGCATCAGGTCCAGCTCGCCGGAGGCCAGCTGCTGCATGCCCTCGTCCCAGGTCACGGCCTCGAACCGGAGTCGCCAGCCCTGCTCCTCGCCGACCGCCTCGAGCAGATCGACGAACAGGCCCGCCGGCTCGCCCTCGTCCCGGAAGGCGAGCGGTTCGATGTCGACGATCCCGAAGCTGACCTCGCGGCCGGCGGCCCACGACGGCTCGGCGACGACGGCCAGCAGGATCAACAGCAGGAACATGACGGGTTCGGAACGCCGCACGTTCGCAACCTCGGCAGGGAGATGATCCATGGATCCCGGAGCCCCTCGGGCGATCCGGTCCTCGCCATGGTTCAGGATCCCGTCGCGGGCGTCAACGCCTGAGCGATGGTCCGGGACATCGAACGCATGTTGTCGAAGTAGTCGCGGGCTAGCGGATCGAGCACCACGAGCTCGACGTCCGCCGCGCGCGCCAGGCTTCGCGCGGCCGCCAGCGGGAACTGTGGCTGGACGAACAGGTTGCTGGCTCCGCGATCCCGTACACGCTCGATCACCCGGGCGAGCTGACGTGGCGAGGGCTGGTGCCCCTCGTGCTCGATCGCGATCTGGTGCAGGCCGTAGGCCGCGGCGAGATGCCCGAACGCCGGATGGGCGACCACGAGATCACGCCCCCGGACGGGCGCGAGGATCATCTCGAGCTCGGCATGAAGCGCCTCGAGCCGCTCGACCGTCGCGGCCTCCCTCTGCTGGTAGCCGGCCTCGCCGGCGGGGTCGAGCCTGGCCAGCATCCGGCCGACCGTCCGCACCTGCTCGGCGGCCTGCAGCGGATCGAGCCAGATGTGGGGGTCGGGGTGGTCGTGATGATGGTGGTCGTGGTCGTGCCCGCCGTGGGCATGGGCGACCGGCCCGACGACGGTCAGGTCGGCGGCGACCGCCTCGAGCCGCGGCAGCAGCTGGATCTCGACCTCGACACCGGTGGCGACGTACAGCCGGCAGGTCGCCAATCGCGCGACCTGCGTCGGGGTCGGATCGAAGGCGTGCGGCGACTCGCCCGGCGGAACGGCGGTCACGACCGCGACGCGGTCACCGCCGACGGCCTCGACGAGGGCCGCCTGGGGCGGCACGCTCACCGCGACGGCGATCGGCGCCGCTGCCGCCGTCGCGGCCCCGAGCATCAGGCAGGCCAGCGCCGCCGCACGACGGCTCACGCGTCCTCCCGGCACGCGTCGCAGCGCGATCGCAATTGCACCTCGACCTTGCCCTCGGCCGCGGCGTGCGTGAAGCCGGGCGCCTCGGGCGCGGTGACCGTCAGCTCCGGCAGGCAGGCGACCTTGCCGCACTCCGCGCAGACGAAGTGCGGATGCGAGGAGACCGCATGGTCGGAGGACGCGTCCTCGAACCGCCACACCGGCGCTCCGAGCTGGGTCCGCCGCGCGAGGCCGACCCGTTCGAGGTCGATCAGGTTGCGGTAGAGGGACGATCGGTCCCACGGGCCATCGGCGAGCGCCCGGACGACCTCGCCGTGGCTGAGCGGCTGGCCCGCGCCTCGCAACAGACGCAGCACGGCCACGCGCGAGGCCGTCGCGCGCAGCCCCGCCCCACGGAGCTCGTCCCGCAGGCGGTTGGCGATGGAATCCTGGTTCATGGTGCACCTTCCAGCATGGGGTCCAGCTCGGGTACGCCGACCGGTTGCTCCTGCAACACCCTCATATTCGTGCAACCATGGTGCATCTGCAATGATTTATTCGACGGACGGCGTCCGGACGGTGAACCGGCGAACGCCAGGGTCAAGGACGGGCCCCCGCGCGCGATAATGATCCACGGGGGCGCCGACGCATCGGCGTCGACGCGGCCACGAACGGGGAGGGCCCGATGAACAGCGACGAGCGATCCACGCGCGAGACCGCCGACCCCGGCGGCGAGCCGGCGAGCCTCGACGACCGGATCGCCGACCAGCAGGCGCTCCTCGACGAGCTCCAGGCCGCTCAGAAGCAGCTCGTGCAGTCGGAGAAGCTGGCCGCCGTGGGCCAGCTGGCCGCCGGGATCGCGCACGAGATCAACAACCCTCTCGGCTACGTGACCGCCAACCTGAACCAGCTCCGCGAGTACCTCGCGAGCCTCGGCACGTTCGTCGCCGAGGTCGCCGAGCAGCTCGAACACCGCGACGACGACCACGCTAGCCGGTCGCTCCGCACGCGCATGGACGAGCTGGACATCCCCTACATCCTGGGCGATATCCCCGACCTGGTCGACGAGACCAACGAGGGGCTCGTGCGCGTGATCAAGATCATCGCCGACCTCAAGAGCTTCTCGCGCCAGGACGACGCCGTCGCCGAGCCGGCCGATCTGCATGAGATCATCGAGAGCACCATCAACGTCTGCTGGAACGAGCTGAAGTACCGCGTCACCCTCGAGCGGGAGTTCGGCGACGTGCCGCCGGTGACCTGCCACACGAATCAGGTCGGCCAGGTGATCATGAACCTGCTGGTCAACGCCGGCCAGGCCATCGACGACCACGGCACGATCACGGTCCGGACCGGCGCCGAGGACGGGATTGCCTGGATCGAGGTCGCCGACACCGGTCGCGGCATCGCGGCCGATCGCCTCGAGGCGATCTTCGCCCCCTTCTACACGACCAAGCCGGCCGGCAAGGGCACCGGACTCGGCCTGTCGGTCAGTCATGGGATCGTCGAGAAGCACGGCGGGACGCTCACCGTGGCGAGCGTCGAGGGCGAGGGCAGCACGTTCCGCGTCGAGCTGCCCGTCGAGGGGCCGGAGCGATCCGCCACGGCGGCCGACACCGGCGACCTCGTGACGGCCTGACCCGACCGATCAGACCTGCTGCAGGCGCCGGCGCAGATCCTCGACCAGGACCCCGGCCGGCGGCGTGTGCCCCTCGAACCGCAGCCCCGCGACGTGGGTCGCCGGATCCAGGTCGGGCTCGCACCAGCGGACCGTCGCCTCGATCACCGTCGGCGGGCCGTCGCCGTCGCTGGCGACGTCCATGGTCAGCAGGAGCTTCTGCCCCGGCGGCAGCGGACGGTCGGTGCGCAGCATCATGCCACCGCTGGAGATGTCCGCCAGCAAACCGACCAGTTGCCCGCTCTCGGCGTCGAGGACCTCGATGGGCGCCGCCAGCGGGCGGCGCTCGTATCGGCGTCGATCATCCATGGGTCACACCCCTTTCGTGGCATCGACACCGGCCGATATGCAAGTACGATGCCGACGCACCGGCCCGGCCATGATACACTGCGGCCGTGGCTGGAGCGGACGATCTGACCATACCGACCGCGAAAGGACCGGCATGCACAAGTACGTGATCATGGGCGCGCAGGGGTGCGGCAAGGGGACGCAGGCCAAGCTGCTGGCCGAACGATTCGACCTGGTGCACATCTCCGTCGGCGACATCTTCCGCTGGAACATCCAGAACCACACGAAGCTCGCCGCCCGCATCAAGCGCTGCGTCGACGCCGGCGAGCTGGTGGGCGACGACATCGTCGCGCAGATCGTCCACGCGCGGCTGGCCGAGCACGACTGGAACTTCGGGTTCATCCTCGACGGCTTCCCCCGGAATCACACGCAGGCGACGTTCTTCCTCGAGAGCTACGACATCGACGCCGTGATCCACGTCGCGGTCTCCGACGACGTCGTGAAGCAGCGCATCATGTCGCGGCGCCTGTGCCAGCGATGCGGGCTGGACTACAACCTGATCCACCATCGCCCCGAGGTTCCGGATCGCTGCGACGTCTGCGGCGGGGAGCTCGTGACCCGCGACGACGACAACGAGGAGGCGGTCGAGGGTCGCCTGCGCGACTACCGCGAACAGACCGAGCCGGTCCTCGACCTCTTCGCGCGCAAGGAGCTGATCGTCACCGTCGACGGGACCGAGTCGGTCGAGGCCGTGCATCAGGCCATCCTGACCGCCCTGGGCCACGCCTGGCCGCCGCCGTCCCGCCCGGACGACGCCCGGGGCTAGTTGCAACAAGCAGAGCCTCGGCTACGTCGTCATCGGAAACCGGAGGATTCTCATCATGCGTGACGCGATCGACGCCTTCCGCTTTCTATTCTACGGCCCACTCATCCTCGTCATGCTGACCGTCATCAACTGGATGACATCACCTGACGAGTGGTGGGTGCAGTGGGCCGCGCTGGGCATCGGCATCGCGTGGGTGATCTGCCTGATCCGGGTCATCCGCGCGGCCATCATCCTCGGCGGGCTGACCGCCCTCGCGGCCTATCTCACGCGGCGTCGCGAGCGCTGAATGGCCGGGTCGGTTGCCTCGCGACCGCGATCGGGGGTATGATCATCGGGAGACGACCCTCCACCCGAACCGGGAGGTGCGCCATGTCCAGGCAGGTCGTCGAGACCCTCATCGCCCGCCAGCTGCACCAGTACAACCGCCTCCGCTCGCTCCTCCGCGAAGAACCGGACGACCGGCCGGCCGTCCACGGGCCCGTCGTGACCATCAGCCGCCAGAGCGGCTGCTGCGCGCGGCAGCTCGCCGGCCGCCTGGCGACTCGCCTCGACGTGCAGGTCTGGGGTCGGGAGCTGGTCGACCTGGTCGCCACGGACGAGGGCCTGCGTCGCGAGCTGGTCTCGCGCCTCGACGCCGGCGCCGTCCGCGACACCGACACCTGGGTGCACGGGGTGATCAGCGGCCGGATCTTCACCCAGTCGGACTACCTGATGGCCCTCGCGCGGACCCTCAAGGTCCTCGCCGACAGCGGCGGCGCGGTGGTCGTCGGGCGCGGCGCGAGCTTCATCCTCGGCGATCGCGCCGAGCTGAGGCTGCGGCTGGTGGCCGGCCGGCTGCACCGGGTGCGCACGCTCGCCCGCGAGCGCGGGATCGAGCGGACCGAGGCCGAGCTGCTGCTCGACAAACTGGACCGGGGCCGCCGCGATTTCGTGCAGCAGCACTTCCATCGCGACGTGAACGACCCCCAGCACTACGACCTGGTCGTCAACGTCGAGCGCGTGTCCACCGACATCCTCGTCGACACGTGCGTCTCGCTGGTGGAGTCGAGGCGTTCGCGCGCCGACGCCGCCGAGGGCTGATCGGCCGCACGTCACTCCTCCGGCCCGGCGCTCACCGCACGAGGGTCAGCCGGGCCACGGTGGTGGTCCGGGTCGTCGTCAATCGCGCCAGATACACGCCCGAGCTCATCCCCCGCCCCGCGGCATCGCGGCCGTCCCAGGTCACCGCGTGCGTGCCCGCGGGCGCCGCACCCGTGACCAGCTCCCGCACCACCCGGCCCCGCAGGTCGAGGATCCGCAGCCGCACCCGCGTGGGCTCGGGCAGCTCGTAGACGACCGTGGTGCGGGGATTGGCGGGGTTGGGGTGGACCTCGAGGCGGGGTCGCCCGGCCGCGAGCAGCGGCGTCATCGTCGGCGTGCCGGCCTGCTCGAACGCGACACCGGCGGTGGTGGACAGGCGCTCCTGGAAGACCGCGAACTGATCGGCCTCGTCGAGCACCACCGCACGCACCCAGGGCTCGAGCAGCAGCCAGACGAGATCGTGCTGCTCGCCGCGGGAGATGTCCGCGCTGCAGAACTCGCCCAGCGCGCAGAGGAAGCTGTACTCGTTGAACTGGCAGTGGCTCGCGCCCGCGAGCGTGGCGAGCGTGCGCCAGCCCCCGGCCAGGGCCTCGAACATGGGGATCTGGTGGTCGGCCGGCGGCGTGACGCAGTCGTTCGTGCCGGCGAAGAGCAGCGCCGGCCGGTCGATCGCGCCGCAGGCCGCGATGGCCGACGGGTCGGTCTCGGCGGCCGCGAAGCTGGCGACGGCGGTCAGCTGCGGATCGCTGGCCATGGCCAGGAAGCTCGCGCCGCCCCCCATGCTGTGCCCCATGACGAGCGTGCGCTCGCCCATGCGACCGAAGAGGGGCGACGCCTCGTCGCTGCCGGCGTCCCGGGCCGCGCGCGCGGCGAAGGCCAGGTCGAGGCCGAACTCCTCGTGATCGGGGAACAGCTCGCCGCCGGTCCGCGCCACCGCCACCACGCAGCCGATCCGCGCCAGACGCTCGGCCACCCAGCCGTAGACCCCGGCGCTCATCTGGTAGCCGTGGCCGAAGCTGACCGCGGCGAACCCTGCGGCGGGCGGGTCGGCCGGCGGCTGGCCGCTGCCGTCGGCGACGGCGGGGTAGTAGAGATCGCAGGGGACGGGGCGATCGTCCCGGTCGGGATCGATGAAGGTGACGTCGGCCGTGCCGACGGCGAACTGCGCGGCCGCGGCGAGCGGGACCAGGGCGATCAGGACGACGAGCGCGAGCAGGCGGGACATCATGGCGAGGACCTCCATCGGGACCGGATTCACCCGGAATGATACCACGCCCGATGCCCCGGATGTTCCTGCATCGACGCTGCCCATTGATTATCATGGTCGGTGTTCCCGGACACCCCCGACCTGTCGCCACCGCCAAGGAGCCCTCATGAATCGCGTCTGCCTGCTCGTGCCGCTGATCCTCCTGCTCGCGACCGCCAGCCTGACCGCGGTCGCCGACGACGACCCCTATCTCTGGCTCGAGGAGGTCGAGGGCGAGAAGGCCCTCGAGTGGGTCGAGGAACGCAGCGCCGAGGACACGGCCGAGATCGAGGCCGTGCCCGAGTTCGAGCCCATCCACCAGGAGCTGCTGGAGATCTACAACTCGAGCGACCGCATCCCCTACGTCACCATGCGGGGCGCCTGGGTCTACAACTTCTGGCGCGACGCCGAGCACGTCCGCGGCGTCTGGCGCCGCACGTTCCTCGAGTCGTACCTGAGCGACGAGCCGGTCTGGGAGACGGTGATCGACGTCGACCGCCTCGCCGAGGCCGAGGGCGAGAACTGGGTCTGGAAGGGCGCGCAGGGGCTCGCGCCGGACCATCGCCGCTTCCTCGTCAACCTCTCCCGCGGCGGCGGCGACGCCACCGTGGTGCGCGAGTTCGACGCCGTGACGAAGACCTGGGTCGAGGACGGCTTCGTCGTGCCCGAGGCCAAGTCGAGCGTCAGCTGGAAGGACGAGGACACGCTCTGGATCGGTACCGACTTCGGCGAGGGCTCGCTCACCGACTCCGGCTACCCGCGCGTGGTCAAGGAATGGACCCGCGGCACCCCGCTCGAGTCGGCCCGCCTGGTGTTCGAGGGCGAGCAGACCGACGTCGCCTCGGCCGCCTACACCGACCACACCCCCGATGGCGATTATCACATGATCGTCCGCATGCCCGAGTTCTACCGCGGCCACTACTTCATGATGCTCGGCGACCACATCGTGAAGCTCGACATCCCCATCGACGCCCAGCCCCGGGGCCTGTTCGAGAACCAGTTCATGCTCTCGCTGCGGACCGACTGGACCGTCGGCGGGACCACCTACTCCGCCGATGCGCTGCTGGCCATCGACCTCGACCGGTTTCTGGCCGGCGACCGCGGGTTCGACGTGCTCTTCGAGCCCAGCGCGCGCGTCTCGCTGGCCGGCACCTCCACCACGCAGAACCTGCTCCTGCTCGCCACCCTGGACAACGTCCGCAGCCGCCTCTACGAGATGCGCTACGAGGACGGCGAATGGACCCGCGAGGAGATCACCCTGCCGGGCATCGGCTCGGTCGGCCTGTCGGCCACCAGCGACGAGCACGACACCTACATGATCACCTACACCGATCCCCTGACCCCGTCGAGCCTCTACATCAAGCGGCCCGGCGAGGCGCCCGAGCAGATCAAGAGCACGCCCGCCTTCTTCGACGCCACGGGCATGGAGGTCACGCAGTACGAGGCGCGGTCGGCCGACGGCGCCATGATCCCCTACTTCGTGGTCACGCCCCCCGGCTTCGCGGCCGACGGCCAGAATCCCACCATGCTCTACGGCTACGGCGGTTTCGAGGTCTCGATGCTGCCGCGCTACCAGGCGTCCACGGGCAAGGCCTGGGTCTCCCGCGGCGGGGTCTACGTGCTGGCCAACATCCGCGGCGGCGGCGAGTTCGGCCCCCAGTGGCACCAGGCGGCGCTGAAGGAGAACCGCCAGCGCGCCTTCGACGACTTCATCGCCGTGGCCGAGGACCTGATCGCGCGGAACGTCACCTCGTCCGAGCACCTGGGCATCGCCGGCGGCAGCAACGGCGGCCTGCTCGTCGGCGCCTGCATGGTGCAGAGGCCCGAGCTGTTCGGGGCCGTCGTCTGCCAGGTCCCCCTGCTGGACATGAAGCGGTACCACACCCTGCTCGCGGGCGCGTCGTGGATGGCCGAGTACGGCAATCCCGACACCGATGACTGGGAGTACATCCAGGAATGGTCGCCGTACCATAACCTGGACGAGGACGCCGACTACCCGAAGGTCCTCTTCTACACCTCGACGCGGGACGACCGGGTCCACCCGGGCCACGCGCGCAAGATGGTCAAGAAGATGACCGACATGGGCAAGCCGGTGTACTACTACGAGAACACCGAGGGTGGCCACGGCATGGCCGCCAACCAGAACCAGCGCGCGTACATGTGGGCGCTCACCTACGCCTATCTGTGGAAGATGCT
>WJIQ01000159.1 GCA_014730255.1 bacterium | reverse complement strand
GAGGAGATCTACTCGACCGACCTCGACGGCACGCGCACGGTGCTCGAGGCGGCCGTGGCGGCGGGCCTCGAACGCGCGGTGCACGTCTCCTCGACCGCGGTCTACGGCATCCCCGACCACCATCCGCTGGTCGAGGACGACCCCCTCGACGGGGTCGGCCCCTACGGCGTGGCCAAGGTCAAGGCCGAGGAGGTCTGCCACGAGTTCCGCGCGCAGGGCCTGACGGTGCCGATCATCCGCCCCAAGTCGTTCATCGGACCGGAGCGCCTCGGCGTGTTCGCCCTGTTCTACGACTGGGCCAAGGACGGCCACGGCTTCCCGATGATCGGCAGCGGGAACAACCGCTACCAGCTCTGCGACGTGGAGGACGTCTGCCAGGGCATCTACCTCTGCGCCACCGGCGCGAGGGACCAGGTGGACGACGTCTTCAACATCGGCGCGCGCGAGTTCACGACCATGAAGGAGGATTACCAGGCGGTCCTCGACGAGGCGGGCTTCGGCAAGAAGATCCGTGGTTTCCCCGCCGCGCCGGTGATCTGGACCCTGCGCGTGCTGGAGGCGCTCAAGCTCTCGCCCCTGTACAAGTGGGTCTACGAGACGGCGGCCGAGGACTCGTTCGTCTCCATCGAGAAGGCCGAGCAGGTGCTGGGCTTCGACCCGCAGTACTCGAACAAGGAGGCCCTGGTGCGCAACTACCGCTGGTACCTCGAGAACCTGCACACCTTCGAGGGGGCCAGCGGGGTGTCGCACCGCGTGCCGTGGAAGCAGGGCATCCTGAAGGGGGCGAAGGTGTTCTTCTAGCCCGGATCATTCACGAAGGGCCTGCTGCGGCCGGCCAGACGGCTGGCAGAACACGCCTTCTCGGTCTGGCTCGGTCAACGTACCGCATCGGGTACGTCTCCCTCGCCAGCCCTTGCGAGGTCGTGTTCTGGCAGCCGTTTTCCTCGGCCTCGCGACGCCCTTCGTGAATGATCCGGGCTAGGGCGGCAGCCGGACCTCACGACCAACGAGCGCCAGCATCGCCCGATGCTGGCGCTCGTCGTCTCGGACGGGTCGCGCCGGTCCGGCTCAGCGTGTCCCGCCGAGGACCGCCGACCAGCCGATGGATTCCAGTCGCAGCGGCTTGTCGAGACCGTCGAGGGCTTCGGGATAGCCCTGACCGAGGAACACGAGCCGTCCGCCCTCCGGCGTGTTCAGCACCGCCTGGCCGACGAAGAAGTAGGGCAGCGTCGGGTAGCCCACCGTGTTGCCGACGCGGCGGTCGATCCAGCTCGTGTCCGGGGCATGGTCGTGCAACTGCACGCCGCCGCGGCCGTGGAGGTCGTCGTCGCCCGCGACGCCCCAGTCACGGAAGATCCCGGCCTGCTCCATCAGCAGGTATCGCACGCCGGTGGCGCTGAGGTCGGGCGCGCTCGACCAGAAGGCGACGGCCGCCCCGGCGGCGTTCGGCGTGGCGCAGCTCGTTCCGGAGAACCCGCTCGGGTAGGCCACGCCAGTGGTCGAGGTGGGGCCGCAGAGATCGGGCAGGGTCATGCCCGAGTTGCTCGGCCCGTGGCTCGAGTAGCTGGCCAGCACGCCGGTCGCGCCCGAGGGCTGGCCGAACTGGTTCCAGTGCACGGCGCCGACGGAGATCACGTCGGGGTCGGTCGTGTTGCTGGGTGTCGTCGTGGAGCTGGCCGGGACCTCGTACTCCTGCCAGTCGCCGGCCTTGGCCTCGAAGACCTCGAACGTGGTCGCGTCGCCATCGTTGCTGAAGACGGCGAGATGGACGTCCTGGCTCGATCCGGAGTCGGTCGACCAGTCGATCGACTCGTAGATCTCGAAGAGCGACGTGCTGCTGGCGATCACCTCGAGATCGTCGTCATAGAGGTAGAGGTCGTAGTTGAAACTGCCACCGGTCCGATCCCAGGAGAGGTAGAAATCGGTGGCCGCCTCGGCGGGCTCGGTGATGCGCAGCAGCTCGTCCGAGCCGGCGAAGTTGTGCCAGCCGTCGCCGTCGGGATCGTCGAACATGGCCTGGTGGTGGCGACGGGCACTGTTTCCGGCGGCGGTGAAGAAGAGGATGCCGGCATCGGCGGCTTCCTGGGCCATGGCGCAGGCATCGCCATCGTCGTCGGCCCAGCCCTCGTTGAAGTAGGAGATCGAGTGCGTGATCACGTCCACGCCCGCGTCGATGGCGTCGTCGACGGCCGTGGCCGCGTCGGTGAGGGTGTCGATCTTGTAGAGCCGCCACTGCGCGCCCGGGCAGTGGTCGTACGCGGCCTCCACGCAGCCGGTGCCGTGCGGGCCGTCGTCCTCGTCCTCGAACGACGTGTCGGAGTAGTTGAAGAACTCGGTGCTCGATAGCGGCGGCGCCGCGCCGGCGGCGCGCGCCTCGGTCAGCTCGTCGTAACCGGCGTCGATCACGGCGATCACCTTGCCCGAGCCATCGGCGCCGCCGGCGACGTATTGCTCGGAGCCGACGACGGCCGGACCCTCGTCCACCGGGTGCGGCCGGCGGGCGGGTCGGAGCACGAACCCGTCGGGCAGCGCGGCGGCGAGCGCCGATGCCCGGCTCGCGGGCAGCCAGGCCGAGGTGCGGTGACGCCAGGTGCGGCGGATCTCGCCGCCGTGGGAAGCCACCGTGGCGGCCGGCACCGGGTCGGACCCCCGTGGGCCGGTGATCACCACCATGACCGAGCCGTCGTCGCGGGCCTCGAAGCCTCGTGACCGTAGCTGCGCCGCGAGTACCGATGGCGGCGCGGTCGAGGTCCGGGCGAAGGTCTCGGCCTGCCAGAGGCGGGCGTGCAGGGGCAGGGCCGGCACGTCGCTGGGCGGCGGCGGGGCCGTGAGGTCCTGGCCGGCCACCGCCATCGGCAGCAGCATCAGGACCAGGGTCAGGGCCGCCGGCAGCGGTCCGGACCTGCATCGGGGATGGCGAATGTCGCGAGGCATGTCGGTGTCCTTTCTCCGCGGTCTACTGCAGCGAGACGAGCACGAGCACCAGGCCCTGGCCGGACTCGAGGCCGGTCATGGCCTTGCCCAGGACCGCACCGGTGGCGCGACCGTGGTCGCCGACGGCCATGGCGTGGCCGGGCGTGCTCGAGGTGGTGAGCAGATCGCCGGGCACGATGGGTCGGTCGCTGGCGTCGGCGCGCACGTAGACCCGGCCGGTGAGCGCGACGGGGTACTCGCCGTCGGCGACCGACCCCCGCTGGCCCATGAGCATGCCGGGTTTGACGCCCCCGGCCCCGCTGATCACGCCGGCGACGCGGGTGTCGTATGGGCGAGCGGTCAGTGTCAGCTCGCCGGGCCGCTCGGCGTCGATGCCCACGACCATACCCGGCCGGGGCTCGGCCGAGTCCGCGACCGCGCGCACGTCGAACCGCTCGGAGAGGTCGGCGCCGGCGGTGATCTCGAGGACGTCGGTGCGGATGCGGCCCTCGCCGCTGGCGTCGGCCCGCAGGCTGACGTTCACGTCCCCGGACGCATCGCGCAGCTGGATGGCGCCGCCGTCGGTGGTGTTCTGGTCGCCGTCGATGACCACGGTCGCCAGGCCGCCCTCGTTGTGGATGGAGATCTGGCCGCCCTGATCCGACGCACCGGACTCCTGGGCCTCGAGGGTGACCGTCTCGGTGGTGCTCCCGCGGGGGTAGAGCCGGAGCTGGCCACCGGCCGTGCCCTGGCTCCCGTCCTGCATGGCCTGCAGGAGGACTGCGGCCGAGCCGTCGCCGTCGGATAGCGAGAGCATGCCGCCCTCGTTGGTCCCGCTGCGCTCCGCCCGCAGGAAGAACCCCGTCCCGCCGTCGGCCTTGCTGCCGATCACGTGCCCGCCGTACTGGCCACCGGCGCTGAGGTCGAGGCCCTCGTCGGCGTCGGACTGGAACAAGAAGGCGCGGCCGTACGGGTTGCCGTTCAGGAGCATGGTCGTGGTCGTCTCGTCGGAATCCTGCAATACGAGCTGGCCGACGTCGTTGAACCGCGCGCGCTCGGTGCCGCCGAACTCGAAGGCGATGTCGTCCTCGGTATCGAACGTGAGCGAGCGGCCGCCGACGCGGATGTGTGCCTCGTCCTCGCCGCCTCCGCCGTGAATGCTGAGGGTCGATTGCGGCGGCGAACCGGCGGAGAAGAACTCCAGCCGGCTGTTCCCGAACGGTGTCTCGAGCTGGATGTAGGCGTCGTGGAAGCCGACGCCCTCGGTCAGGTCGGACACGACGATGCTCGTGCCGCCGCCGTCGTCGTGGACGTGCAGGTCGCCCTCGGGCGCGTCGGTGCCGATGCCGACCGCGCCGGTGGGGATGGCGTGCATGTCGTCGCCGACGACCAGCCAGTCCGAGTCGCCGCCCGATCCTCCGGCCCCGTCGATCACGATGGAGCTGCCGACCTCGCTGACGGTGATGCCGCCATTGCCGGTCACGGTGACCTGGTCGGTCAGACCGTTGAGGCTGGTGACGGCCGCGCCGTCGTCCACCGAACGGGCGTTCAGCGCGTACGGGCTGCCGGTCAGGGGGATGCGCGGCGACATCTCGCCGCCACCATCGATCTCGGTCGACACCCAGTACGGCTGGTCGAAGGGTAGGTTCAGGGGATTCTGGCTACCCAGGATCACGTGGAACTGACCCTGGACGGTCTGGATCTGCTGCTGTTCCTGCCACAGCTCCTGGGCGCTGCCGTCCGGTCCGTCGTAGATGCGGACGGTCAGATC
Organism: bacterium; assembly: GCA_014730255.1. Taxonomy (GTDB): domain Bacteria; phylum Krumholzibacteriota; class Krumholzibacteriia; order LZORAL124-64-63; family LZORAL124-64-63; genus Glo-17. Next base: position 5,302 of record WJIQ01000159.1, on the reverse strand, counting down.
GTGCGGCCCGTCGGGCAACCTCGCGCCGCTGGCGTCGGTCGCCACGCCCTGCAGGCTCATGGTCTCGGGGACCGCGGCGGTCGTGGCCGCCGCGCCCAGGATCAGGCTGGCCGCGAGCGCAATGACCACCGCGTGGCGAATGCGAATCGAGATCGACATGTCGTTCCTTTCGTCCTCGGTCACTTGACCAGCGTGAGCCGCCTCACCTCGCGCGTGGCGCCGTGCCGCAGCTCGTAGAAGTAGACGCCGCTGGCGAGGTCGCGGGGCTCGAACGCCACGCGATGGCGGCCCGCCGGCAGCCGGGCATCGAGGACCTCGGCCACCTCGCGGCCGCGGAGGTCGTAGATGCGGATCACCGCCCGCCCGGCCGTGGCCAGGTCGAAGCGGATGGTCGTGCTGGGGTTGAAGGGGTTGGGGGCGTTCTGACGCAGCCGGGTCCGCACCGGAAGCGGCGGCCCGTCGTCGTCGACGCCGATGACGGTGAATCCCTCCTGCCAGAAGCCGAACTGGATGCTCGCGCCGGCGCCGGCGGTCTGGACGCCGCCGAGGGGCTGGCCGAGGGTCGCGCGGAGGCTGACGGCGGTCGGGTCGGACTGGACTCCGCCACCGCCGCCGACCACCCACTGCCAGAGCTGCACGGGGAGGGACTGGGCGCCCGCACCGGGCGGGCCCAGCGTCACGGCGAGGATCGTCAGCAGCCCGGTCGCCAGGGATCTGGAGGTCCTGCGCATGTCGGGTGCTCCTTCTTCGGGTCGTGAATGGTCCGGTTCCGTTTCGAGATGGTCCTACCCTGACCAACGGGATCCGGGCGGACGACCGGCCACCCCGCGTGGACGGGGACCGACGACCGGCTTATGCTGACGAGCAGGACCGGTCCCGGCCGTGACTCGTCGTGTCCGTCGGATGGGCACGGCGAGAACGATCCGGGGCGAACCACGAGGAGCGCGGCCGATGTCCGGTGCCCAGGGCGACATCACGAGCCTGTTGCACGACCTGCGCGACGGCCATCCCGAGGCCATGGAGCGGCTGGTGCCGCTGGTCTACGACAGCCTGCGGGTCATCGCGCGGCGCAATCTGCGGCGGATCGGCGGGGTCGACACGCTCGACACGACCGGGCTCGTCCACGAGGCCTACCTGCGTCTGGTCGGTCGCGACGCGCTCGACTGGAACGACCGCCGCCACTTCTACGCCGTCTTCAGCCGGGTCATGCGCAACCTGGTCGTCGACCACGCCCGCGCTCGCGGCGCGGTCAAGCGAGGCGGAGACCGCGTGCAGGTCACCCTGACCGAGAACGCCGCGACGGTCGAGGAGCACGCCGACCAGATCCTGGCGATCGACAGCGCCCTGGAGACCATCGAGAAGGTCGACCCGCGCCTGGTCCGGGTGGTGGAGTGCCGCTTCTTCGCCGGCCTGAGCGAGATCGAGACCGCGCACACGCTGCAGACGTCCGAGCGCACGGTCCGGCGCGACTGGCAGAAGGTCCGCGGGCTGATGCAGGAGATCCTGGCCGACTAGTCGAGGCGCGCGTCGAGCGCCATCCTCTCGCGGGCCCAGCGGTCGCCGCGACCGGCGAGAACGCCGGTGCCGTTGGCGATCGTGCGGCGTGCCGCGCTGGTGTCGCCGGCAGCGAGGTGCGCGCGGGCGAGTGCGGTGCGTCCGCGTGCGAGCTTCCAGTGCGCCGTCGGGACAGTCGCGGCGTAGATGTCGACCGCGCGCGCGAGCATCGTCCGGGCCGAGTCGACGCGACCCTGAGCCAGGTGCCAGCGTCCCAGCGTCTCGAGGACCTCGGCGTGTTGCCGGCGGTGCGGGTCGGTCTCCTCGTAGAAGCGGCGGCAGGGCGCGAGCAGCGCGGCGATGTCCGTGCCGCGATCCAGGTCGCGCTCGGCCCGGGCGAAGAGCAACCGGGCGCGCGCGGTCAGGTGGGTGCGGTCGCCGTAGATCCCGGTCAGGACCTCCACCGCGCGGCCGGCGATCCGCTGGGCACCGCGCGCATCGCCGGCGTCGACCGCCACCTCGGCCAGGTTCAGGCTCGTGGCCTCGAGCTGCCCGGCCGGCCGGTGCTCGTTGGCCTCCAGGATGTCGAGCCCCTGCTGGAGGTGGCGGCGCGCATCCTCGAGGCGGCCCTGCGCATGGGCGAGCCGGCCGGCCATGACCAGGGGCCAGGTCATCTCGGTGCTACCGTCCCCGTACGCGCGCCGCGAGAGGGCCAGGTAGTCATCGGCGACCCGGGCGAGGTCGTCGGTCCGGCCGCGGTCGGCGTAGATGCTGGCCAGGTGTCCCTTGATGGCCGCGCGGGTGGCGAAGTCGTCGGTCGCGGCCGCCACCGGATCCGCCCGCTCGAGAAGGGCGAGGGCCCGGTCTGTCTCCCCGCGCGCGAACAGCACGATGGTCATCGAGCTCGCCAGCTGCACCCACGACCGGCTCGTGTCCGCGGGGAGCTCGGCGAATCCGTCCAGGGCGCGGTCGAACAGCTCGCGCGAGCGCGCCATGTCGCCCGACCACATGCAGGCCGAGGCGAGCTCGTAGAGGCTGGCGACGGTCGCCGGATGGTCGTCGCCGTACTCGCGCCGGTAGATTGCGTGAGCCCGTTCCACGGCGGCGACCTCCCCGGGCGAGTAGCCGTCCTCGACCGTGATCTGGGCCAACTCGAGGGCCGTGGCGGCCCAGACCAGCGATTCGCGACCCTGGTGACGGTCGAGCAGCGCCAGTGCCTCCTCGAGGTAGGTCGTCGCCCGTGCGTCCTCGCCGTAGCGGCTGTACAGGGTCCCGATGGCGCTCAGCAGGCGCGCGCGCACGCGCGGTTCGTCGTGCAGCTCGTGCTCGATGCGCGCGGCCCCGCGATCGAGCACGTCGAGCGCGCGGACGTCGTGGGTCGAGCCCCGCGTCGGCGCGCTGTCGTTGAAGATGTCCACCAGGAACCGCGTGACGCGCTCGGCGGTCCGGGCCTCGGTGCGCGCGGCATCGCGCTCGCGGGCGACACGCCCGGCCTGCACGGCGATGATCGTCGACGAGATCACGAGGAGGACCGCGATGGCCGCCCCGGCGGTCACGGCCGCCGCATGACGTCGCAACGCCTTGCCCAGGCGGTAGCGCCAGGTGTCGGGCCGGGCCCGGACCGTCCGGCCCTCGCGATGCCGCCGCAGGTCCTCGAGCAGCTGCTCGGCCGACTGGTAACGGCGATCGGGCTCCTTGCGGAGGGCCTTGAGCACGATGGTGCCGACGTCGCCCCGGATCGCGCGTGCGAGGTGGGTGGGCGCGCGCTCGCTCGGCGGCGTCGGTGGGGTCTCGGCGACGAGCTGGGGCCAGCGTTCGCGATGGGACGTCGGCAGCTCGTAGGGGAACCCGCCGGTGAGCATCCGGTACAGCAGGACCCCGAGCTGGTAGACGTCCACCGCGGTGGTGATCGCTCCGCCGTGGAACTGCTCCGGCGCGGCGTAGCGTGGGGTCAGCGGCCCGGGACCGGCGAGCGTCAGGCCGGCGCCGGCGGTCTCGAGCAGGCTGGCGATGCCGAAGTCGAGCAGCTTGATGCGCCCCTCGCGGTCGACCAGCACGTTGGAGGGCTTCAGGTCGCGATGGACGACCAGGTTCCGGTGGGCATGCTCGACGGCAGCCACCACGTCCATGAAGAGGTCGAGCCGCCGGCGCACCGACAGCCCGCGTGCCTCGCACCAGCGGTCGATGGGCTCGCCGTCGATCAGCTCCATCACCAGATAGGGCCGACCGTCGTCCAGCTCGCCGCCGTCGAGGATCCGGGCGATGTGGGGGTGGCGCAGGTCGGCCAGGATCTGGCGCTCGCGAGCGAACCGGGCCGCCGCCCGGGGATCACCGCTCGCCGTCATGATCTTCAGCGCCACGTCGGCCGCGAAGGCCCCGTCGACGCGCTCGGCCACGTGCACCTCGGCCATGCCGCCCTGGCCGAGGGGTCGCACCAGACGGTAGGGCCCAACCTCGCGACCGACATCGCTGGCCGTTCGCTCGCCGGGAGCCTCGGCCGCCAGCTCGCCCCAGAGCGGGCCGGCGAGGATGCGGGTGGACCAGCCGGCGTCCTCGCGCTCGTCGTCCTGGTCAGCGAGCAGCCGCCGCACGATCGCCGTGAGCTCGGCGTCGTCGCCGCACCGTTCAGCGATGACGCGGTCGCGGTCGTCCGGCGGCGCGTCGAGGGCGGCATCGAGGATGGGCGAGATCTCGTCCCAGCGTTCGAGGGCGGCGTGCATGGCTGTCCTCGCGGGATGGGGACGTCGGCAAGGGCGCGTCCGCGCGGTCGTCGGGCTGCCGGGGCGCTCGGATCCCCACGCTAGCATCGGGGCGGCGGGGTGGTCAACGGGGTCGCGGTCGGTCGGGGGCCGGTCCGTCGCCAGTCGCCCGGCGTGGTCATGATCGAGAAGGTCGACTAGCTTGAGCCCGCGTGAACCCATTCCGGGAGGGATTCGACATGATCACCATCCGCCTGCTCCCCTTCGCGCTCCTGTTCCTGACCGCCGCCCTCGTCGGCTGCCAGTCCGACGGAGGCCCCACCGAGCCGACGCCGGCCGAGCCCTCGCAGACGGGCCTCGTCCATGGCGAGATCGGTGGCGGTCCGGTGGCCTTCGAGTTCCTCAGCGAGGACGGGGCCGACGACGGCGAGCCCCGACCCGGTCCGTTCCTGATCCGCGGCCAGGACGTCCGCTACGACGACGACCTCGGGGCCCTGCTCGTGGACATCACGCTGGTCAACGCCAGCGAGATGGCGTACCCCGAGCCCGTGAGCCTCGCCTTCGTCTCGCTGCGGCCCGATGGGGTGACCATCCTGAACGCCGACAACGGCGAGCCGGGCGCCGGTGCGGTCTTCGCCTTCGAGTTCGAGAACGACGACGCCGTCTGGACGCCGGGCGAGGCGAGCCTGCCGCGGACCGTGCAGTTCGACGTGGCCGCCGGCGTGTCCATCGGCTTCGTCGCCCGCGTGGACGTCGGCATGATGCCCGACGGCGGCACCCTCGGCGGCGTGGTCTGGCACGACCTCGACGAGGACGGCCTGATCGACGACGACGAGATGGGGCTTCCGGACGTCGGGATCGCCATCGCCGGGCCGGGCGACCTGGAGTTCATGGCCGTCACCGGTCCGGACGGCGAGTACCGCGTCGACGGCCTGGACGCCGGCTACTACACCGTCACCCGCCTGCCCCGCGACGACCTCGAGGCCACCACCCCGCCGCAGATGCAGGTGATCCTGGTCGAGACCGAGGACGGCGGCGTGTCCGACTTCCTGGGCGCGAACTTCGGCTGCCTGGTGGTCGAGACGACCCCGCCGGGCGAGATCGAGGTC
>WJIQ01000158.1 GCA_014730255.1 bacterium | reverse complement strand
CCGCCGAGGATGTCGTTGCTGCCGATCCACACCGTCGCCAGGGTCGGCCCCTGGGCGATGGCCTGGCCGAGCATCGCGACGTCGCCGAAGGTGGGGTTGCGCAGGATCAGGTCGAAGAACACGTTGCCGGGCCGCTGGCTCGTCGTGCTGCCGAGGGCGTCGGTCACGTCGAGGGTGGTCGCGCCGGGCACGCCGAGGTTGTGATACGGCGTCGGGTTGGACGAGGCCAGCAGGAGGGTCGACTCGAGCTCGGCCAGGGGCGTCTCGTCGAGGACGGAGATCGCCGCGCCGTCCCAGTGCAGGACGCCGGCGACCATGGTCGGGGACGAGGCGGTCGACTCGCCCACACCGGGCAGGGCGACCAGCGGCTGGGAGAACCACGGTTCGCCGCCCGGCTGGGGGTCCAGGCCGAGCTGGGGCGCGATCTGCGCCGGGTAGCTGCTCAGCTGCCCGACCAGGCTCAGGCCGTTGTCCATGTAGCCGGCGGTCAGGCTGTTGCCGATGGCCACGTAGCGCGAGAGCGCCTCGCTGCCCTCGGGCTGCTTGATCTCGATGGTCGGGTTGGTCGGGTCGTCGGGGCTGCAGCCGGTGAGCACCAGTGCGAGCACCATGGCACCGACCAGGATCGAGCGTTGGCTCCTCATCGCGGCACCTCCTCTCTAGAACTGGTGACCCACGCCGAAGGCGAAGATGTTGGCGAGCGACTCGTAATTGCCGGCCTGCGCGGTCCGCTCCATGATGACCTCGGGGTCGTCGGCCTCCTCGGGGAAGACCGCGACCTGGCCGCCGTCGAGGTTGTTGCGGCTCTCGTTGACCACGGCCATGTAGCTGGCGGTCAGGCGCCAGGGCCCGGTGCGGTACTGGACGCCGAAGGAGTAGTCGTTGCGCGAGGCGTCGGGCAGGAGCGCGCCCATGCTCGCCTTGGGCTGCGGCGTCTCGTCGCGCACGTAGCCGGCCAGGAGCGACCAGCGCGCGTCGACCTCGTAGTCCAGGCCGACCCGGAACTGCCACTTGTCCTCGTAGTGCTCGGGGATGGTCGACGACAGCTGGCCCGTCGGGTCGGGGTCGAAGACCAGCGCCAGCTCGTCGAAGTTCGACCAGCCGAAGTGCACCGCGTTGAATTCCGCCAGCAGCTTCGGATGCACCTGGTAGGCCACGCCCAGGCTCAGGATGTGCGGCAGGCCGAGCTCGGTGGTGAGGTCGTACTCGCCGGCCAGCGGCTCGACGGCGTCGCGCAGCGGGCCGGCCGGGGCGATGTTCTCCAGCGTGCCCGTACCGTCGCCGAACTCCATGGCCTTCTCGTGATGGTACATCACGCCGAACGAGAGCTTGGGCGTGGGCCGGTACATCAGCCCGAACGCCGGGGTGACGTTCAGCTCGCTGTCGCCCTCGAGCTGCGCGTCGAGCACGTTGACCATCTCGGCGTCGCCGCCGAACGCCTGCCCGGCGTACCGGTTCAGCTCGATGCTCTGGTAGGCGATGTCCGCGCCCACGGCCACCGAGAGCTGGGGCGTGACCTTGAAGCTCACCGCCGGCGTCACGTAGATGGTCGCCAGGTAGACGTCGTAGCTGGTGTACCGGCCGGGGAACGTCTCCGGGTCCTCCCAGGCCACGCCCAGGCCGAACGGCGCGGAGAGGCCGAGCCCGAAGGCGAAGCGGCCACCGGGGTTGTGCGTGACGCCGAGGCCCGGGATCGGGAAGATCTGGTTCTCGGTCTCGGCCGTCGCCGACGGGTAGGGGTCGCCGAGCCCGGCGAACTTGATCCGCGGCTGCACGGGCATCAGGTTCGCGTCGGCGAAGGTGCCGGGCATGAAGCTGATCGCGGCGATGTTGTAGAACATCGCCGACCCGTCGTCGACCGAGGCGGTGACGGCGCAGCCCATGCCGGTCGCCTTCGCGCCCGCCTCGTAGATGCTGAAACCACCGCCGACGGCCAGGCCGACCAGTCCCAGCAGGGCGCACCCCGTCAGGCACGCTCGCATTGACAAGCTGATCATGGTTCCTCCTCGACGGCGCTTGCCAGCGACCGTCCCTGGGTGCATGATGCCGAATTCCGGGAGCGTCGGGGCCCCCGGATCCTCTTATCCTGGCCGAGGAGATCGGGTTGCGGGTGTGGACCGACCTCGCCGACCGGGTCTGGGCGCAGCTAGACTGGCCGCCCGAGACCCGATTCGTCAAGCCTCCTTTTACAGAAGTCCAACATGAAACAGGAGGACTTCTGTATGCGATCGTGCCCGATTCGTCGCGATTACGGCGTGCGGACCTGGCCGATCCCGCTCCGGGGACCGACCGTCCGGGCGGTGGCTGGCCGACCGTGGCGGTGATTGACCGCGCCCCGCGCTCGCAGTACGACGCCCTGCTGGAGGCCGTCCGCGCCGGCGGTGGCGTGCCCGCGCCCCTGGCCGCCCTCGCCCTGACCGGCGAGCGGTTCCACGGCAACCGCGGGCGGCCGTGGGTCGCCGAGCGCGGGAACCTGCACCTGAGCTGCGTCGTGCCCGTCGATCTGCCCGCGGCGGCGAGCGCGGCCGCCCTGGCGGCCATCCCCGCCGTGGCCGTCTGCGAGGCCATCGCGGGCGAGTGCGGCGACCGGCCGCCCCGCATCAAGTGGGTCAACGACGTCCTCGTCGGTG
>WJIQ01000157.1 GCA_014730255.1 bacterium | reverse complement strand
GGGATGGTCGTCGACGATCAGCACGCGGCGCACGCCGCCGTTCCAGCTCTTGGCAGCCGTCACGAGAACTCCTCCTGGTGGAGCACGGGTCATCACGCCCATGGTGCAACGGTCGAGGGTGTCAGGCCATGCAGCCTAGCATGACCGCACGCTCGAAATCCAGTTCCATGACCGGGGCGCGAGTCCGGAGGGCCGTCAGTCCGCCCGGCTATGCGCGGTCGCGAAGCGTCTCGATCCCGCTCTGGCCGGCGCAGTGGGCGCCGCAGAACATCTCGCCGTCGGCCTCGACGCCGTGGCCGACGATCTTCACCCGGCAGTGGGTGCAGGTCGGCGCCAGGTCGTGGATGGCGCACTCGAAGCAGTCGTACACGTTCGACTCGCCGTCGACCTTGACCGTGATGGGCTTGTCGTACTCGTTTCCACAGACCTTGCATGCGGTGACGTTCATCGGTCGCGTCCTCTCGTCGGGCCGGCCGCGGGCCGGCGGTCAGGCCTGGCAGGCCCCGCGCACGAAGCGCCGCAGGTCGCGCGCGTCGTGCATGGCGTGGCCCGCCAGGTCGTTGTTGAAGTAGGCGAAGACGTCGATTCCCCGCTCCAGGAACCCGCGGATCCGCCGCGCCTGCCCCGAGAGCGCCTGCGGCGAGTAGCCGGAACCGTGATCGACGCCATGCCAGCGCAGATAGACGAAGTCGGCCGTCACGTGCACCGGGTGGTCGTCGACGAGGTCGTGGATGACCAGGGCGGCGCCGGCCTCGCGCAGCGCGTCGTAGACCTCCCGCCGCAGCCAGTCGCGGTCGCGGAACTCGACCGCCCAGCGCAGATCTCCGTCGGCGGCCGCCAGGAAGGCGGCCAGGCGCGGCGGGTCGGCGTGCCAGTGCGGCAGCAGCTGCACGAGGATCGGGCCGAGGTGGCGTTCGAGCAGGCGGGCGCGATCGGTGAACCGGGCCAGGGGCTCGGCTGGGTCCTTCAGCTTCTTGAGGTGGGTCCCGTAGCGGCTGTACTTCAGCGCCAGGACGAAGCCGTCCGGAGCACGGTCTCGCCAGCGGCGGAACGTATCCGCGCCGGGAAGCTGGTAGAACGTGTTGTTGATCTCGACCGTGTCGAACTCCTCGGCGTACCGTGCGAACCACGCGTCGCGCGGCAGGTCGCCCGGGTAGAGCACGTCCCGCCAGTGGTCGTACTGGTAACCGGAGGTGCCGATGTGCAGGCGGCCGCTCACGACGGCTCTCCCTGCGAGGCATGGCTGGTCGAGGCGGCCAGCAGTTCGTCGACGCGATCGCCGGTGAGCTCCTCGTGGACGAGCAGCTCGTTCGCGACCCGATCGAGCGCCCGGCGGTTCTCCTCCAGCAGCTCGATCGCCTGCCGCGCCGCGTCGCCCACCAGACCCTGCACCGCCTGGTCGACGATGCGGGCGGTCTCCTCGCCGTAGGGACGGCGCTCGGCGATCTCCTCGCCGAGGAACACGTGGTCGCGGCTGCCGCCGAGGGCGAGGTTCTCCAGCCCCTCGCCCATGCCCCAGTCGGTGACCATGCGCCGCGAGAGATCGGCCGCCACCTTGAGGTCGTTCTCGGCCCCGCTGGTCGAGGTGTCGAAGACGATCCGCTCGGCCGCACGCCCTCCCAGCAGCACGGTCAGACGGTCGACCAGCTCCTCGCGGCGCTGGATGTAGCGGTCGCGCTCGGGCAACTGCTGCGTGACGCCCATGGCACGGCCGCGAGGGACGATCGAGACCTTCTGGATGCGGTCCGCGCGCGGCAGCATCGCCGCGACCATCGCGTGGCCCGCCTCGTGGTAGGCGATCAGCCGCCACTCCTCCTCGTCGAGGTCCATGCCCTCGCGCTTGAGGCCGAGCAGGATCTTGTCCCGGGCGAGATCGAGATCCTCGCGCGTGATGGCGTCGCCCGCCCCGCGCGCGGCGATGAGCGCCGCCTCGTTGAGCAGGTTCTCCAGATCGGCGCCGCTGAAGCCGGGCGTGGCCCGGGCGAGGTCCTCGAGGTCGACGTCGTCGGCCAGCGGCTTGTTGCGCGCGTGGATGCGCAGGATCTCCAGCCGCGCCTGCAGGCCGCCCTGCTCGACCACGACGCGGCGATCGAAGCGGCCCGGGCGCAGCAGCGCCGGGTCGAGAATGTCGGGCCGGTTGGTGGCCGCCATGACGATCACGCCCTCCTGGGGCTCGAACCCGTCCATGGCCGACAGCAGCTGGTTGAGCGTCTGCTCACGTTCGTCGTGGCCGCCGCCGAGGCCGGCGCCGCGATGCCGCCCGATGGAGTCCAGCTCGTCGATGAAGACGATGCTCGGCGACGACTTGCGGGCCTCGGCGAACAGGCTGCGCACGCGGGAGGCGCCCACGCCCACGAACATCTCCATGAAGTCGGACCCGGTGATGCTGTAGAAGGGCACGCCCGCCTCGCCGGCGGTCGCGCGCGCGAGGAGGGTCTTGCCGCTGCCGGGAGGACCCACGAGCAGGATCCCCTTGGGCGGCGCACCGCCGAGGCGCCGGAACCGGTCCGGATCGCGCAGGAACTCGATGATCTCGCGCAGCTCGGTCTTGGCGCCCTCGATCCCGGCGACGTCGTCGAAGGTCGTGCCCTCGTCGGTCTTCTCGTACTTCTGCGCACGGCTCTCGCCGAGGGAGAACACGCGCTGGCCCTGGCCTCGCAGACGGCTGATCAGGAACACGCCGATCCCGACGATCAGCAGGACCGGCAGCAGCGACACGAGCAGGCTCCGCCCGAGATTCCCCGACTCCTCCTCGACGTCCACCTCGACGCCCTGCTCCATCAGCATAGGCAGCAGGGCATCGTCGCCGGTCGGCGGCATCACCGTCGCGAACGGACGGGTCCGCGGCCGGTCGGCGCCGTCGGTGCCGCCCTGGTCGGGGCGGCCACCGTCACCCTCCGCCAGCGGCTCGGTCGCGGTCATCTCGCCGGTGATGCGCTGGCCCTCGATGGTGACCCGCTCGATCCGCCCCTCGCCGACGTGGTGGCGGAACTCGCTGTACGCGAGCTCACGCTCCGGCGGCCCCGAGCCGCCGAAGAAGTGGTAGCTGAGGTTGCCCAGGATCAGGATCAGGAGCAGGAAGACCCAGAACCGCCAGCGAGGGATCTCGGGCTGGACCGAGCGCACGTGTTCCCGCGACGGGCCGTGCCCGCCGCCATCCTGGCTCGGCGCATCGTCGTGCCGGTCGGGGTCGCGCTCGCGGTTCATGCGGACTCGCTCCTGGTGTTCGTTCCCCGTTTCGGGCCGACATCCCGCATGGACTCGGCGCCGGAATCCCACGCCGCCGGGCCGTCACGGCGCGACCGGCGAGGGGACGAAGGCCGGCGGCGTCGCCGTCTCCGTCACGCGTATCGCCGGATCGACCGGGCCGCCACGCCGGCCGGCGCTCCGGGGCCCCTCCCCGGGCCGATGGCGGCGACGGGTGTTCCGTTTCGGCACGCCGGGGCCGCGGTCTCGCCGGGTGATGGGGGATCGACCCAATTGAGGTGGAGTCCGGACACGGGCGACCGAACAGGTGTAGGGACGGTGGCCGGCGGCGTGCTGCCGCGTGGGGCCACCCCGTCAATCGACGTCCTCGATCGCCGACTCCCGGGGCGTCTGGCCCCGGCGCGAGCGGCGATCGTGGCTCGCGGCGAGCAACTCGTCGCTGATCGTCACCGGATAGGGGGACGAGCCGGGATCCAGACCCCTGAGCGGTTCCGGGAGCCGCCCGATCTGATCGGCCGCGTGGGCCCGGATCTCCGTCAGGGCAGGCATCGCATCGGCCAGCGGCTGCCCGCCGCGCATCACGGGCCTCAGGAGCGGCTCTCCGGCCAGGTCCGCCCCCCAGGGGGCGACCACGTCGGCGACGAAGCCACCGTCGCGACTCTGCCGGAACACCTGCTTCCGGCCGGCGAGCGTCTCCTTGGCGCCCGAGGTCTTCAGGCGCGGTGTCCCGTCGTAGGCGACCAGCTTGTAGGCGAGGTCGAGGGCGTTCGCGCCGGGTGGGACACCGAGTCCCGCGCCCACGCCGAAGCCGTCGATGGGCGCCTCCGCGACGACGAGCGCGGCGATTCGGTGCTCGTCGAGTCCGCCGGAGGCCACGATCCGCACATCGTGCAGCCCGGCGGCGTCCAGGCGTCGGCGCGCCTCGCGGGCCAGCGCGTCGTGATCGCCCGAGTCGAGCCGGATGCCGCCCACGGCGATCGCATCCTCGCGACCGGTCGCGAGCTGGATCACGCGATCGACGCCCTCGAGCGTATCGAACGTGTCGACCAGCAGGGTCGTGCCCGGGAACTGATCGGCGTAGCTGGCGAACGCCTCGGCCTCGTCGTCGAACGCCTGCACGTAGCTGTGGGCCATGGTCCCGAAGGTGGGCATCCCGAACCGGCGTCCGGCCAGCAGATTGCTCGTGCCCTTGACGCCGGCCAGGTAGCTCGCGCGCGCCAGGGCCATGGCGGCATCGATGCCGAGGCAGCGACGCGATCCGAAGTCGACCACCGACCGCTCGCCGGCGGCCAGGACGTGCCGTGCGGCGGTCGAGGCCATCACGGTCTGGACGTTGATCTGGTTGAGGAGGAACGTCTCCACGAGCTGGGCCTGCTCGATGGGAGCGACCACCTGCAGCAGCGGCTCCTCCGGGAAGACGACCGTGCCCTCCGGCACGGCGTGGACCTCGCCGGTGAAGCGCAGATCGGCGAGCGTATCGACGTACGCGTCCGAGCAGACGCGCTCGCGACGCAGAAACGCGAGGTCCTCGGGCTCGAAGCGCCAGTCCGTCAGGAAACGCAGCACCGGCTCCAGCCCGGCGGCGAGCGTGAAGCCCCGCTGCGGCGGCAGCGACCGGAAGAACAGCTCGAACACGGCCTCGCCGTCCATGCCGGCGGCCCGGTACGCCTGCCCCATCGTCACCTCGTATCGATCGACGAACAGCGCCGTCGGTCCGGGGATGCCCTCGTGACTGGAGTCGGTCGACATGGTGGGCCTTTCGGCGGAGGTGACATCGGCCCGAACGGGATCGAGCGCCTGTTCCCACATCTACGTGCGCGGCCGGGCACCGCAAGTGGCCGGCGGGGCCAGGACCGGTCAGCCGACGACGATCCTCCCTCGCGCGGTCGTCCTTGCGGTCCCCTCGGCCCGGGAGTATAGGGTGGGATGAGAGGCCCGACGACGCCCCCACGCCCACGAGGAGGCCCGCCTTCAGCACGATTCCCGAGCATGACAAGCGTCGCATGACCCGCTGGACGTTCGCCGTCGACGGCTGGGATCCCGGATCGCAGCCCGTCCTCGAGGCCCTCACGACCCTCGGCAACGGCCGCTTCGCCACCCGTGGAGCCGCCGAGGAGGTCAGCGCCGGCGGGCCGCACTACCCGGGCACCTACATCGCCGGCGGTTACAACCGTCTCGAGAGCGAGGTCTCCGGCCGGGTGGTCACCAACGAGTGCCTCGTGAACTGGCCCAACTGGCTGCCCCTGACCTTCCGGATCGACGGTGGAGACTGGTTCGACATCGACGAGGTCGATCTGCTCGCCTTCGAGCAGGAACTCGACGTCCATGGCGGCGTGCTCACGCGGACGCTCCGGTTCCGGGACCCGGCCGACCGGGAGTTCGAGCTGAGGTCCCGGCGCATCGTGCACATGGAACGGCACGCCATCGCCGCGATGGAGTGGACCATCACCGCGCAGGACTGGTCCGGCGAGATCGAGATCCGTTCGGCGATCGATGGCGCCGTGGCCAACACCGGCGTGGCCCGGTATCGCGAGCTGGCGAGCCAGCACCTCGAGATCACCGAGACCGGCCTCGTCGGCGAGGACATCATCTTCCTGACCGCCCGGGCCAACCAGTCCCGGCTGCGCGTGACCGAGGCGGTGCGCACCCGCGTCTTCCAGGGCGACCGGGCGGCCACCTGCGAGCGCGAACTCGTCGAGGAGGATCAGCGCATCGCCCAGCATCTCGTCGTCGCCTGCGAGGCGCTCAAGCCGCTGCGCGTCGAGAAGATCCTGGCCGTGGCCACCGGCCGCGACGTGGCGGTCCTCGAGCCGCGGAACGCCGCCTGCAAGATGGCGCGACGGCAGCCGGACTTCGCGACCCTGCTCGACGAACACCAGCGCGCCTGGCGTCATCTCTGGTCGCGGGCCGATCTGCGGATCACCGACCAGCTCGGCGATTGCGACGAGTCCCAGCTCATCCTGCGCCTGCACGTGTTCCACCTGCTGCAGACCGCGTCGCATCATGCGGTCGACGCCGACGTGGGCGTACCCGCGCGCGGCCTGCACGGCGAGGCGTACCGGGGCCACATCTTCTGGGACGAGCTCTTCGTCTTCCCCTTCCTGACCCTGAGGATCCCCGAGCTGACGCGGGCCCTGCTCAAGTACCGTTATCGGCGCCTGGACGAGGCCCGGTGGGCGGCGCGCGAGGCCGGCTTCGCCGGCGCGATGTTCCCCTGGCAGAGCGGCCAGGAGGGCGAGGAGGAGAGCCAGGTCCTGCACCTCAATCCGAAGTCGGGCGAGTGGGTGCCCGACACCACGCACCGTCAGCGGCACGTGAACGCGGCCATCGCCTACAACGTCTGGCAGTACCATCAGGCCACGGGCGACGAGGAGTTCCTGGCCTCCCACGGCGCGGAGCTCCTGCTCGAGATCGGCCGTTTCTGGGCCAGCATCGCCGAGTTCAACCCGGACCGGGAACGCTACGAGATCCGGGGCGTCGTGGGCCCGGACGAGTTCCACACCGGCTTTCCCGGCAGCGACGAGCCGGGATTGAGGAACAACGCCTACACCAACGTCATGGCCGTCTGGTGCCTGAAGACCGCCCTCGAGGTTCTGGACCATCTGCCGGAGGATCGCCGTCGCGAGCTGAAGGAATCGCTGGCGTTGTCCGAGGAGGACTTCACGACCTGGCAGGAGATCTGCGATCGGATGTTCGTCCCGATGCACGGCGACGGGATCATCAGCCAGTTCGAGGGCTGGGAGGAGCTGGAGGAACTCGACTGGCAGGGCCTCCGCCAGCGGCACGGAGACATCCAGCGGCTCGACCGCATCCTCGGCGCCGAGGGCGACGACGTCAACCGCTACCAGGCCACCAAGCAGGCCGACGTGCTGATGCTGTTCTTCCTGCTGTCGGCCGAGGAGCTCAAGGAGCTGCTGACCCGGCTCGGATACGAGTGGGATCAGGAGCTGATCCCCCGGAACATCGCCTACTATCTCGACCGCACGTCCCACGGCTCGACCCTCAGCCGCGTCGTGCATGCCTGGGTCCTGTCCCGGTCGGACCGACAGGCGTCCTGGGCCCTCTTCAAGGATGCCCTGCGCAGCGACGTCGACGACGTCCAGGGCGGCACCACCTCCGAGGGCGTGCACCTGGGCGCCATGGCCGGCACGGTCGACCTCGTCCAGCGCTGCTACGCCGGGGTCGAGCCGCGGCTGGACGGCCTGTGGTTCGATCCGCGCCTGCCCGACCACGTCGGCAGCCTGGAGTTCCGGGTCCGCTACCAGGCCCACTGGCTCGGGGTCCGGATCGATGCCCGGGCGCTCGAGGTCTCCCTCGATGCATCCGAGGCCACGCCGGTCCGTGTCGGCCATGCGGGGCAACTCCATCAGCTCCGCCCCGGCGACACGCGACGGTTCGAGCTCGCCGCCGGGTCCTGACCCCGGCGCACTCGCTACCCGGCGCGCGCCATGAACCCGAGGTCGGCGCGCCGGGATCGTGCCGTGGGAAAGCGGCCTGACCCGGACTGGGCAGCACTCCCATGGTGCGCGACGGCCGTGGTTCCTATGCTGGCCGTAAGACGACACGACGCCTGCTCGCCGGCCAGGGCGCTGACGAGCCCGGCGCTGACTCGCCATGATGCGAGGTCGACCGAGGAGGAGCTCGATGGCCCCCGTGCGCACCGACGAGCAGATCAAGATCGACGTGGTCAACGAGCTGCACAGGGATACGCGGGTGGATGCCTCGAAGGTCCAGGTCGTCGTGGACAATGGCTGCGTTGCGCTCTCGGGCCGGGTGCCGACGGCGGCCACGCGGGCGGCCGCCACCGTCGACGCCTGGTCGGTCGCCGGAGTCCGCAGCGTCGACAACGGGCTGAAGGTCGAGCTGCCGCCGATGCTCCCTGTCCCGGACGACGCGACCATCGCCGGCAACGCCGACAGCGTGCTCGACTGGAGCACCGACATCGACGCCAGCGACGTGAAGGTCGACGTCGAGGCCGGCGTCCTCGGCCTCTCGGGCACGGTCCCCACGCACTGGGAGAAGATCCGCGCCGAGGAACTCGTCGAGAACCTCCGGGGCGTGACGGCGGTCGACAACGAACTGGCCGTCGTGCCGACGCAGGACATCGTCGACGAGCTCATCGCCGATGACGTCGTCTCGGCGCTCGACCGGAACGCTCTCGTGGATGTCGAGACGGTGGACGTGACCGTTCGTGACGGCATCGTCACCCTGAGCGGAACGGTGCCCTCGGCGGCCGCACGGTTCGCCGCCTACCGGACGGCCAGCCGGGCGGCGAGCGTCCGTGACGTCAGGAGCGAACTGATCGTGGCGATCTGATCATGGACGGGCCGGGGTCGTCTCATGAGCGATCCCTGCAGGGCGGGTTCGAGATCGTGCGTTCCGGAGCATGCTCGGCCGAATCCCGCCCGACCGGCTCAGGTCGCCTCGTGCTCGAGGAGGGCTATCTGGGCGTCCGCCATGGATCTCCCTGACCACCTCCTGGCGCGTCTGGGCATGCGATTGTCGGCTTCAGCCATGGAGGCCGGCGATGCCGCTGCCCTATCATTCCCACCCGACGCCGACTCGCCCGTGCCACCGGTCCCGCGTCCCGGAGGTCCCCGCCATGAATGGATTCGTCGTATCGACCCGCTCCTCGGCCATGTTCGCGGTCGCCATGGTGCTGTCACTGGGGGCCACGGCGATCGCCGAACGCACCCCCGTTCCCGCTCCGCCTCCGGGCCGTGACGGGATCTCGCTGTTCCCCGCGGACCAGCGGAACGTCCTGGATCTCGATCGCCCCGAGCCGCCGCGTACACGGCTCGAGAATCCGGTCCCGCCCGGCGGCGAGCGCCTGCGTGGCCAGGTCGGCGGTGACGACGTGGAGATCTGGTGCTACGAATACACGTACGACCGTGACGTCGCGATCTCGTCATACGGCTGGCTCTACATGGTCGCGCAGTGGTGTCCGGACGACAGCCACGAAACCTGGCTGACGGTGCGCCGCTCCAACGACGATGGTACGACCTGGCACCACTGGGCGTCGCTGGTGCCGGGGCCCGGTGAGCGCTACCACGACCCGGTCATCCATATCGCCCAGGGCACGGAGGACCGGCTCTTCCTGGCCCATTGCTACGACCCAGGCGCCGGCGAACCGACGGAGGTCCGGGTGGCGTGGTCGCCGGTGATGGGGCCCGAGGGCGATCTGAGCAACGTGTCGGTCATCGACACGGCGGCCTTCCCCCACAGCCTCGCGTTCACCTCGGACGCGAACATGTTCAGTGCCTACTACACGTACCTGGTCTACTGCAACGACAATGGCGACGGTGACGAT
>WJIQ01000156.1 GCA_014730255.1 bacterium | reverse complement strand
GCCAGCTCGCGGTACCGCTTGTGCAGCGAGCCGCGGTTGACGCCCACGCGGATGGGCACGCCCTTGTCCGCGGCCGCGCGTGCGACCTCGCGCACCTTGTCGCGGCTGCCGATGTTGCCGGGGTTGATGCGCAGCTTGGCGATGCCCGCCTCCAGCGCGGCCAGGGCCATCCTGTGGTCGTAGTGGATGTCGGCCACGAGCGGCATGTTGGCCTCGCGCACGATCGTGGGCATGGCGTCTGCTGCATCCTGGGTGTTGACCGTCACGCGCACCACGTCCGCCCCGGCCGAGGCCAGCTCGCGGATCTGCGCCAGGGTGCCCTCGATGTCGGGCGTGCGGGTGCAGGTCATGGACTGGACCGCGACGGGCGCCCCGCCGCCGATCTGCACCGGGCCGACCTGGACGGCGCGGGTCGGGCGGCGCGGCGCCGTGGTGGGCGTCTTGCGGCCGGTGTCCTTGGGAGTGTAGTCGCGGTCGCTCATGCGGTCGGGCCCTCTTCCTCGAGGCGCGGGCCCGCGCGCCGGACGTCGCCGGTGCGCGCGGTGTAGCCCGCCTGGTCCAGGTGTTCGAGCATGGGGATGCCGAGCTTGCGCGTCAGCCCGCTCAGCTCGCGGAACTGGGCGAACGTGAGCTCGGCCTCGGTGGCGAAGTGCTCGCGCAGCCGCCGGACGAGGTCGTCGGCGGCCTCACGCGCGACAATGTAGTCGCCCTCGATGGCGATCGCCTGCCCGTGGTCGACCAGGTGACGGAGGTATTCCTCCTCGCCCTGACCGTCGGGCGGCGGCGGTGCCTGGCGCACGCGATCGGCGAAGGCGTCCAGACCGGGCCACTGCAGGCCCACCTCGCGCAGGGCGTCCAGCCGCGCGGCGACCCCGCGCGCGAGGTCGTCCGGCAGCGCGGGCCCCTCGGGCCCGAGGCAGATGCGGTCGGCCACCAGGGTCCAGCCGCCGACCGAGGCCATGGCGGCCAGGACCGCGTTCCACTCGGGCACGGTGCCCTTGAACTTACGCCGCCGGCGCATCTCCTCCCGGGGCATGCCGCGGCGCAGCGGGAACCGCCGGGCGTAGTCCCCGAGCACGTTGCCGATGGTGCGCGCCTCGGCCTCGACCAGCGCGCGCGGATAGACGCGCTTGCCCGCGACCAGGGCGGCCGGGTCGTCCTCCTGCCCCATGGCTTCGGCGACCGGCAGGCCCACGAGCCCGGCGGCGGCGAGGTTCTGGCGGAACAGCTCGGCCGGGTCGCCCTGCTCCAGGACGTCGAGCTTCTCGAGGACGTCGTCCTTGAACCGCTTGTGCCGGACCGGTTCGGGATCGATCACCGTGCCGCCGGCGATGCTGGTGACCGGCGAGTAGAAGCGCAGCACCAGGCGGTCGCCGCGCCGGGGCACCAGCGGCTCCTCGAGGTGCAGCTGGCAGAGGCCGGTGCGCGGGCCGTCGCCGCCGAGCTCCTCGGCATCGAGCAGGACGATGCGCGCCAGGACCTCGCGTCCGGCGTGGTGCACGTGCAGGCGCTGGCGGTTCTTGATCACGCCCTGGTACTGCGGGAAGAGATCGACGCGCAGGTCCACCAGCCGCGTCAGGGGCGCCGACCCGGGCGCCATCACCTGGAAGCCGCGCTCCAGCTCGTCCTTCTTCACCCCGTGCAGCGCGAGGGCCAGACGCTGCCCGCTGCCGCCGCGCGCGGCCTTGCGGCCGTGGGCCTGCACCTCGCGGACGCGCACCTTCCGCGCGCCCGGCTCGACCACGAGGTTGTCGCCGACCCGGACCTCGCCGCTCCAGCAGGTGCCCGTGACGATCACCCCGGCGCCCGGCATGGTGAAGATGCGGTCGATGGGCAGCCGGAACGGCGCGTTCTCGCGCGGATCGAGCGCCAGGGCCTCCGCCCGCAGCGCCGCGCGCAGCTCGTCCAGGCCCCGGTTCGCATGGGCGGACACCGCGACGATGGGCCGGCCCTCGAGGAACGTGCCGGCCACCAGCTCGCGCGCCTCCTCGGTGGCCAGCTCGAGCATCTCCTCGTCGACCAGGTCGGTCTTGGCGACCACCACCACGCCCCCGCGCACGCCCAGCGAGTCGAGGATGCCCAGGTGCTCGACGGTCTGGGGCATGACGCCCTCGTCGGCGGCGATCAGGAGGAAGGCGAGGTCCACCCCGCCTGCGCCGGCGACCATCTGCCGGACGAACTTCTCGTGGCCCGGCATGTCGACCACGCCGAGGCCGAGGCCGTCGCCGAGGTCCAGCTCGGCGAAGCCCAGCTCGATCGAGATGCCGCGCTCGCGCTCCTCGCGCAGGCGGTCGGTGTGCGTGCCGGTGAGCGCGGTGATCAGGGCGGTCTTGCCGTGATCGACGTGGCCGGCGGCGCCGAGGATGTAGTGGCGAGGGCTGGGCATCGTGTCCTCTGTGGGTCGGATGGGTGGGGGTCGACCCTACAGTGTGTAGCACGGCCCCGGCCGCGCGCAAGCGGCCGGTTGCCCCGCCGTGTTGGCAAAGCAGAAATGTCCCCTCGGACAGCCTCTGAACGGGCGTTCGAACCGGAAGATCGGCATTCCTTCGCCAACAACCAGCGGCCGATCGCCTCGCTGCCGTCCGCGGACACGGACGGCGGCGCGCCCGGTGAGGACGCGCCGCCATGTCGAACGCCGCACGGTCGGTGACGCGGGCTACGGGCCCGGCGCCGGATCAATCGTCGTCGTCGTCATCGTCGTCGTCGTCATCGTCGTCGTCATCGTCGTCGTCGCAGTCGTCGGCGTCGGTCACGTCGGCGGCGACTCCGGCGACGGTGACCACGGTCCGGTCGTCGGCGATCTCGACCGCCTGCACGATGCCGCGCACGCGATCCCAGTGGCCACCGAAGGTGCGGATGCGGCAGATCGCGAGCACCGGGCCGTCATCGCCCTCGCTGGCCGTCACCTCGGCCCGCACGCGGTCGCCGGGCGCGAGCTCGTCGAGGTCGAGGTCGACGTCGCTGTCGTCGGCCAGGTGCAGCATGGCGCCCATCACGGTCACGGCCCCGTCCTCGAGGTCGACCGCGGTGACGGGCCCGGAGATCCGCTGCCAGCAGTCGGACTCCGGGTCGTCGCCGTCCTTGTCGTCATCGTCGTC
>WJIQ01000155.1 GCA_014730255.1 bacterium | reverse complement strand
TGCCAGAACACGCCTTCTCGGTCTGGCTCGGTCAACGTACCGCATCGGGTACGCCTCCCTCGCCAGCCCTTGCGAGGTCGTGTTCTGGCAGCCGTTTTCCTCGGCCTCGCGACGGCCCTTCGTGAATGATCCGGGCTAGCGGGACGCCGCCACGAGTTCGGACACCGTCAGCACGGCATACCCCTTCTCGGCGAGCCGGTCGAGCAGCTCGTCCAGGATCGCGACGTTCTGCGCCCTCGCCGGCCCCCCGTCGTGCAGCACCAGGATCGCGCCGGGCCGGGCGTTGTTCACGGTGTGCCAGACCGTGACCGTCGGCGGCGCCGCCAGGTCGAGGGGATAGACGCTGGAGAGGCAGGCCCGGTAGCCGTTCTCGTGCAGCAGCTCGACCATGCGGTCGTCGATCCAGCCCGAGCCGGGGCGGCACCACTTGATCGGTCCGGTGGGCTGGATGATGGCCTCGGTGCGGCGCAGCTTCTCGACGAACTCGGCATCGGAGAGGCGGATGCTCGGCCGGTCGCGGTAGAGGTGGTTGGCGATCTCGTGGCCGTCCCGGCGGATGGCCTCGAGCAGCTCGGGGTGCTGTTCGGCGTGCGAACCGATGACGAAGAAGGTGGCGCGCACGTCGTGGCGGCGCAGCACCTCCAGGAGGCCCGGCGTGACCTCGGGGCTGGGCGCGTCGTCGATGGTCAGGGCCACGGCGCGCTCGTCGGTGTCCACCCGGAAGAGCACCGCCGGCAGGGCGGCCTCGGCGGTGCGGTGCATCCAGCGCTCGGGTCGGATCACGACCGTGGTCAGCAGCCAGAGCAGCAGGGCCAGGGGCACGAGCCAGAGCACGAGGGTCAGCATACGGCGGCGTCCGATCCAGCACCGCATGTCATCGGATCAGGAGCTGGTCGCGGTGGCCCCAGGGCGTCGTGGTCTGCAGCGAGTATCGGGTCTCCTTGCGCTTGCCGTCCTCGTGCACCAGCAGGCCGGCGTCGTCGAGTAGCCGGGGCACGTTGCCCGGCACGATCCATGGATTCCGGCGCAGGAAGCCCAGGGCCCGCGGCGCACTCACCAGCAGCTTGCCCCACCCCGCATCGGCCAGGTCGACCATCCACGCCGGATCCTCCAGCAGCTCGGGGTCGCGGACGGTGCGCATGCCCTCGTCGGGCACGCCGTCCTCCAGCAGACGCGCCACCGCCACGTCGATGTTGTACAGGGCCATGGTGGCGCAGGAGCGCAGCAGCGACTGGTAGCGGCTCTGCTGCTCCGAGAGGGTCAGGCGCCGGTCGCCAGCGTCGGGGGTCTCCAGCCGCATGGACTCCTGCAGACGCAACCAGTCCTCGACCAGACTCGTGCCGTCGGTGCCGGGGGTCGG
The DNA here is from genome assembly GCA_014730255.1 of bacterium. GTDB lineage: Bacteria > Krumholzibacteriota > Krumholzibacteriia > LZORAL124-64-63 > LZORAL124-64-63 > Glo-17. The sequence continues at coordinate 4,223 of WJIQ01000155.1, read as the reverse complement.
GTCGGCCTCGCGCCAGGCCTCCTCCGCGCGCTCGAGCCAGCGGCCGATCACCTGACGCGCCGCGCCGTCGCCCATGACCAGGACCACGCGCAGCAGCTCGGCCAGACCGCGCCGGCCGCCGGGGAGCTTCAGCTCGTAGGCGGTCCACGGCCGCTGGGCCAGGGTGTCCTCGAGGAAGCGCTGGGGCCCGGAGTAGCAGCGCAGGCCGAGCTCGTAGGCCGTGGGGTCCAGGCCCGTCATGATGTCGTACTCCACGCCGGGCGGGCGCCAGGCCTCCCAGGAGAAGACGAGGTCGTCGATGGTCTCGGCCTCGCCCACCGCGTCGGTGTCGCGACCGAGCAGCTCGATGCCGCCGTCGGCGAAGACGAAGCGGAGCTGGCCGTGGACCACGGCCTTCGCCCCGCCCAGGGGCACGGTGATGAACTGCACCCTCGTGAGCTTCTCCGGATGCACGCGCGCGGTGCGCAGCAGGGTCACCCCGGCCAGGGGGTTGCCGCCATGGCTGATGTTGCCCAGCACGAGGGCGCCGCCGGGCGTCACGTCGCTGCCCGGCCAGTGCACCATCACCGGGGTCATGGCGGCCGCGAGGCCGCCGGGCAGCACGTCGCGGGCGGTGCGGACTCGGTAGCTGGCGGCCTCGCCGCCGGCGTAGACCAGCACGTCGCGGATGTCGACGACGCGGTGCTCGGGCGTGGTCATGGATCCAGCCTCCTGCTCCGGCGCGGGATCGGTCCAGCGGGGCACGAGGATCAGCGCGAGGGCGATCAGGGCCACGGTCAGGACGACGCCGACGATCCGCATGAACCACCTCCTGGGTGCGATCCTGCACCAGAACGGCCCGTCGCGCCACCTCGAAGGCGCGTGCGTACACGCTGGCGCTCCACGAGTCTGTCCGACCCCGCCAGATGGGCGGAATGGTCCACATTTTGGTATGATTTCCGTCGTCCACCCGCTCCGCCCGCCTCGTCCTCCAGGCATGGCTCGACGCCCGAAAGCCCATCATGACCGGACGCCGGCTCGCCCACTACGAGATCCTCGACCTGCTCGGCAAGGGTGGCATGGGGGAGGTCCACCGTGCCCGCGACACCAGGCTCGACCGCGAGGTCGCGCTCAAGCTCCTGCCGCCGGACTTCGCCCGGGATTCCGAGCGCATGGCTCGTTTCCGCCGCGAGGCGCGGGTCCTCGCCTCGCTCAATCATCCCAGCATCGCCGCCATCCACGGGATCGAGGAGGACCAGGACCAGGTCTTCCTCGTGCTCGAGCTGGCCGAGGGCGTCGACCTCGAGCAGCGCATCGTCGAGGGTCCGCTACCGCTGGAAGACGTGGTGCGCATCGCGCGTCAGCTGGCCGAGGGGCTGGAGCAGGCGCACGAGCGCGGCGTGGTCCATCGCGACCTCAAGCCGGCCAACGTCAAGCTCGCGACCGACGGCACGGTGAAGATCCTCGATTTCGGGCTGGCGCGCGCGTTCGCCGGCGAGAGTGCGGCGGAGGGCGACCCGGATCACTCGCCGACCTTGACCGCGGCGATGACCCAGGCGGGTACGATCCTCGGCACGGCCGCCTACATGAGCCCCGAACAGGCGCGGGGTCACGACGTGGACCGGCGCGCGGACATCTGGGCGTTCGGGGTCATCGTCTACGAGATGCTCACCGGCGGACGCCTGTTCGCGGGCGAGACGATCAGCGACACCCTGGCCGAGGTGCTGAAGACCGAACCCGATCTGGAGGCCCTGCCCGCGGCGACGCCGCCGGCGCTGCGCTGGCTCGTCGAGCGCTGCCTGCAGAAGCGGCCCGCGCGTCGGCTGCGCGACATCGGCGAGGCGCGCGTGCTGCTGGAGTCCGATCTCGACGAGATGCCGACGACCTCGTCGATGATCGCCGCCCCGGAGGCCCGGGGCGCGATGCCGCGCTGGCTCCTGCCGGCCGCTGCCGCCGCGGTCATGCTCGCGGCGATCGGCGGTTACCTCGCCGCCCGGCTGAGCGCGGGCCCACCCTCGACCGGCGGCGCCGTGCATGCGACGGTCCTGCCGCCACCGGGCCATCGGATCCTCCTGGACCTCGGTTCCCATCTGGCGATCTCGCCCGACGGCACGCGCATCGCCTTCGCCGCCGTCGACACCGCGGGCACCCGCCAGCTGTGGGTGCGGCGCGTCGACAGTCCGGCCGCCTACGTCCTGACCGGCACCGAGGACGCGAGCTACCCGTTCTGGTCGCCCGACAGCCGGCGCATCGGCTTCTTCGCGGGGGGCACGATGCGACGCATCGATGCCACCGGCGGCGTGGCCACCGCGATCTGCGACGCACCCCGCGGACGCGGCGGCACGTGGACCGAGGACGACCGCATCATCTTCGCCTTCGAGGTCCTCGACCATCTGCAGATCGTTCCGGCCACCGGCGGGGCGCCGGTCGCGGTGACCCGGATGGACACGCTCAGCTCGTCGCATCGCTGGCCCGTCGCGCTTCCCGGTGGCGAGCGGTTCATCTACTTACGCGGCGGTGGCGACGTGGACGAGCTGCGCTGGCGATCGGTCGACTCCAAAGCCGACGAGAAGGTCCTGCTCGAGAACGTCGAGCGTGCAGACTACGGCGATGGCCACCTGTTCTATGGCCGGGACGATGCCCTCTGGGCCCGGCCCTTCGCTCCCGACCGGGGCGAGTTCCTGGGCGAGGAGGTGCTCGTGGCCGAGGCGGTGATCATCGCCGAGAACTTCGGCAGCGGCGCCTACTCGGTGGCCGACGACGGCCGCCTCGTGTTCGCCGCCGGCGAGGGATCGGCGGACTCGGCGTTCATCGTCACCGATGCCGAGGGCCGGGTCACCGGCCGCTTCCGCGTCGACGAGGGATGGGCCGACGATCCGAATCTGAGTCCCGACGGGCGTCATCTCGCCATGGCCATCTTCAGCGCCGACGGCGATCAGCCCGGGCTCTGGATCCGCGACCTCAAGCGGGCCACCCTGAGCCGGTTCGCCGATGCCGGGCTGGCCGACGATCCGGTCTGGGACCCGGACGGCGATCGGCTGGCCTACTCGCTGGGCCAGACGGGCGCGATGGTCGTGCGCTCGACCCGGGGCGCTCGCGACGTCGTCCTGACCCTCGACGCGTACGACGATGCGCTCCCGCACGACTGGTCCCGCGACGGCCGCCTCATCGCATTCTCGACGGCCGGCGCTTCTCGCGACGTGTGGATCCTGCCGGTCGACGAGCCCGACGCGGCCTTCCCCCTGGTGGCCGACGAGTCCTTCGACACCCACGCGGCGTTCTCGCCGGACGGCCGCTGGATCGCCTACATGGCGGTTGCGACCGGGTCGGACGACCCGCGTATCTTCGTGCAGTCCATCGACCCGGACGGAGGCTCGTGGCAGGTGTCGTCCGGCGACGGCATCCAGCCGCGCTGGTGGCCGGACGGCTCGAAGATCCTGTTCGTCGGCGAGCGGGGGATCATGAGCGTGGCGGTGACCGAGACCGGAGGCGGCCTCGACTTCGGCACCGAGCGCCTCGAGTTCGCCGTCGACATCCTGCGCGCACGCTCGACGACCCACCAGTGGGATCTATCCGCGGACGGATCGGTGATGGTGTTCCAGGCCGACCGCCAGCAGGCGCGTGGCGTCACCACACCGCTGCAGCTGGTCGTGGGCTGGCGGGAGATCGTCGGGGGGCGGTAGCCTGGCCGGACGGGATGCCGACGTTCGCGGTACAGGAATCTCGTGTCGGGATTCCGGGCGTGTGATAGCATCGCGGGGCATGGGCGGATGCATCTGCCTTCCGCCAGGCGCCGTGTGTCGCTCAGCGATGAGTGGGCATGATCCGGACGGCCATCGTACAGGGGACTCCTTCGCGGCAACCCCCGTCACCCTCGCCGACCCGTATAGCACGACGCAGGACCGACGCGACCCGGAGGACGGTATGCCCCTGCGTCAACGCCTCGCTGCGATCGTCGTGATCGTTGCCGTCGTTCCCGTCGCCACCGCGTATGCCGGCGATTTCGGATCCAGACGGCGTGAGCCTGCCTTCCATTCCCTGTCCCTTGCGCTGGACCGGCTCGCCCCGGGTGACACGCTGTCCTGGCTGGGACCTTCCGGCAGTTCGGGCCGCCTCGTGCTGGCGCACGTCGACAGTGGCCGCACGCTACGGGGCGACCGCGGCGCGGTCGTGGCGGCCGACAGCCTGGCGGCGCTATGGCGACGGGAGCCCGACAAGACCGCCCCTTTCAGCCGCCGTCTCGG
>WJIQ01000154.1 GCA_014730255.1 bacterium | reverse complement strand
TGGCTCGCCTGGACCGACAGCAACGACGACCTGGTGGTCATGGACACCGACGACGGCTCCACGCGCGTGGCCGATCACGGCGAGAACCGCGCCCCGTTCCACCTGCGCTGGAGCCCGGACGGCCGCTGGCTGGCCTACGTCAAGACCCTGGCCAGCGAGTTCCGCAGCATCTTCGTCTACGACACCGAGGAGCAAGAGGTCCACGCCGTGACCGGCGCCTGGACCGAGGACCACAGCCCGGCCTGGGACCCGGACGGACGCTACCTGTACTTCGTGTCCGGGCGCGCGCACAACCCGGTGCTCGGCAACGTCGACATGCAGAACGTCGAGGTGCGCAACGAGAAGCTGTACGCCCTGCTGCTGCGCCCGGACGTCGCCCACCCCCTGCGCGACGACGCGGGGATGCCGCCGCCGGACGACGGCGACGAGGAGTCGGACGACGGGAACGGTGACGGGGACGACGATTCGCCGGCGCCGGTCGCGATCGACCTCGCCGGCCTGGGCGCGCGCGTGGTCGAGCTGCCGGTCGATCACGGCGACTACGGCGGCCTGGCCGCGACCGCGAGCCACGTCTTCTTCGTGAGCAACCCGCTGCAGGGCATGGCCGAGCAGCCCGGTTTCTTCCAGGAGGCGCCGCCGCGCGCGGTATTGATGCAGTACAGCCTCGAGGACCGCAAGGCCACGCCATTCGTGCCCGGCATCGGCGGCTACGAGCTGGAGGCCACGGCCGGCAAGCTGGCCATCATGAAGAAGCGCGGCGAGCTCTTCGTGGTCGATGCCGCCGGCCCTCCCGGCGAGAAGCTCGCCGAGGGCAAGGTCGACCTGGACGACGCGGTGGTCGAGCTCGATCCCCGCGCCGAATGGGCCCAGCTGTACTGGGAGGCCTGGCGCCAGATGCGCGACCATTACTGGGATCCCGACCTGGCGGGTCTGGACTGGGAGACGATCGGCGAGCGCTACGCCAGCCTGCTGCCACGCCTGACGAGCCGGGCCGAGCTCAGCGACCTGATCGGCCAGCTCTACGCCGAGATCTCCACGAGCCACAGCTACGTGTTCGGCGGCGATCCGGGGAAGAAGGTGCCCCGCGTGGCCGTCGGTCTGCTGGGGGCCGAGCTCGTGCGCGACGGTGACAGCTACCGCATCGAGCGCATCCTGCGCGGAGACCCGGCCGACCGGGTGCGATCGCCGCTGGACGAGCCCGGGGCGGACGTCGGCGAGGGCGACCACATCCTGGCCGTGGGCGGCCGGTCCGTGGCCGAGGCTCCCAACCTGCACGCCCTGCTCAGCGGCTACGCCGGCAAGCCGGTGCTCCTGACCGTGGCCGACGGTGCCGATGGCGACGAGCCCCGCGACGTCCTGGTCACGCCCCTGCGCCGCGACGGCGACCTGCGCTACGCCGACTGGGTGCGCCGCAACCGCGAGTACGTGTCCGAGCAGACCGACGGCAAGATCGGCTACGTCCACGTGCCCGACATGGGCGCCGACGGCCTCGTGCAGTTCAACAAGTGGTTCTACCCCCAGCTCGACAAGGAGGGCATGATCGTCGACGTGCGCTGGAACGGCGGTGGCTTCGTCAGCCAGATGCTGGTCGAGCGCCTTCGCCGGCCCCTGCTGGCCTGGGACCGCATGCGCACCGGCGCCATGAGCCGCTACCCCGCCCGCGTGCTGAACGGACCCTTCGTGGTGCTGACCAACCAGATGGCCGGCAGCGACGGCGACATCTTCCCGCAGGCCGTCCAGCTCGAGGGTCTCGCCCCCGTGATCGGCAAGCGGAGCTGGGGCGGCGTGGTCGGCATCACCGGCGTGCGTCCCCTGCAGGACGGCGGCCTGGTGACCCAGCCGACCATCGCCTGGTGGGACCCGCGGTCGGGCTGGGACGTGGAGAACCGCGGCGTCGAGCCCGACATCGAGGTGGAGAACCTGCCGCAGGACCTCGCCCGCGGCATCGACGCCCAGCTCGACCGGGGCATCGCCGAGGTCCTGAAGCTGCACGCGGCCGAGCCGCCACTGGAACCGGAGTTCGGGCCGGTGCCGGAGCGGACGCGCGAGGCGTACCGCGACGAGCTGCGCGACTAGCGCCCGGGCCGCGCGATCGCCACGAGACGGGCCACCGGCCGCGACGCCGGTGGCCCGTTCGCCGCCCGGCGTGCTAGGCTGCGCAGCACGGGTGTTCCGCAACAGGTACGGATCCAGCCACCACCAGACCGGGACGGTCGCGCATGACCCACGAGAGCTCCCCGCTGCACCGGGCGTTCATCGGCATCTCCGGGTTGATCGGGGTCGGCAAAAGCACGCTGGCCCGCCGGCTCGGCGAGCATCTCGACCTCGATGTCTACTACGAGCCGGTCGACGACAACGACTACCTCGAGGACTTCTACGCCGACACGCCGCGCCACGCCTTCGCCATGCAGGTCTACCTGCTCAACCGCCGCTTCCAGCAGCACCAGGAGATCATCTGGCGCGGCCGCGGCGCCGTCCAGGACCGCACGATCTACGAGGACAGCATCTTCGCCAAGGTCCTGATGGACATGGGTCAGATGCACCCGCGCGACTACGAGACCTACGTGGGCCTGTTCCGCAACCTCGCGAACTTCATGTGCCGGCCGAGCGTGATCGTCTACCTCGACGTCACTCCCGCGACGACCCTCGAGCGCATCCAGAGCCGCGGCCGCGGCTGCGAGCAGGGCATCACCCTGGAGTACATCGAGCGCCTGCACCGGGAATACGCCGTCTTCGTGGACGACATCAGCCGCATCATCCCGGTCATCCGGGTGGGCTGGGAGCGGTTCGGCGACATCGAGGCCATCGCCGACGCCATCACCCGCGAGTACACCGAGACGAGCTACCTGCGGGACGTGCGGCTCTAGGAGGCGCGATCCGATGAACGACCGGGATCCGGATCCTCGGCTCGAGCATGACCATCACCCCGAATCGATCCGCGCCCGCGTGGACGGCGCCGGCGGTGGACACGGCTACCTGTCGCACGGCGTCCTGGGCGCCATGGACGGCTCGATCACCACGTTCACGATCGTCGCGGGCGCCGTCGGCGGTGGACTGGCCGGATCGGTCGTCGTGATCCTGGGCGTGGCCAAGGTCGTGGCCGACGCCCTCAGCATGGCCGCCAGCAACTACCTGAGTGCCCGTAGTGAAGCCCAGCAGGTGCACCGCGCTTGGAACATGGAGCGCCGCCACATCGAGGCGACCCCCGAGGGGGAACGCGACGAACTGCGCGAGATCTTCCGTCGCAAGGGACTCGCCGGCACAACGCTCGAGCAGGTCGTCGACGCCCTCAGCGACGATCGGGACGTATGGATCGACACGATGCTCAAGGAAGAGCTGCACCTCGCCACCCGGCCGGCCGAACCGGCGCGGGCCGCCGCGGCCACCTTCGTCGCGTTCCTGGCGGTCGGATTCGTCCCGCTGCTACCGTTCCTTGTCGGGCCGGCGTCGCCGACCCAGGCCTTCCTGCTGAGTGCGGTGATCACGGCCATGACGTTCGTCGGCGTCGGCCTGGTGCGCGGTCGGGCCCTGGCGGTCTCGCCCTGGCGATCGGTTATCGAGACGCTGTCGACGGGAACCTTGGCCGCAGCCGTCGCCTATGTCATCGGCGCCTGGCTACGGCAGGCGCTGGGGATCGGCTGACGATCACGAGCTAAGCCGGGAATGGCCCGCGACCTCGCCGGTGGCGCCGCGAGCCGATCCCTCCGCCTACAGATACAGGACCCGGGTCAGGCCCACGACGACCGCGGCGACCAGGATCGTCAGCAGAGCGCCGGCTCGCAGGTAGTCCCGGTTGCGATAGCCGCCGGGCCCCATCAGCAGCGCATTGACCTGATGCGTGGGCAACAGGAACGAGTTGGCCGTCGAGATCGCCACGAGCAGACCGAGCGACCGACCGGGAATGCCGAGCGACTCGCCGATCTCCAGCACCAGCGGCACCAGCAGGACCGTGGCCGCCACGTTGGAGAGGAACAGCGAGAAGAGCGAGGCCAGCAGGGCCAGCCCCGCCATCACGACCAGTGGCTGGCCACCGTGCGGCAGGGACATCAGGCCACCGGCCAGGTAGCGGGCGCCACCGGTCTCGTCCAGGGCCACGCCCAGCGGGATGAGCCCGGCCAGCAGGAAGACCGTTCGCCAGTCGATGGCGCCGTAAGCCTCGTCGATCGGCACGAGCTTCAGCAGGACCATGGCCACCGCGCCGCTCAAAAGCGCGACCGCCAGATGCGCTCCGGCCAGGATCGCCACCACCGCCCCGCCGGCACAGAGCACGGTCACCAGTGGGCGTGCGCGCGGCGCGTCGGGGGCGTCCACGGGCGATATGAGCGCGAAGCCGCGCGAGCTCCCCATGGCCCGGAGGTTCTCGCGCGGTCCGTAGGCGACGATCACGTCGCCGGCCCGCAGCGGGACGTCCGAGACGTCTTCGCGCCGCTCCTCGCGGCCGCTCAGCAGGATCACCGGCTCGACACCGTGCTCGCGGCGCAAGGCGAGCTGACGGATGGTTCGCCCGAGGTGCGGCGAGCGTGGCGGCACGACCACCTCGGCGAACACCGGACCGTCCGCGCGATCGTGGTCCGGCCGCTCGTCCATGCCCTCGAGATCGTGGTCCTCGACGAACCGATCGACATCGTCGTACTCGCCCAGCAACGTCAATCGCTGACCTGGCGCGAACCGCGTGTGCCGCCACGGCGCGTCGACCACGTCGCCATCCTGCTCGAGCGCCAGCAGATTCAGCGCGTACCGTCCCCAGAGGTCGGCCTGCTCTAGCGTCATCCCGACCAGATCGCTGCCAGCGGGCACCCGGCAATGGCGGCGGGTCGCCGGGAGCCGCCAGGTCTCGATGAGTTCCTGCTGGAGCATCGACGTGTCCTCCGTCCTCGTCGTCCGCCGCGGCAGCACTCGACTTCCGAGCGCGAGGAAGTAGACGACGCCGGTCGCCACGAGCGCCAGGCCGATCGGCGTCGGAGCGAAGAGCCCGAAGGGCTCGGCGCCCGCCTGCTGCAAGAGGTCGTTGAGGATGATCAGCGGGCCCGACGCCACGAGCGTGAGCGTACCACCGAGGATGGCCACGTATCCCATCGGCAGGAGCAGGCGACCGGCTGGGATCCCGGTCCGGCGCGAGATGCGCAGGATCGCCGGCAGCAGGAGCGCCGCCGAACCCATGTTCTGCATGACCGACGAGACGGTCGCGGCCGCCAGCGACACCAGGGCCGTGATCTTGCGCGCGTCGTCGCCGGCCAGGCGCAGGATCGGTCGCGTGACACGGGTCATGACGCCCGCCCGGTCCAGCCCATGGCTGAGGATCATCACGGCGATGATCGCCACCACGGCGTCGCTGGCCAGCCCGGAGAACGCCTGCTCCGGGCTGATGAGCCCCAGCCACGGCAGCGCCACCATGATGATCAGCGCGATCACGTCGACCCGCAGGGCCTCCGTGACGAACAGCACCACGACCAGGCCCAGCAGGGCCAGCACGAGCGCGATCTCGAGCGTCATGCTCCGGCCTCCGTTACAGGCCGCTGCGCTCGAGCACCCACAGCCCGGCGATGATGATCGTGACCGTGGGTGCGATCACCATCCAGGAGCTTCGCGGACGGAGCACGTCGATCAGCGTCCGATCTCCGAAGTCGCCCACGTCCAGGATCCGCTCGCGGAGCCAGGGGAACGCCGCGGCGTAGAGCCCGGCCCCGGTCATGATGCCCACGACCCCGCCGACGAGCGCATCGAGGGCGCCGTGGCCCACCGCGCCCACGGCTGTGCCGGGGCAGTAGCCGAGCAAGCCGAACCCGACGCCGAAGACGAGGGGGCCGGGGACGCTGGCCCCCAGCGAGCCGGGCTTCTTGTGCAGCGTCACCCAGCCGGCCCCTCGCATGGCGTAGACGCCGACCATGCCGGTGATCACGGCCGTGAAGATGATCTTGAGCACGGTGAAGTCCTCGAGCAGCAGCTGGCGCATGATGATCTCGTAACGGCAGACGCCACCCTTCTGCAGCAGGAAACCGAAGCAGAAGCCGAAGACCAGGCCGAGGACGGGCTGGGAACGTCGACTGCCGCGGATTCGGTCGAGCATGGCATCTCCTCTCATGACGCACCGTAGAGGATGAAGGCGACGACCACGCCACCGGCGAAGAAGCAGAAGGCCGCCAGCCAGCTGCCGAGCACGAGCTGCAACACGCCGCTGATGCCGTGGCCGCTGGTGCAACCGCGACCCCAGCGGGCGCCGAATCCGACGCAGATGCCGCCCACGAGGGCGACCGCGAGCCGTCCCCCGGCTCCGGCGCCGAATCGCTCCGCCCACATGTCCGGCACCCAGACCCAGCGCACCGTCCCGGACAGCCAGGCCGCGACCAGCGCGCCGAGGAAGAGCCCGACCACGAGCAGCCACTCCCAGTCGATGGTCGGCGGGTGCTCCTGGTAGTAGGGCTTCTTCGCGACCTCGGGGCCCCGCACCCCTCGCTCGACCATGCCGGCCGACCTGGCGAACGCGGTCGACACGCCCAGCGGATGGTCGGAGATCAGGAACGTGAGCCAGGAGAGCACCCCGATGCCGAGGCCGACGAGGTAGGGAGACCAGCGTGGATCCGTCAGGACGTCGGTCACTTCGATCATGAGATCCTCAGCTCCCCTCGATCGGACAGCCGATGCTCTGGCAGGCGGACATCGACCCGAGGCTGTCCTCGACCTGCTCGAAGCCGTGCTGCTTGAGGATCGACGCGGCGATGATGGCGCGCTGACCACTCCCGCAGAATGTGACCACCGGTCGCGAACGGTCCAGCTCGTCCACGCGGTCGGGCAGTTCACCGAGGAAGATGTGCACCGCTCCCTCGAGGCGCCCGGCCTCCCACTCGGAGTGCTTGCGGACATCCAGGAGCGTGAACTCCTCGTCCGATCGCAGGCGCTCGACCAGCGGCTCGGCGTGGACCGCGCCGATGCGGTCGTACCGGCGGCCGCTCACCTCCCAGGCGTGCAGGCCGCCCTCGAGGTAGCCGACGATGCGGTCGTAGCCCATGCGGACGAGATGACGAACCGCCTGCAGCACCTGCTCGCGGTGTTCGGGGACCAGGACGATGTCCCGTCCGTAGTCCAGCAGGTAACCGGCGTAGCCAGGCAGCATGTCGACGGGGATGGCCAGGCTGTCGGGAATGAAGGCCCCGGCGATGGCCTCCGGACTGCGCAGGTCGACCACGTGCGCGCCGGCGTGGACCGCGCTGGCCACGTCGGCCGCCGGCAGGGGCGGCGGCATCGGCACCACGAGCATCGATGGCGGACCGTGCTGGTTGTACCGCTCCATCGTCGCGAAGTACGGCGGCTGATGGTGGCGCTCGGACACCTTGAACGCGACGAATTCCTCGCGTGCACCGCGCTGCAGGGCCGGGTTGGTGAGCCGCTCGTGCCCCAGGGTCGAGAACTCCCGCGAGGACATGCCCTCGCCGCACACTGACCCGGCGCCGTGAGCGGGGTAGAGGATGGTCTGATCGCCGAGAGGCAGCAGCTTCTTGAAGATGCTGTCGTACAGCATGCCGGCCACCTCCTGCGGCCGGTCGGGGTAGAAATCGGTGCGTCCGACGTCGCCGACAAAGAGCGCATCGCCGGTGAAGACCCCGACGGGCGTGCCGTCCGCCCCGCGGTCGCGCACGACGATGGAGATGCTCTCCATGGTGTGCCCCGGGGTCTCCAGCACCTCGAGCCGGAGATCGTTCACGTCGAACGTGTCGCCGTCGTCCACGGGCTCGCCGTAGTCGAAATCGAGCGCGCGGCCATGGTGGATCGCCGCGCCCGTGAGCGACGCGAGGTCGAGCGAGCCGATCACGTAGTCCTCGTTGCGATGGGTCTCGAAGATATGGGTGATCCGCGACCCGTGACGCGCAGCGATCTCGACGTAGATCCCGCAGTCACGTCGCGGGTCGATCACCACGGCCTGATTGCCGTCGCCGATGATGTAGGAGAGGTGAGCGATGCCTTCGGACTTGACCTTTTCGAGATACATGAGGCCTCCTTCCGTCGTCCAGGGCCGCATCGGCGGCCCTATCGGACAACGAATCAATGATCGACGAAGGTGGCGAGGCGAGGTGGCGAACCGCAGACGACCGGCAGGGTCGTCATCGGGCGGCAGCGGATCCCTGGCGGCGTAACGCCCGCGTAACGCCCCATCGCGATGATTCCGGCGTGCGCTCGGTTCCACCCCGCCCACGGAGGTCCCGCCATGTTCCATCGACTCGCCCGCCGCCAGGCCCCGGCCGCTCTCGCCCTGCTCGTCGTCATCGCCCTGACGGCCGCTCCGGCGGCCCACGGCCAGGGGTTCACCTGGACCGGCTGGTTCGGCCCGCCCGAATCCAATGCCGCCTGGGCCACCACTGGGTCGAGGGGCAGTACCTCTTCAACGGCTGGGGGCACAGCTGGCACTACTCGGCCGATCCGGAGCCGCACTATCCGGGCCCGGGGTCCTGGGTCCTGATCCCCGACGGGGTCGTGGTCGACATCGAGGGCGGGCAGGCCGCCCGCTGCGGCAACCTGACCGTCGCGACGGGTGCCGCCCTGATCCTGCCCAACTCCGGCCTGGAGATCGCCGGTCCCACGGTGGACAACCAGGGTCTGATCCAGATCTCCGGCTACGCGGGCAGCTGGGGCGGCTTCGAGGTCCAGGGCCCGCTCACCTTCACCGGCACCGGCGAGATCCACCTCGACCAGGGACGATTCTTCAGCTGGAATCCGGACATCACGATCACCCTCGGAGCCGGCCAGCACCTGCATGGCCAGTTCGACTTCGGCTGGGTGCCCTACGGCAACTACCACGGCGTCCATCTCACCAACCACGCCCTGGTCGAGGCCACGGGCCCCGTTTCCAGCTCGACGATCTTCAGCCATGCGTCGGTCAATCGCGCCACGATCGCCGCGGCGGCGGGCGCCACGTTGCGCCTGTTCGGCGACTGGGACAACGCGGGCGGCGAGATCCTCGCCGAGGACGGTGCCCTGGTGGAGCTCTACAGCAGCTCGTCCATCGACTTCTCCCTCACCGGCGGCACCCTGCGCACGACCGGCAGCGGCGAGATCCAGCCCAGGAGCCGCGGTACGGTCACTGACGTGACCGTCGATGGCCTGCTGCACATCGAGCGCTACGGCGACGTGAACCTCGCCGGGACGGTCACCAACCTCGGCACCATCAACCAGGGACGCGGCGGCGGCTCGGGCTGGGCCACCGCGTACCTGGCCGACGACCTCGAGCTCCAGGGTGACGGCATCCTGCTCATGGGCTCGGGCGCGCGGTTCAAGATGCCCGCCTGGCCGGACAGCAACGCCTGCCTGGTCAACGGTCCCGACCACACGATCGAGTCGTACGGCGGCTACTTCGGCGAGGGACCCAACTACTACGGCGACCAGCGCATCGAGCTGATCAACGAGGGTACGCTGCTCTGCCGGGAGAACACGAACGCGTGTCGATTCGAGGTCACCGGCGAGGGTCTGCAGAACCGCGGCACCATGATCCTCGACCTCGACCCCGACCAGGACCCCCAGATCTGGGGACACTTCCGCCAGACCGCCGGCCTGCTGGCGTGCGACGACCGCTGGCGGATGTACGACGACGGCACCTTCGTCGTCACCGGCGGCGTCCTGGCCGGTCACGGATCGCTCGACGGGCCGACCGTCGTCGGCGACGAGGCGGTGATCCATCCCGGCCGCGAGGGCGAGATCGGCACCCTGACCATCCGGGACGCGCTGACCCTGAACCAGGGCGCCAGCATGATCTGCGAGTGGTCGCCCGACGGCCGCGACCTCCTCGACGTGCACGGACTGCTGGCCGCCACCGGGACCATCCTGCTGCGGATCGCGTACGTCGAGCTGCGGGCCGAGCTCCCGCGCGGGGTCGACTTCACGGTCCTCGTCTGCGCCGATCTCGACGACCAGGCGACCTGGCAGCTCGAGCTGCCCGACGGCTGGGCCAGCGACGGCCTGGAGTGGCAGGACGGCGCGCTGGTCGTCCGCAACGTCACCGGGATCCCCACCGCCGCGCCCGACGTGCCGGCAGCGCTCGCCCTGCACGGCGCCGCGCCGAACCCCTTCAACCCGCGCACCGACGTGCGGTTCTCGCTGGCCACCGACGCGGCGGTGCACCTGTGGATCGCCGATCTGGCCGGCCGCCGGGTGCGGACCCTGGTGCATGCGAGGCGTGCGGCCGGCGAGCACGCGGTGCCCTGGGACGGCCGCGACGGCCGCGGCCGGGCCCTGGGCTCGGGCACGTATCTGGCCGTCCTGGAGGCGGACGGCGCGCGTCGCACCTCGCGCATGACGCTGGTGAGGTAGGTCCCGCGACCGCCGGCGGTGGCGGGACGCCCCGGTTGGCGCGTACGTGACGTTGAAGACACTCCTCGCCTCCACGCCGGAGCGTGACGCATGGAATTCCTCCTCGGTCTCGTCCATCTCGTCCTCTTCTTCTGGGCGCTGATCAGCATCTGGGGCAGCCGGGCCGCGGGCCTGAACAAGCTGCTCTGGACGCTGGTCGTGTTCGTCTTCCCGCTCATCGGACTGATCGTCTGGTTCTTCCTCGGCCCCAAGAAGCCCTGAGCGTGACCGGCCCGACGGCGACGGTACGGCCGACCGCCCACCGTCGCTCCGGCCAGGTGGCGGCGACGCTGGCGGGCGTGGCCATCATGGGTGTCGCGTGAGCCGGAGCGGCCGTGCCGTGCGACCGGCGGTATCTTGACCCGATTCCGCCCCGTGCCCTCGACCAGGAGCCGGCCATGGCTGCACCATCCGTCCAGCCCTTCGAGACCATCGCCCGCGATCTCCGCGCCCGGGGCTGGTCGGTGCTGCCCGGATTCCTGGGCCAGGCCGAGGTGGCCCTGTTGCGGCACCGGGCCCGCCAGTGGTGGCAGGAGGGCGAGTTCCGCCGCGCCGGGATCGGCCGCGGCCACGACCACCGCCTGGCCAGCGAGCTGCGCGGCGACCTCGTCCGGTGGCTCGACCTGGAGACCGGTGGCCGGTTCCGCGACCTGCACGACACGTGGTACGAGCCGCTGCGCCTGGCGCTCAACCAGCAGCTCTATCTCGGGCTGTTCGAGCTGGAAGCCCACGTGGCGATGTACCCGCCCGGAGCGTTCTACGTGCGGCACCTCGACCGCTTCCGCGACGACCCGCGCCGCGTGGTGACGGTGATCCTCTATCTCAACGACCAGTGGAGCGCCGACGACGGCGGCGCGCTGCGGATGTACCTGCCGACGGAGGGTGGACCCGACGGGGTGCACGAGGTGCTGCCCGAGGCGGGGACGCTGGTGACCTTCCTGAGCGGCGAGATCTGGCACGAGGTGCTGCCGACACGACGCGAACGGCTGAGCCTGACCGGCTGGTACGGTCTGCGCCGCTGGCCGTCGGCCGCGGCCGACGGCTACTCCCCGACGTACAGGTCGTCGAAGTAGACCCGACCGCCGACCGGGTCCTGGCGGTCCTGGCGACGATCGAACCGGGCCTCGAAGAAGACCTGGATCCGGTCGTACTCGGTCGGGATCCGGCCCCAGATCCGCTGGAAGTCGGCGGCGGGGGCGAACTCGAAGGACGCCCACTCGCCCGCGGGCGGCAGCTCGGTGCCGACGCCCACGTACCGGGCGTTGGGCATGTGGAAGGGCGGCTCGTCGGCGCCCCCCAGCAGGTACCGGATCTGGTGATTGCCGTGCTCGCCGTCGGGCGACGGTCCCCAGACGATCATCACGGCCTGGACGTATTGGTTCGCATCGCCGGCCACCCAGTCGTCGACCCGGTACCAGCCCGCGAGCCGGGTGGGGAACGCCTCGGGGTTGACGAACTGGCTGACCCCCCAGATCTGCGTCGGCGGGGTGTCCTGGTCGGCGTCGACGCGCAGGAGCGCCGCCGCCTCACCGGCGTGGGCCACCCCCTGCGAGAGCTCGAAGTCGGGCACCCAGACGTCGGTCGTCATGGAGAACCAGGGCTCCTTGCCGGTCTCGAAGCCCGGGTTGGCCAGCAGGTTGCCCACGAGCGGGGTCTTCGGCAGATCCGGCGCCTCGCGGGTCTCGTCCGCCGCACGGTCGCAGCCGACGATCACGACCACGAGCCCGACGATCAGGAGGCGTGGAGATCGCTCGCGTCCGATGCCGGTCATCATGCTGATCGTGCTCCCTGCGCGGTGGAGATGCGGGGCTCGCAGACGGTCTCGCGGCGGCGGCGGCGGCCATTGGACCGGCCTGACCATGGCATGCCGTTCGAATGCCCGTCAAGGCTCCACGGCGGCGCGGTTCCGGTGCGATCCGCCCCCGTTGACGCTGCGACCGCCGTCCGCTAGCATCCCGCCCCGAGGTGCGAGCGTGGCCGATTCCCCACCCCGAGATCCCCACTGCGACCGCGGTCCGGACCCCCTCCTGGGCCTCGGCGCCGACCTCTGCGCGGTGGCGCGGATCGCGAACGAACTCGGACGGGACGAATCCGACATTCTGACAGCCGTCTTCCGTCCGGACGAGCTCGCGCGCGCCCTCGGCCGACCGCACCCCGCCCGGACCCTCGCCGCCGGCTTCGCCGCCAAGGAGGCCGTCATCAAAGCCCTTGCCCCGGCCGGGGGGCAGGGCACATTTTGGCAGGACATCGAGATCAGCGAACCGGGCGACGGCCCCGCCGCCACCCTGCACGGACGGCTGGCCCGGCTGGCCGACCGGGCGGGCGTCGTCCGTCTCGTGCTCTCGTCGGCGCGGTGCCGTGACTACGCCACGGCCTGCGCCGTCGCCATGGGTCGACCGCCCGCCGGCCGCGATCCGAGCGCCGCGCCCGACCCGCCACCCAACGCCCCGGGCCCCAGAGGCCCCCTGACCGGAGGTCGAACCCATCGTGACCCCTAGCTACGAGGAATGCCGCCAGAGCTTCGACTGGTCGCAGTCGGCCAGGGAACTGGGCTACGAGGACGGACAGCCCATCAACATCGGCTGGTACTGCTCGGATCGGATCTGCGAGCAGGGCCTCGGCCAGAAGCCGGCCCTCATCTGGGAGGACAACGGCGGCCGCGAAGCCACCTTCACGTTCGACGACATCCGTGATCGCTCCGATGCCATCGCCGCCCACCTGGCGTCGCTCGGCATCGAACGCGGCGAGCGCGTCTGCATCTTCATGGACCGCCTGCCCGAGCTGTACATCGGTTTTCTGGGCGTCTTGAAGCTGGGTGCGGTGGTGCAGCCGCTGTTCTCGGCGTTCGGCGAGGAATCGCTCGGCGTCCGCCTGGAGAACGCCGAGACCTGCTGCGTGATCACGCAGATGAAGCACGTGCGCAAGGTGCGCCGCGCGCGCAAGACGATGCCGTTCCTCCGGCACGTGATCGTGGTCGACGGCCAGGGCAAGGACCTCAAGGAGGGCGAGTCGGCCATGACGATGACCGAGCTCGAGCACCCTGCCGATTTCCGGTGCGCCGAGACCGGGCCGGAGGACTTCTCCGTCCTGCACTACACCTCCGGCACCACGGGCCAGCCCAAGGGCGCCCAGCACGTCCACTCGTCGCTGATCTCGCAGTACATCACCGCCAAGTGGGTGCTCGACCTGCGGCCCGACGACATCTACTGGTGCAACGCCGACCCCGGCTGGGTCACCGGCACCAGCTACGGCATCATCGGCCCGTGGGCCAACGGCATCACCCAGGTGGTGCTCGACGCCGGCTTCAACAGCGACGCCTGGTACGCCTTCATGGCCAGGCACGAGGTCACCGTCTGGTACTCCGCGCCCACGGCCATCCGCCTCCTGATGCGCGACGGCACCGAGCTGGTGAAGAAGCACGACCTCTCCAGCCTGCGCCACCTCTGCTCGGTGGGCGAGCCGCTCAACGCCGAGGCCGTGATCTGGTCGGAGGAAGCCTTCGGCAAGCCGTTCCACGATACCTACTGGCAGACCGAGACCGGCTGCATGGTCATCACCAACTGGCCCGGCATGAAGGTCAAGCCCGGGTCGATGGGCAAGCCGTTCCCCGGCATCGAGGCCGCGGTGGTCGATCCGAAGACCGGCGAGGCGATCACCGAGCCCGGCAAGGTGGGCATCATCGCCCTCGCGCCCGGCTGGCCCTCGATGATCCGCGGCTACCGCAACAACCAGGCCGGCTGGGACAAGAAGTTCCTCAACGGCTGGTACCTGTGCGGCGACCAGGGCTCGATCGATCAGGACGGCTACTTCTGGTTCAGCGGCCGCGACGACGACGTGATCAACACGGGCGGCCATCTCGTCGGCCCCTTCGAGATCGAGTCGGCGCTGCTCGAGCACGAGGCCGTGGCCGAGTCGGCGGCCGTGGCCACGCCCGACACGGTGAACATGGAGGTGGTCAAGGCCTTCGTGGTGCTCAAGCCCGGCTTCGAGCCCAGTGACGACCTCGACCTGGCCATCATGAACTTCATCCGCAAGAAGCTGTCGCCGCTGGCCATGCCGCAGCAGATCGAGTTCATCGATCAGCTGCCGAAGACGCGCAGCGGGAAGATCATCCGGCGGATCCTGCGGGCGCAGGAGTTCGGCGAGGACATCGGGGACGTGTCGACGTTGATGAACGACGACGACTGATCTTCCGCGGTGATCGACGTGACGCGAGGCCGGGCCCCGGTGGGATCCGGCCTCGTGCGCACGCCGCCTGACACCGTCATCCGCTGGCCCTGGCAGAGGCTACGCACCCGGTCGCCGAGTCGACCGTCCGCCGTCCGACGGTCGCACCCCACGGCGGCGGCGAGGTCACTTGATGAGTGCGAGCTTGCGGATGGTCTGGCCGCCTTCGCTGTCCAGCCGCGCGAAGTAGATCCCCGCGGGCACCGGCCGGCCCCTCTGGTCACGGCCGTTCCAGGTCGCGGTGTGGCGCCCGGCAGGGCGCTCGCCCCGGGCGAGGACGGCCACCTGACGGCCGCGCGCGTCGAGGATCGTCAAGCTCACCAGCTGCGCCTCGAGCAGCTCGAACGACAGCTGCGTCACCGGATTGAAGGGGTTGGGTGCGGCTCCCAGATGCGCCACGGCCGCCGGCGGGGTCCGCGGCGCGGCGGTCGCCTCACCGATCGGCCCGCTGCCCACCGACCCCCGGCGGCGGGGATCGGCACCGCTCATGGGCCAGATCTCCCACGGGAAGGGGCCGGAGACGCCCATGTCCAGCACCCAGGTCTCCTCGGTGGTGGCCACCACCATCTCCACCTTGCCGTCCGAGTCCACGTCGGCGACGGCGACGGGGGCGTGGATCTCGCCGCCCATGTCCCGGGGCCAGCCGTCCTGGGGTCCGTCCACGGTGGTCACCCGCAGGCGGCCATCGACCCCGCCGACGATCACCGCGCGCTCGCCCGGGCCCACCTTGGCCACCATGGGCTCGACGACCGGCGACCCCAGCGGCACGTCCATCTCCCAGTTCAGCAACACGTTCCCGACCACCGTGACCGCGTGCACGGAATGGGCCGCGTCCATGAAGACCAGGTCGCGGCGTGCGTCGCCGCCGATGTCGGCCAGGGCCACCTGGCTGGGCGTGCCCGGCACCCCGGTGTCGTAGGGCCAGGCGGCGCCCGCGGACGTCCCATCGTGGTGGACGACGTGGACGGTCCCGTCGGAGCGCGGGATGACGATCTCCATGTCCCCGTCGTCGTCGAAGTCCGCGAGGCTGGGCGTGCCGGCCGCCGCCTCGCCCGCGCCGAACACCGTCTCCACCTGGGCGAGGTGGTCCAGGATCACGGTCCGCTCGGTCAGGGGCACCACCATCTCGCCGAGACCGTCGCCGTCGACATCGCCGAAGGCCACCCGGCCGTTGATCACGCCCCCGGCCGCGGGCGCGGTCCAGGGCCACCCCTCGGGCTGGACGCCGTCCTCGCCCAGGACGGTCAGGACGTTGTCCTCGGCGACGACCAGCCAGTCCACGTCCTCGCTCACCATGGGGCCGCCGCTCAGGAAGTAGGGCCCATCACCGAGGCCGAGGTCCAGGGGGAAGCCGGGAAGGGAGAAGCCGTCTCCGTCCCGGCCATCCAGGCGGGCGTCGGATTCCCGGACCGAGAACACCTCCAGGGCCGCCTCGGCGTCCAGGTTCACCATGGCCACGTCGCTCACGGGG
>WJIQ01000153.1 GCA_014730255.1 bacterium | reverse complement strand
CGTTCGATCGTTACACCCGCCCGGTTGACGGTCCCGCGGCCCCTGACCATACTGTCGGGCGCGAATCGCGAGAATCCTCAGCGGAAGGCCCCCCATGTCCCGACATCTCGACGTCCTGCTCCTGCTCGCCCTGCCCGCCAGTGGCAAGAGCGAGGCCCGCACCTTCATCGCCAGCCTCGACCCCGCCGAATGCGAGCGCGACCTCGGCATCGGCGAGACCGTCCAGCTCGACGATTTCCCCTACGTCCACCTCATGCGCCGCGTCAGCGACGAGCTCACCGCCCGCGGCCACGAGGGCGCCTTCTTCCTGAGCCCGGCGCTGCCGTTCCGCGACCCGCGCGACTGGGGCACGTTGATCGAGCTGCTGAACGAGGACTATCACGACGTGGTCGCGCGGGAGCATCACGCGCCCGAGAACGCGGCCCAGTGGCTGTTCTCGCGCCTGGACCGGGCCCGCGACCTGGTCGGCGCACCCCTGATCTTCCAGGGCATGGACCTGGAGCTGCGCGCCGAGCTGGCCCGGGCGCTGGAGGACGAGTGCCGCGACCTGCTGGAGAAGAAGAACGCGGCGATCCCCGGCTCGCTCGACGGCAAGACCGTGGTGATCGAGTTCGCCCGTGGCGGCGCCGACGGCTCGCCCCTGCCCCTGCCCGCGCCCTACGGCTATCGCCACAGCCTGTCCCGGCTCGCGCCGGAGATCCTCGACCGGGCGGCGATCCTGTACATCTGGGTCACGCCGGAGGATTCGCGCCGCAAGAACGACGAGCGCACCGACCCGGACGATCCGGGATCGATCCTCAATCACGGGGTCCCCAACGCGGTGATGTACGGCGACTACGGCTGCGACGACATGGCCTGGCTGCTGGAGACGTCGGACCGCCCGCACACCGTGCGCGTCGAGCGCGATGGGCGGACCTGGCACCTGCCGGTGGCCCGGTTCGACAACCGCGAGGATCTGACGACGTTCGTGCGGGACGACCGCGGTCAGTGGAGCCCGGCCGACACCGACCGGCTGCGCCAGGGGCTCGCGGGGGCGTTCGCCGAGCTGCACGCCGCACGGGAGGCGACGGATCCGGCGGACCGCTAATCCGCCGCCGGCAGCGCCACCGCGAGCACCATCGACGCTCCGCCGCGGATCTGCACCCCGCAGAGCAGGTCGCCGTCGGGCGCGAGGGCGCCCCCCCTGGGCCCGACCACGTCCCGGCCCGCGGGGTAGTCGTGGACCGCGACGAGCGTCCCCTCCGCATCGAGCTCGAACAGGTGCTGCAGGAACCAGCCCTGGGCGAAGAGACGCCCGTCGGCCACCTCGAGGTGATACAGGTCGCTCACCTCGAGATTCCGCACGGCCAGATCCTGGCCGTC
This sequence comes from bacterium, assembly GCA_014730255.1. Lineage (GTDB taxonomy): Bacteria > Krumholzibacteriota > Krumholzibacteriia > LZORAL124-64-63 > LZORAL124-64-63 > Glo-17. The sequence goes on along the minus strand of WJIQ01000153.1, from coordinate 3,915 downwards.
GGGCGCGACCCGGTGCAGGTGGCCCGCATCAGGATCCAGGGAGTAGAAGGCCTCGCCATCCCAGGCGAGACCCCGGGTGCGGTGGGAGATCCGCGTCCGCGTCTCGACCACGCCCCCGGAGGTGAAGGTCACGATGTCGGCGACGTGGGTCGTGCCGTCATCGCCGCTGACGTTGACGGGATGGCTTCCGTGCAGGAACGCACCGTCCCACGCCACGTGCGGCGAGGTCCAGTAGATGTCGGGGTCATGGAGCAGGACCTCGGTCAGACCGAGGTAGGAACCCTCGTCGTCGTACCGGTGCCACCCCTCGCCGAAGGTGGGCAGCCAGAGCTGGTCCCCATCGTGAACCAGGCCGGAGAAGCCCTCCTCGTGCATCCGCGCTCCCACCTCGATCAGCGTGCGACGTGGCACGTCGCGCACGGAGACGGCCCCGCCGGTCGAGGTCCAGCCCACGGTCAGCGTTCCGGCCAGGCCTCCTTCCCAGCCGGATAGCCGGCAGGCGAAATCGTCGGGATCGGCGCCGTGCGCGGGATCGATCTCGAGGTCGACCGTATGGTCCGCGACCGTTCCCAGGACCTGAAAGAGCTGCCAGACACCACCGATCCGGTCGAGCAGCAGGAGTTGGCCATCGAGGTCCGGACCCTCGCGATCCAGCGCGAGAGCGACCTCCCAGGTGTCGCGCGTGGCGTCCCCGGTCAGCGTTCCGACCCAGAAGCGGGCCTCGGTATCGGTGATCGCGGGGGCGGTGGGATCATCGTCATCGTCGCTGCAACCGGCCGACAGGATCAGCACCGCGAGCGTGGCGAGTGCGACGAGTCGGACGGCCGGGTGCTCGGTGTCTCGATGCATCGCCGGCGGTTCCTATCTCGGGGATCGATGGTGTCTTCCGGGGGCTGACGGGTGACGATACGCCGGGGCATCGAGCCGGTCAACCACTCCGGACTGGCGCTGCACCGCGGGTCGGGTATCGTGATGGTCGCAACCGGTCCCGTGCCGCCACCGAAGGGGTCGCCATGAAGCACCTGACCACCGTCGCCTGCATGCTCGCGGCCGCACTCGGGCTGTTCGCGCTGGCCCTCCTGATCACCGACCGCACCTCCCTGATCACGGCCACCGGCCTGAGCAAGATCGTGGTCGCCGCGTCCGTGCTGGCTGCAGCCGCTCTGGCGGTGCGCGTCCTGCTGGGCGTGGTGGAGCGACGCGACCAGCGGCGCTGGACCGTCGCTGCCCATCCGCTGACCTGGCTCCTGGCCGTGCCGACCCTGATCGCGGTTCTCGGCCTGACCACGCTCGTGGTCCAGCGCGGCGAGCGCCCCAGATTCCAGGGAGACTGGTCCATCGGCCTGTACGTGTCGGCGGGCGTCTCGCCTCGCGACTTCTCCCCGGCCGGGCCGCAACCGGTCCTTACCGCCGCGTCGGTCACGGACATCCCCTGCGCGTTCGTGGCCGATCCCGTCCTGGTGGCCGACGACCAGGGCTACACGATCTTCTTCGAGGCCTGGCACGCGACGACCGGTCAGGGCGACATCTGCATCGCCAGGAGCCCCGACGGCGAACGCTGGGAATACGGCGGCCGGGTCCTGGACGAGGATTGCAGCGTCTCGTACCCGACGGTGTTCCGCCACGAGGGCACCTGGTACATGGTTCCCGAGACGCGCGCCTTGGACCAGCTGCGGCTCTACCGGGCCGAGCGGTATCCGGACCGCTGGGTCCTCGACCGCATCCTCCTCGAAGGAGCCCCCTACCGGGACACCAACCTGATCGAGCGGGACGGCCGCTGGTACCTGTTCACGTCCGCAGACTATGGCGCCGACCTGCTGGTCTTCCATGCCCCGAGCCCGCTCGGCCCGTGGCAGCCGCACCCGGCCAACCCCGTCGTGCGCGACGACCTCGACCACGTGCGCGGCGGCGGCAGCGTCCACGTGGTCGACGGTCAGGTGTGGCGCTTCGTGCAGGACGTGCATCCCTACTACGGCAATCGCGTGCGCCGCGTCCGGGTCGAGGAGCTTTCGCCGACCTCGTACCGGCAGACGCCGGCCGCCTCCACCCCCGAGCTGGCCGGCCACGACGCCTGGAACGTGCAGGGGATGCACACGTTGTGGGCCGTCCAGCGGGACGACGGACGCTGGCTGGCGGCCGTCGACGGGTACGGGCTGCTGGTCGACACCAAGCCCGGGTGGTTCGACTGAGGCCGATGGGCCGGCGTCGATCGCGACCCCGGACTCGATCTCGCGGCCGCGATCATCTAGAATCCCGGCAACCACATCCGTCCGTTCGAGCCCGAGGAGCACGCCGGCATGACCACCCCAGGAGATCGCTTCGCCCCCTTCGCCGAGCGCATGCGGGCCGAGCGCCTGCCCGAGATCGTCATCCGCAACTTCGCGCACTACCACGAGCAGCTGGCTGCCGGCGAGACCGGCCTGATGCCCGAGTCCTCCATCGAACCGGTGACCGAGGTGCCGCACCACGAGGACCTCGGCGAGGACCTCGCCGATCTCGGGCGCGAGACCCTCGGCCGGACGATCCTGCTCAAGCTCAATGGCGGCCTGGGCACGAGCATGGGCCTGGCGAGGGCCAAGTCGCTGCTGACGGTCAAGAACGGCCTGACCTTCCTGGACATCATCGCCGGCCAGGCCCGTCACGCGGGCGTGCCGCTGGTGCTGATGAACAGCTTCTCGACCCGCGACGACAGCCTGGCGGCCCTGGCCGCCCACGACGATCTGCCGGGCGACCTGCCGCGCGACTTCTTGCAGCACAAGGTGCCCAAGATCCGGTGCGACGACCTGCAGCCGGCCACCTGCGAGCGCGACCCCGCGCTGACCTGGTGCCCGCCCGGCCACGGCGACCTCTACACCGCCCTGGTCACCAGCGGCATGCTCGCCACGCTGCTCGAGCGCGGCTATCGCCACGCCTTCGTCTCCAACGCCGACAACCTGGGCGCGGTGATCGAACCGGCCATCCTCGGGCACATGGTCCGCCACGGGATGCCGTTCCTCATGGAGGTGGCGCCACGCACGGCGGCCGACCGCAAGGGCGGCCACCTCGCCCGGCGGCCCGACGGCCAGCTGGTCCTGCGCGAGCTCGCCCAGTGCCCCGACGAGGACGAGGCCGCCTTCCAGGACATCGACCGTCATCGCTTCTTCAACACCAACAACCTCTGGCTCGACCTGTCGGCCCTCGACCGGCTCCTGCGCGCACGCGACGGCGTCCTCGGCCTGCCCATGATCCGCAATGCCAAGACCGTCGACCCGCGCGACCCGGAGTCCACCCCGGTCTACCAGCTGGAGACCGCCATGGGCTCGGCCATCGGCGTGTTCGAGGGCGCAGGCGCCATCTGCATCCCGCCGGCGCGCTTCGCCCCCATCAAGAAGACCAACGACCTGCTCGACGTGCGCTCGGACAGCTACGTGCTCACCGAGGGATTCGAGGTGATCCCGAACCCTCGGCGCACCCTCGGCCGCGCCTTCATCGATCTCGACCCGACGTACTACCGGTTCGTGGACGACCTCGAGGCGCGCTTCCCCGCCGGTCCACCGTCGCTCATCGACTGCGCCCGGCTCGAGGTCCGCGGCGACATCCGCTTCGGCGCCGGCGTGGTCCTGAAAGGCGAGGTCACCATGCGCAACGACTCCGATCAGCAGGCGGTGGTGTCGGACGGGGCGGAGATCACGGGGGCTTGGTCGGGGTAGCTGGAGGTCCTTCCACGCACCGGATGGCTTGTGCCAGGCAAATTGTTGTTCCCCCCGGGGCGTCACCCAAGTGACGGCCCTTCCTCTACATCGCGTACTTCAGCTCGTGCCTCCGGTTCACCTTCAGCGCCCGGGTCTCCACCCGTCGCCAGTAGTAGTCAGCCCATAACCCAGGCAACTCGAAGTGCCACACGAACAGCCGCGTCGACAGCACCTCCTCCTCCGT
>WJIQ01000152.1 GCA_014730255.1 bacterium | reverse complement strand
CGGTGCGCATGCGCACCGCCCGCGGTGATATCGGCTGGAATGTCGTCTAGGGCTGCTTCGGGGTCCGCCCGGGCTGATGAGGAAAAGCGCGCGTTCCACGATACCCGAGATGTCACCACCGAAGCAGCCGAGATAATTATAGCACAAAAAAGAAAGCTTTATGCAGCTAAATTTATTGTGTCGGGTGGAGAGAATAATGGGCCGGCCCCGGGGGTAGAATCGATGCGGCTCGCCGGACCACGGCCCATGAAACCCGCCGGCCGCTGGCGCGTAGTCCATCCATGCGCCGGCACCGTGCCGGGGCCGCGTGACCCGAGGAGGGAGTGCGATGTTCCTCGAAGCCATCGTCGGATTGATGGTGCTGATGCTGATCGGCACGGTGATGCTGGGCCTGCTGAAGCTGGTCTTCGCGGTGGTCCTGCTGCCGCTGAAGCTGCTGTTCCTGCTGACCAAGGGCCTGCTGGCCCTGGTGATCGGCCTGCCGCTGCTGGTGATCGGCGGGATCGCCCTCGGGGCGGCGCTGCCGGCGCTCCTGCTCGTCCTGCTCCTGCCGCTGTGGCTGCTCGGCGGCCTGGTCTGCCTCGTCCTGCCCTGATCCCGGCGATCCTGACCGCCCTGGTCCTCGTCGCCCAGGCGGCCACGGCCGGCGCCTGGACATCGCCGGCGGCCGACGATCTTCCCCGGCTCCTGGAGCACGTCCGCGAACACGGACCGGTCGCGCCGGCCCGCGAGGCCGACGCACGTACCGTCGACTGGTCGACCCTTCGCCGTCTGGCCCTGCTGGGGGGCGAGTTCCTTCCCCCTTACCGACCCGTCTCCGATGGCGAGATCTCGGCGATCGTCCGGTGCGTCGAGCGTCGTGGCGGGCCCGGCCTGGTGCGGGCGGGCACGCGCCGGCAGCTCGCGGCGCTCCTGGCGCGCCACGGGACCGCCCGGGCGCCGTGGACCGCCGAGACGTGCTCCTGCCGCACGCCGCAGTGGCGATTCGCGGCGGAGGGGCGCGCGAGCCTGCGCCACCTCGGCCCCGGCGAGGTGGTCCCGGGCGAGGCCGGATTGATCGGTCGCGGCACCCTGGCCGTGATCGAGCCCGATCTGAGCGCCTGGTCCGGGCCGCTCTGGCTGGCGGCGACGACGCGGCTGGAATGGCCGCTCGCCGACCCCGACGGCACGGTCCCGGCCGCCCTGACCTACACCGGCTGGCCCGTGCCGACCGGCCGGCCGGCCGCGGGCACCGCGCGCACGACGCCCCCGGTCACGCGCCTGGCGGTGCCCCGGGCGGCGCTCGGTCTGAGGAGCGGCGGCTGGGCGGTGACGGTGGGCCTGTTCCCCGCGACCGTCGGTAGCGGCCTCGAGGGCGGTGGTCTCACGCTGGCCGACCATGCGCCGAGCCTGCCGCAGCTGGTCGTCCGCCGGCACCGACCTCTGCGCTGGTCGAGCTTCCTGGCGCCGCTGGCCCCGGCGCACGTGCTCGTGCGCACCGCCGCGGCCTCGCGTCAGGAGGTCCGCTACGAGTCTCCGGCCGGCCGTCAGACGCACACGGCCCGCCCGCTCTTCCTGCAGTGGCTCCTGACCTGGAACCACACCTCCTGGTGGCGCACGTCGGTGATCGGCACCGCGCTGGCCGCGCCCCGGCGCGGCGAATCGCTCTGGCCCGACCTCCTGCAGGTCGCCTTCCCGCTGCTGGACGCCACCTGGAACGAGGTCGACTACGGCCCGGTGACCGACCGCCTCGTCTCGCTGCTCATGGAGGCCCGCTGGCGTGACGCGCCCTGGCCGCTGTTGCCTGCCGGCGCCGGGCGCGTGTGGTGGGAGTACGGGGGCGAGGACTTCCGCCCGCACGGCGCGCTGCCGCTGGTGCCGGAGATCAGCGCGCCGGCCAGCCTGGTCGGGCTCGAGCTGGTCGACGCCCGCTGGGACCTCGGCGTGGAATACCTGGACACGCGCCATCCGGGTGTGCTGTGGTACGGGAACTCCGGTTTCCCGGCCGGCTACGCCCACGACGGCGTGCTGCTGGGGCACGAACTGGGGGGCGGCGTGCGCGCGTGGACCGGCGTCGTGCGCTGGCGGACCGCCTCGGGGGCGACCGAGTGGGTCCTGCGCGGCCGCACCGCCCGCTGGGCGGACAGCTCCCAGCTCGACGCGACGGCGCGGCGCCGGGAGGTCGGACTGGAGGTGCGGCGCCTGCTCGGTGCCGGCCGCCTGCGTGTCGGTGTCGCACGCGTGGACGAGCGTACCGGCGGCCGGGAAGACCGCTGGTGGCAGGCCCACGTCACGCACCGTTTCTGAGACCCGTGCGAGGAGACCATCATGGCCCGGATCATCGCCGTGACCGCCCTGCTGACCCTCTCGACCCTGATCACCGGGAGCGATGCCATGGACCGCATCACCGGCAAGAGCTTCGCCACGCGCAGCGAGGTGCTCGCGCGCGAGGCGATGGTCGCCACCAGCCAGCCGCTGGCCACGCAGGCCGGCCTGGAGATCATGCGCAAGGGCGGCAACGCCCTCGACGCGGCCATCGCCGCCAACGCGGTCCTCGCCCTGGTCGAGCCCACCGGGTGCGGCCTGGGCGGCGACCTCTTCGCCATCGTCTGGGATCCCGAGTCCGGCCGCCTGCACGGCCTGAACGGCAGCGGACGCTCGCCACGCTCGCTCACCCTGGCCGAGCTGCGGGACCGCGGCCTCGAGCGCATGCCCGCCTACGGGCCCCTCCCGGTGACGGTGCCCGGCTGCGTCGACGGCTGGTTCGAGCTGCACGAGCGGTTCGGCACGCTGCCCATGGCCGAGGTCCTCGCGCCGGCCATCCGCTACGCCCGCGAGGGTTTCCCGGTGACCGAGCTGATCGCCCACTACTGGCAGCTCAACGCGCTCAACCGCCGCGATCAGCCCGGCTTCGCCGCGACCTTCCTGCCCGACGGCCGCGCCCCGCGCAAGGGCGAGGTCTTCCGCAATCCCGACCTCGCCCGCACCCTCGAGGAGATCGCCGCCGGCGGCCGCGACGCCTTCTACGAGGGTCGCATCGCCGGCGTGATCGCCGACCAGATGGCCGCCATCGGCGGCTTCCTGACCCGCGAGGACCTCGCCGCCCACACCAGCGAGTGGGTCGACCCCGTGAGCGCCACGTACCGTGGCGTCGAGGTCTGGGAGCTGCCGCCCAACGGCCAGGGGATCGCCGCGCTGCAGATGCTGAACGTGCTCGAGGGCTTCGACGTCGCCGGCGCCGGCTTCGGCAGCACCCGGCACCTGCACTGGTTCGTCGAGGCCAAGAAGCTCGCCTTCGCCGACCGCGCCGCGTTCTACGCCGATCCGGCGTTCGTGGACGTCCCCGTCGCCGAGCTCATCAGCAAGGCGTACGGCGATCGGCAGCGCGACCGCATCACCGACCGCGCCGCGCGCCACGTCCCCGCCGGCAACCCCGCGCTCGAGGAGGGCGACACCGTCTACCTCGCCACCGCCGACGGATCCGGCCTCATGGTCAGCCTCATCCAGAGCAACTACCGAGGCATGGGCAGCGGCGTCTGTCCGCCCGGCCTGGGTTTCGGTCTGCAGGATCGCGGCGAGCTGTTCGACCTCGCCGGGGGACGCGCCAACACCTACGCGCCCGGCAAGCGCCCCTTCCACACCATCATCCCGGCGTTCCTGACGCGCGACGGCGAGCCATGGTGCGCATTCGGCGTCATGGGCGGCTCGACCCAGCCCCAGGCCCACGCATGGGTCGTGATGAACCTGGTCGACTTCGGCATGAACCTGCAGGAGGCGGGCGACGCCCCGCGCGTCGTCCACCGGGGCAGCAGCCAGCCCACGGGCGAGGTGATGACCGACGGCGGCCGGGTCTACCTCGAGACCGGCTTCGCGTGGGAGGCCGTGCGCGGTCTGGAGGACCGCGGCCACCGGCTGGGCACCACCGTGGGCGGCTACGGCGGCTACCAGGCGGTGATGCGCGAGGGGGACGTGCTCATCGGGGCGAGCGAGTCGCGCAAGGACGGGCACGCGGCGGGGTTCTGATCGGGGCTAGTCGACGGCCGGAGGCACCGCGAGCGGATCCTGCCCCGGCAGCAGCCGCACCCACGGCGCGTCGGCCATGGCCGGCACCGCGGCGCGGATCTCCGCCTCGACCGACGCGTCGATGGGGCTCCAGACGCACGGCCGCCCGAGCCGCCACGGCACGATGGCGCTGTCGGTGAAGACCGGCCCCGGCGACAGGTCGGCGTGCTCGGCCACGACGCGGTCGACCCGGGCGCTCAGCTCGCGGGCGGTCGACAGGTTGCCGTACTCGGCGCCCAGTCCCGGCGGCGTCACCCGCAGGCACAGCCAGGTGAGCAGGGCGAGCAGGAGCCCGCGCCTCCAGTCGCCGCGCATGCGGCGCCGCAGCGACTGGTCGGCGAGGATCGCGCCCTCCCAGGCCAGCACGGGCAGCAGCGGCAACAGGTGCCGGTACTCGTGCGAGAAGAGGCCGTACTGCAGGATCATCACACCGAGCGTGATCGCGAGGTATCCGGCAGGTCCGATCGCCCGGACCAGCGCCCGGCCGCGTCGCAGGCGATGCCGGAGGCGCGCTCCCCAGAGCACCAGGGCCGCCAGCCAGACCAGCCACGGCAGCCACAGGCCGAGCGTCCGCAGGTAGACGCGGGTGCCGACGGCGACCTTGTGCACGGCCGCCACGGGGTTCGCCTGCAGGTTCTCGCCCAGGGGGACGGGGGTGCGGCCACGCAGCAGCGGGTACTCCCACCAGGTCTCCGACAGGTCGAGCTGCACGGCCTCGATCAGGGGATTGGCGAGCGGGGCGCCGGTGTGGTCGGTGACGTGGGCGTACCACGGCGTGATCGCGGCGGTGCCGATCGCCCCGGCGAGCAGCGTGCGGGCGAGGGCGCGTCGCCAGCGTGGGCGCGGGTCGGTCAGCAGGGCTCCGAACCACCAGAGCACGGGCACCCAGAGCAGGTCCGAGCGGATCATGGCCAGCACCGCGGCCAGGAGCGCGAACCCGGCGGTGCGGCCGGGCCCGAGGTCGGCGGGGCGACGGTCGCGGATGCCGCGCCACAGGATCAGCAGCATCAGGCCTGCCGGCACCTCGCTCCAGCCCCAGTCCACGGCGAGGCTCATCAGCGGGCTGATCAGGAGCAGGAGCAGCCAGGCGCCCGAGGCCGCGAGGTGCCCCCGGCGCCGGAGCCCGAGCAGGCCGACGAGGACCATGAGCACGATCACCACGACCATGACCGGTCGCACCAGCGCCTCGCAGCGCACCGGATCGCCGCCGGACAGCCACCACGCCGGCAGCAGGAGGACCGCCAGGCCGGGGGGGCGATGCACCAGCGGCTGCGGCATGGTCTGGCCCCACTCGTAGGCCGTGAACAGGGGGTAGACCGTGTCGTTCAGCAGGCCATGGCCGGCGGCCAGATGGCGCGCCACGCCGAGGCTGGTGAAGACGTCGCCGTTGGGCAGCTGCGGCTCGGCGGGATGGACCAGGAGCCAGAGCACGCCGAAGAGGACCGACACGACGGTGATGATCGCGCCGGTGCGCACCTAGTTGCCCCGGCTACCGGGCTTGACCAGCTGGACACCGTCGGCGCAGAGGGGGCACGACGCCGCCTCCCAGGTGGCGACCTCGACCCGCGCCAGCGAGACGAGCGGTCGGGGCAGGTCGGCGCCGTCGCCGGTGCGGTCGATGATCGCCGAGAGGCCGGCGGCCACCCCCTGCTGCGCCTCGACCACCGCCATCACCTCGCGCATCGACGTCCCGCGCGTGACGACGTCCTCGACGATCAGCGCCTTCTCGCCCTTGTCCAGGGCGAAGCCGCGGCGCATGACCATCTCGCCGTCCTTGCGCTCGGTGAAGACGAACCGCCGGCCGAGCGCCCGGGCCACCTCGTGGCCGATGAGGATGCCGCCGAGGGCGGGGCTGACGACCACGTCGAAGGTCTCGTCGGCGATCTCCTCGGCGATCAGCGCGCCCAGCTCGCGGGCGAGCTCGGGGTACTGCAGGATGCGCGCGCACTGGAAGTAGGTGTCGCTGTGCAGCCCGCTGCTCAGCAGGAAGTGGCCGCGGTGCAGGGCACCGAGGTCGGTCATGGTCTCGAGCACGTCCTCACGCTTCACGAGGTCATACCTCCAGCTGGGCCACGATCTCGGCGTGGGCCCGGGCAGGGTCCTGGGCTCGGGTGATGGGGCGGCCCACCACCAGGAAATCGGCGCCGTCGCGCATGGCGCCGGCGGGGGTCGCCACGCGCTTCTGGTCCTGGGTCTCGGCACCGGCCGGCCGGATGCCCGGCGTGACGGCCAGGGGCTCCGGGCCGAGGGCCGCCCGCAGCGACGGCAGGTCGGCCGCCGAGCAGACCAGGCCGTCGCAGCCGTTCTGCCAGGCCAGACGCGCCAGGCGCTGGACGCGGTCGAGCACGCTGTCGGGCCCCGGTCCGGTCTCGTCGAGGTCGTCCTGGCCGAGGCTGGTCAGGACGGTGACCGCCAGGAGCGCCGGCCGTGGGCGGCCGTCGGGCGTCTCCGCCGTGGCCAGGGCCTCGGCGGCGGCGGTCATGGCGGCGCGGCCGCAGCCGGCGTGCATGGTCACCATGGCGACCCCGAGGCGGGCGGCGATCCGGGCGGCAGAGGCCACGGTGTTGGGGATGTCGTTGTACTTCAGGTCGAGGAACACGCGCTGGCCGCGGGCCTGCAGCGCCGCGACCACCGCGGGTCCGGCGGCGCTGAACAGCTCGAGGCCGACCTTGACCATGGGCGCGTCCGGACCCAGGCGCGCGGCGAGGGCGAGCGCGGACTCCTGGTCGCCGGTGTCCAGGGCGGTGATGATCCGTTCCCGCGGCGGCGCGGCGCGCAGCGCGGCGAGGAGTTCCTGGCGCTCCATGCGGTCCTTTCCGGGGCGATTTGCCTTGTGCGGCCCCTGGGCGTTGGTTATACCGTTCTAGCAGCCGCTTCCAGCCTTGGCAAGCGCCGGCGTCGCCGGCCGGCCGGCCGAGGCGAACCGCCAGAAGGAAGGGTCCCCCGGTGCTCGACCGCAAGTTCCTGCGCGAAAATCGCGACCTCGTCACCCGGGCCGTCGACGCCAAGCGCGAGACGGTGGACATCGCGCGCTACTACGAGATCGACGCCGAGCGCCGCGCCGCGCTGCAGGAGGCCGAGGAGCTGCAGGCCGAGGTCAACCGCGCGAACAAGGCCATCAGCGAGGCCAAGAAGCAGGGCGAGGACACGGGCGAGGCCATCGCGGCCATGCGCGAGGTGGCCGGTCGCCTCAAGGAGCTCAAGGCCCGGGCCGCCGAGCTGGACGGCGAGGTCGAGACCCTCTACCTGCGCATCCCCAACGTGCCCGATGCGGATGTCCCCGTCGGCGGCGAGGAGGACAACGCCGAGGTCCGTACCTGGGGCGAGCCGCGCACCTTCGATTTCGAGCCGGCTGCGCACTGGGATCTGGGCGCGGCGCTGGGCCTGCTCGATGCCGAGGCGCCGGCGCGCATGTCCGGCAGCGGGTTCTCGCTGCTGCTCGGTGATCTCGCCCGCCTGGAGCGCGCGCTCATCAACTGGTTCCTCGACTGCCACCGCGAGGCGGGCTACGTCGAGGTCAACGTGCCCTACCTCGTCGCGCCGCAGGCGATGACCGGCACCGGCCAGCTGCCGAAGCTCGCCGACGACATGTACCGCTGCGAGGTCGACGACCTCTACCTGATCCCGACGGCCGAGGTCTCGGTGACCAACATCCACCGCGAGCAGACCCTCGCCGGGGACGAGCTGCCGGTGAAGTACTGCGCCTTCTCGCCGTGCTTCCGCCGCGAGGCCGGCGCGGCCGGCAAGGACACCCGCGGCCTCCTGCGCATGCACCAGTTCCACAAGGTCGAGCTCGTGCACTTCGTGCATCCGGACGCGAGCGCCGCCGCGCTCGACGAGCTCACCGCCCAGGCCGAGTCCCTGCTGCAGAAGCTCGACCTGCCGTACCGCGTGCTGCTCCTGGCCACGGGCGACCTGAGCTTCGCCGCCCAGCGGTGCCACGACCTCGAGGTGTGGTCGCCAGGCGTCGGGCGCTGGCTCGAGGTGTCCAGCTGCAGCTGTTTCGGCGACTTCCAGGCCCGCCGCGCCGGCATCCGCTGGAAGGGCGCCTCGGGCAAGGGCCTCGTGCACACGCTGAACGGGTCCGGCCTGGCGCTGCCGCGGATCATCGTGGCGATCATGGAGAACTATCAGACCGCCGACGGCACGATCACCGTCCCGGAGGTCCTGCGGCCCTACCTCGGGGGCCAGGCGATCATCGGCGCCTAGGCGGGCGGTCGGCCGGGAGCATCGATGGACCCTCTGCCACGCGGACTCTTCGGGCTGAAGCGACGCCAGCTCTTCGCCCTCTACCTGCTCGTCGGCAGCGTGCTGATCGTGGTCGGGATCACGATCTTCACGCTCCGCATCACGCGCGAGGTCGAGGACCAGACCCGGCTGGTGACCGAGCTGTTCAGCGGCATGGTCAGCCGGCTGGTGCTCGCCGACGAGCCAGGCGAGGCGCGGCAGGTCGTCGAGATCATCAACCAGATCGGCATCCCCATCATCATCACCGACAACCGCGGACTGCCGATCATGTGGAACCCCGGGGTGACCGGCATCCCGGCCCTGGACAGCTTCGAGGAGCTCGCCGATCAGGACCCGGCCGCGCCGACCGACCCCCGGGTGGCGCGCGCCCTGGAGATGGCCGCCCGGTTCGACGAGCGCTCGCAGCCGTTCGCGATCTTCGACAACGAGGGGCGTCGCCTGGCGACGCTGCACCATGGCCCGTCCGCCCTCGGGCAGCAGATCCAGATCATGCCCTACCTCGAGCTGGCGATCATGGTCCTCTTCTTCCTGGCCATCATCTGGGGCCTGCGCGTCAAGAAGGAGAACGACCAGAACCTCCTGTTCGCGGGCATGGCCAAGGAGACCGCCCATCAGATGGGCACGCCCCTGACCTCGATCATGGGCTGGCTCGCGCTGCTGCAGGACCGGCTGCCGGCGGACGAGACTCTTGCGGAACTCGGGCAGGACGTCGAGCGTCTCAACAAGGTGTCCGCCCGGTTCAGCCAGATCGGGTCGAAGCCGCGGCTGGACGATCGCGACCTGATGGGCGTGGTCGAGGACACCATCGTCTACTTCCGCCGCCGCCTACCCCATCTGGGCGGACGCGTGCAGCTGCGCTCGGAGGGAGCCATCGGCAACCGGGTGGCCTTCAACCGCGAGCTGCTGGAGTGGGTGCTGGAGAACCTGATCAAGAACGGCATCGACGCGCTGGAGGACGGCAAGGGGACGGTGACCGTGCGGCTGAGCGACGCCGAGGACGGTGGGGTCCTGCTACGCGTCAGCGACACCGGCCGCGGCATCCGGCCCTCGCACCGGGCCAAGATCTTCGAGCCCGGCTTCAGCACCAAGTCGCGGGGCTGGGGCATGGGACTGGCGCTGGTCAAGCGCATCGTCACGCAGTACCACGGCGGCCGGATCCGCGTCGAACATACGGGCCATCAGGGCACCACGTTCGCGATCTCGCTGCCGGGGAAGGATTGAACCCGTGGGCTATCGAGTGCTCTGGATCGACGACAACATCGACGAGCTGAAGTCGCACATCCTCTTCCTCGGCCAGAAGGGCTACGAGGTCGAGGGGGTCACCAACGGCCGCGACGGGCTCGCGATGCTGGGCGAGAAGAACTACGACGCCGTGCTCCTGGACGAGATGATGCCGGGCATGGGCGGCCTGGAGACGCTCGAGGAGATCCGCAAGCAGCACGAGCACGTGCCGGTGATCATGATCACCAAGAGCGAGGCGGAGGATCTGATGACCAAGGCCATCGGCCGCCGCATCGACGACTACCTGGTCAAGCCGGTCTCGCCGCTGCAGATCCAGGCCGCGCTGAAGAAGCACGTCGAGGCGCGCAAGATCACCGAGCAGCAGGTCACGCACGACTACCTGAGCCACTTCCAGGCCGTCGGCGACCGCGTGGCCACGGCCGCCTCGCCGGACGACTGGGAGTCCATCTACAACGACCTGACCATCTGGGGGATGGACCTCTACCGCTACAGCGACCACGGCCTGCTCGCCACGCAGGACGAGCAGATGTCCGCGGCGAACCTCTCCCTCGGCAAGTACGTGCGCGACCGCTACGAGGACTGGGTCAATGGCAGCGACGACGCCCCGGTGCTGAGCCCCGATCTCTACCGCGCGTGGGTCGAACCGCTCGTCCAGGCGCGCGATCAGGTGCTGTGGATCGTGGTCGACTGCATGCGTCTGGATCAGTGGCGCATGGTCGAGCCCCTGCTCGAGCCGTTCTTCCACGTCTCGCGCCGCCAGTACTGGTCGATCCTGCCGTCGGCGACCCCGTACGCGCGCAACGCGATCTTCGCCGGCCTCTACCCGTCGGAGATCGTCAAGGGCTACCCGGCGCTCTGGCACGACGGCATCGGCGACGACTCGAGCCGCAACGCCAACGAGGACAAGCTGCTCGCCGCCCAGCTCGAGCGCCTGAAGAGCCCGGCCCAGGGCCGCATGCGGTATTACAAGGTATCGGACGTCCGCGACACCGATCCGTTGCGCCGGGACTTCCGCTCGCTCAACGACGTCAAGCTGATCGCGGCGGTCTACAACTTCCTGGACATCATGGCCCACGGCCGCAGTCAGAACAGCATCCTCAAGGAGCTCGCCCCGGACGAGGCCGCGTTCCGCACGGTCATGCGCACCTGGTTCGAGCACAGCTCGCTGTTCGAGCTCATCAGGGACGCCGGTCGGGCCGGCACGACGGTCGTGGTGACCACCGACCACGGCTCGATCTTCTGCAAGCGGGCGACCAAGATCCGCGGCAACCGCGCCGCGAGCACCAACGTGCGCTACAAGTTCGGCGACAACCTCACCGTCGACGAGAAGCGCGTCATGCTCATCAAGGACCCGGCGCGATTCCGCCTGCCACCGAACAGCCCGATCGAGACCTACGCGATCACCACGGAGAACTACTACCTCGTGTACCCGACCAACTATCACGAGTACGAGCGGCTCTATCGCGACAGCTTCCAGCACGGCGGCATCAGCCTCGAGGAGATGATCTGCCCCTTCGCGGTGCTGGAGCCGCGATGACCGCGCGCCCGGATCACGACCCCCGCGAGCTGCCGCCCGTCACGGCGTTCACGCACCGGCGCGACGTGCCCGACCTGGCCGGCACCGACGCGCTGGCCGCCGAGCTCGCCGCCGCCCTCGCGCCGGGCGACGCGGTGCTGCTGCACGGCCCGCTCGGGGCAGGCAAGACCCGCCTGGTGCAGGGGATCTGCACGGCGCTGGGCATCGTCGACGAGGTCATCAGCCCGACCTTCACCCTGATCAACCGCTACGGCGGCCGACCGCTGGTGCACCACCTGGATTTCTACCGCATCGAGCCCGAACACGACCTCGGCGACATCG
>WJIQ01000151.1 GCA_014730255.1 bacterium | reverse complement strand
GAAGCCGCCGAAGGGCTCGGCCAGCAACTTCGGGCACGAGGGGTACACCCGGCTCGCGGCCGACATCCGCTCGACGAAGGGCAAGACCCGCTGGGACCGGACCCTGCCGACCGCCCGCGACCTGATGTCCGGCCTGATGACCGCCTACAAGCACGGGCTGCTGTCGTGGAAGGACACCACCGAGACGGCCGACCGCGCACGGTTCGCGACGTTCCTCGACACGGCAGCGACGGTCCTCGAGGCCCCCGCGCTGGGCGAGGTCGCCGACGAGTATCGCGAGATCGGCGCCCTGTGGACCGAGCTGGGCACGATGCTGCTGCCCGATGCGGTCCCGCTCTGCGCACGGGCGCGCAAGACGCTGCGAACGCGCCACCGCACGTTCAAGGACCGGGGTCGCGAGGCGCGCGACGACCTGCGCGCGCTGGACGCCCGGTACGCCGAGGTGCTGGCGGAGGCCGCCGGGCTGGACCGCCAGGTGCTCGCCGAAGCCATCGCCCCGGTGCCCGATCAGCTCGAGCGGATCCGCGACCGGGAGGCCGCGGCGCTGCGGCGCATCGCGACGATCGTGGACCTCGACGTGGGGTGAGCCGGCCGGCGATGCGACGAGGCCCGGGCTGGCAGGCCCGGGCCTCGTCATCGCTCCCGACAGGGGAGGTCGCGTGACCGCGTCGATCAGTCCAGGTCGAACCGGTCGAGGTTCATGACCTTGTCCCACGCCGCCACGAAGTCGTGGACGAACTTCTCCTTCGCATCGTCGCAACCGTAGACCTCGGCGAGCGCCCGCAGCTGCGAGTTGGAGCCGAAGACCAGGTCCACGCGGGTCGCGGTCCACTTGAGCTCGCCCGAGGCGCGGTCGTGCCCCTCGAAGTTGCGCTCGGACGCGTCGGTGGCCTTCCACTCGACGTTCATGTCGAGCAGGTTGACGAAGAAGTCATTGGTCAGCTGACCCGGGCGGTCGGTGAAGACACCGTCCCTGGACTGCTTGAAGTTCGCGTTCAGCGCCCGCATGCCGCCGACCAGCACGGTCATCTCCGGCCCGCTCAGGGTGAGCAGGTTGGCCCGATCGAGGAGCAGCTCCTCGGCGTGCGTGGTGTGCTCGGGGCGCAGGTAGTTGCGGAAACCATCGGCCGTGGGCTCGAGCGGCAGGAAGGAATCCACGTCGGTCAGCTCCTGCGTCGTGTCCGCGCGGCCGGGCCGGAACGGCACGGTCACGTCCACGCCGGCATCGCTGGCGGCCTTCTCCACCGCGGCGCAGCCGCCGAGGACGATGAGGTCGGCCATGGAGACCAGCTTGCCGGCCGAGCCGGAGCCGTTGAAGTCCTGCTGGATGCCCTCGAGCGTCTTCAGGACCTTCTCGAGCTGCTGGGGCTCGTTGGCCTCCCACTGCCGCTGCGGCTCGAGCCGGATGCGCGCGCCGTTGGCGCCGCCGCGCTTGTCGCTGTTGCGGAAGGTCGAGGCCGACGACCACGCGGTGGCCACCAGCTCGGGGACCGTCACGCCCGAGGCCAGGATCCTGGCCTTGAGGTCGGCGATGTCCTTCTCGTCGATCAGCTCGTGGTCGACCGCGGGAATCGGGTCCTGCCAGAGCAGCTGCTCGCCGGGAACCTCGGGGCCGAGGTAGCGCGTGATCGGGCCCATGTCGCGGTGGGTGAGCTTGAACCAGGCCCTGGCGAAGGCGTCGGCGAACTCGTCGGGGTTCTCGAGGAAGTTGCGCGCGATGGGCTCGTAGATCGGGTCCATGCGCATGGCCATGTCGGCGGTGGTCATCATCGGGGCGTGCTTCTTGTCCGGATCGAACGCGTCGGGCACGGTGCCCTCGCCACCCTTGGCCGTCCACTGCCAGGCGCCGCCGGGACCCTTGCCCAGCTCCCACTCGTAGCCGAAGAGGGTCTCGAGGTAGCTGTTGTCCCACTTGGTGGGCGTCGGCGTCCAGGCACCCTCGATGCCGCTGGTGATGGTATCGCCGGAATGGCCGCAGCCGTGGGTGCTCTTCCATCCGAGGCCCTGCTCGACGATGGTCGCGCCCTCGGGCTCGCGGCCCACGTGCGCGTCGGCGTCGCCGGCGCCGTGGCACTTGCCGAAGGTGTGGCCGCCGGCCGTCAGGGCGACGGTCTCGTAATCGTTCATGGCCATGCGCGCGAAGGTCTCGCGGATGTCCTTGGCCGACTTCAGCGGATCGGGCTCGCCATTGGGACCCTCCGGGTTGACGTAGATCAGGCCCATCTGGACCGCGGCCAGCGGATCGGAGAGGCTGCTGCGCTCCTCGCCGCTCTCGTACCGCTTGTCGCCGAGCCACTCGGCCTCCGGACCCCAGTTGATGTCCCCCTCGGGCTCCCAGATGTCCTCGCGACCGCCACCGAAGCCGAAGGTCTCGAACCCCATGGACTCGAGCGCGCAGTTGCCGGCGAGGACCAGGAGGTCGGCCCAGGAGAGCTTGCGACCGTACTTCTGCTTGATCGGCCAGAGCAGACGGCGCGCCTTGTCGAGGTTGGCGTTGTCGGGCCAGCTGTTCAGCGGGGCGAAGCGCTGGTTGCCCGAGGAGGCGCCACCGCGACCGTCGCCGACGCGGTAGGTCCCGGCCGCGTGCCAGGCCATGCGGATCATCAGCGGACCGTAGTGACCGTAGTCGGCCGGCCACCAGTCCTTCGAGTCGGTCATCAGGGCGTTGAGGTCGTTCTTGACCGCCTGCAGGTCGAGGGACTTGAACTCCTCGGCGTAGTCGAACTCCTCGCCGTTGGGATCGGACGCGGGCGGATTCTGGTGGAGCATGCGCAGGTCGAGCTGCTCGGGCCACCAGTCGCGGTTGGTGACCCTGGGCGCTCCGTGACCAGTGATCGGGCACTTGCTCTGGTTATCCATCAGTGGCTACCTCCTGGGTTCATCGGTCTTCATCGTCAACGGGAATGGTCGTGTCCGCCCTGGTGCGTGGTCGCGTCGGTCCGGACGTCGGCCTGGTCGCCCGCCCGGGCGCGGCAGGCGGGGCAATGGCCCCAGTAGACGACCTCGGCCTCGTCGATCGCGTAGCCCCGGTCGTCCGCGGCCGTCAGGCACGGCGTGTCGCCGACGGCGCAGTCGACGTCCTCGACATGGCCGCACTCGCGGCAGATCAGGTGGTGGTGGTTGTCGCCGACACGGTCCTCGAACAGGGCCGGCGATCCGACGGGCTGGATGCGGCGCAGCAGGCCCTTCTCCACCAGCGCGGCCAGCGCGTTGTAGACGGCCTGGCGCGAGATGGCCCCGAGCTCGGCCCGGGCGGCCTCGGCCACGGCGTCGGCGGTGATGTGGGGTTCGCGGGCGACCGCGCGCAGGACGGCCAGACGCTGGGGCGTCACCTGCAGGCCGCCCTGTTGAAGGAGCTGCATGGGGTCGGTTCGCATGTCTGACATACAAGATCCAATTATGGACCGTGTCAATATAAAGAATTCGTCCAGAGGTTCGTCCGTTGCCGGGCGATCCGGAATTTCCGACGAGTCCGGGCCGGCCTGCTCGATGACCGAATCGACCACCACGCAGGCCCGGAATCGTCAATCGTAGGCCCGCCTGGTCTCGTGATCGGCCATCAGGTCGGTCAGATCGACGTGCTCGGTCATGCCCGGCCACGTCCCCAGCGCCTCGTGGACCCGGTTGTACTTCTCGGGGACCGGGTGCGTGCCCACGACGACCTCCAGGCCGTGGTGCTCGGGGATGTAGCGCTGGAAGTACTCCAGATGCGGGCACGGCGGGTAGCCGACCACGAAGCCCGTCGCCAGGTGGACGACCTCGGCACCGTTGCGCCGCATCTCCTCGGGCGCGTGCTCGATGTTGCCCCCGGGGCAGCCGCCGCACGAGGCGAACCCGACGACCTCCACCTCCTCGCCCTCGTAGCGGGCGAAGGCGCCCACCCGTTCGCGGACCGAGCGGAAGCACTTGCCGCCCGCGCAGCCACCGTACCGGTCGCAGATGATGATGCCGATCCTGGTCATGGTCGCTCCCTTTCGTCGTCTCTGGACCTGTCGAGGCGCCGGGGCCGAGGCCGCCGGACCTACTTCGCGAGGACCACCTTGGACACGCCGGTCCGTCCCTCCACCTCCACGCGCACGAGGTAGACGCCCGACGGCGCGCGTCCGGTCGCCCAGTCCGCGCGCACCGTGCCGGCCGGCTGCAGGCCCTCGACCAGGCGGGCGACGCGGCGGCCGCGCGGATCGAGGATCTCGATCGTCACCTCCGCGGCGTACGGAAGCTCGAAGCCAACGGTCAGGTGTGCGTTGAACGGGTTGGGGTGGCACGACACCGCAGCCAGGGCCTCGCCCAGCGACGGTGGCCTGCCCGGCACGCCGCCACCGTCCGGTACCGACGTCCAGACGTCCGGCGTGTACGCGTGAAGCCGGTCCCCGTCCCGGACCAGGATCACGCGGTCGCCCATGTCGGGATGGTTGCCGCCCTGGGGGCTCGCGGCGACCAGCTCGGCCCAGCTACCGTCCTCGGCACTGAAGGCCCAGTAACGCGACTTGTCGTCGCGGTATCCCACGGACACGCGACCACCGCTCCGGTAGTAGCAGTCGCCGTCGGCCTGGCAGGTCGACCAGTCGCCGGACAGGCCGCTGTACGCATGCAGGGTCGCCGTGGCCTCGTCCTCGCCGATGGCGCAGACCTCGCCGAGGGAGAGGCTGCCGAACTCGCAGTCCCGCTGGTGGACCACGCCGGTGGTGGCATCGAATAGGGCGTTGCCCGCGGCGGAGGTCCAGGTCAGCACGAGACGGTCGCTCCAGGACCAGGAGACGTGCGTGTCGTGCGGATAGTGATGGTGGGCGACCTCGTGCCGGCGCGGGGAGTAGAAGATCACGTCCTCGTCGTCGCCGTGGACCGGCAGGATGTAGACGGCGGTGGCGTCGATCTCCGGAGGATCGAGGTACGCGTCGTCCCAGGTCTGGGTCGTGATCAGCGCGTTCTCGTCGCCGTGGTAGAAGTGGATGTCCATGAGCGCCGAGCCGGGTTCGCGCGCGCCGAACATCAGCCAGTCCTCGCCGGCCCGGCGGCCACGGATCTCGGGCTTCTGCGTCGTGATCTCGATGCCCTCGCGATGGGTCGTGCTCATGCACCACCATCGGTCGTCGCCCGGCGCGATCTCGCCCCAGGCCGCCACCTCGCCGCCGATGCACGGCAGGATCGATGAACCGTAGATGCCGATCGGGCGCCACTGGCAGGTATGGTCCGGACCGAAGAAGATCCCCAGATGGTAGGCATACGGGGCCGGGCTCTGCTGGTAGTAGCTGGTCACGAGCCGGCCGCCGATGTCCGGCTGCGTCTGATGGACCCCTTCCTGGTTGTCGTAGTGGTGGATCCGATGCGACCAGGTGCCGGTGAGGCTGTCGTAGACGTGCAGGTGATAGTGCGAGACGCCGGGCTCGCCCCACTCGTCCCAGCCGCACGCCCAGAGGTGGCAGAGCCGGCGGCGCTCACGACGGACCGGCTGATAGCCGATGTGCCCGGACCCGATCTCGTGGATCGTGAACTCGCCGTCGAACGCGCTGTAGCCGATGGCGAGACGAGGGTCGACGTCGAGGTCGAGGTAGTCGGCCATGCCATGGTCGAGGAGCTGGTAGGAGCTGATCGCCGCGATGCCCGGCTCGGCACGGTCGAAGGTGCCGGTGCGCAGGCTGTAGGCCAGGTTCACGGCCGACCCGTCGAGCTGCCGCAGCTCGCACCAGGCGAAGTCCGGCTCGACGGCGGTCTCGTGGTGCCCCGCGGGCCAGGCGACGGGGTTCTCGAACACGGCCCACTGGTCGCGCCGGGCGTCGTAGACGTACGCGGCCTGGTCGGTGACCACGACCGCGAGCTCGTCGCCGCACGCCCAGCTCGGCCGCGTGAAATCGTCGTCGAGGATCGTGCCGCTCAGCGGCTGCTCGTGCACCGTGCGGTCGGGACCATCGAACGCCACGGCGAGGTCCTCGGCCACGAACAGGACGACCTCGTCGCCGGCCACGAGCCGCTTCACCGCGTGGGGTCCGTCGAGGTCGAGCACGGTCCAGGCCGCCGACCAGTTGTCGAAGAACAGCAGGCGGTCGCCGGCGCTGTTGACGAACCCGGCGCAGTTGCCGCCGGCGTCGTGATAGCCGGTGGTGGATTCGGGGTAGGGGGAGGTCACCCAGTGGCCGGCCCGGGCGGGGGTGACGGTGGCCAGCAGGACCAGGGCGAGGATCCCGAGACGTCGGGCGGCACGCCCCCGATCCGGATGACCGGGGCTGCCCGAACCGGTCCGGATGGTCGCCCCTGGACGGTCGCGATGCATGATGGCCCCCCTTCTCCGCGGCGTGGGCCGCGGGGTACGGGAACGGGGGCGACGCGTGACCGGTAGGGTGTGGACCCCGGTGCGGTGTCGTGGTGATCGCCTCGGAGCCGGCTACGGCCCCCGAGCGATGGCCCACGACGATAACAATATTGAAAACATCATGTCAACTATTCCGCTAACTGGTCGCCGCGGTCGCCGTCCTCGACACCACCGTCGGCCGCCTCGACGGGGGTCAGCCGCAGTAGCCGCTGGGGGTCGCGGTGCACGCGGTCGCCGACGGTCCAGACGTGGCCGTCGCGCACCTCCAGCGCCAGCAGGTTCTCGCCGACCACCGTGCGCTGGGGGCGCCAGTTCGACCCGCCGTCGGTGGTGGCCAGGATCACCGACGCGCCGGCGTTGCGGTCGTAGCCCACGGCCCACCCCCGCTCGCGGTCGGCGAACTCGATCGCGTGCAGCCGGTAGCGCAGGTCGCCGACCTGATGACGCCAGGTCCGGCCGCCGTCGCGGGTGTGGATGATCACGGCCCAGTCGTACTGCTCGAGCTGCGGCATCTCGCTCCAGGAGCCGGCCGCCCAGCCGTGGTCGGCGTCGACGAAGCAGACCGCTCGCAGGTCGGGCTTCTCGTCGCCCGAGAGGCCCTCGAGGTCGCCCAGGGCCTCGACGGCTTCCCAGGTGACGCCGCCGTCCCCGGTCCGCCAGACCCTCCCGTTCCGGCCCACCATCCAGCCTCGCCGGGTGTCGATCATGTCGATGGCCTCGCCACGGGACCCGGGATCCTCGTCGAGCCGCTCCCAGCTCGCCCCGCCATCCTCGGTCCGCAGGACACCGATCCGGCCGATGATCCACCCGTGCGCGGGGTCGACGAAATCGATATCTCGGTTGTGGGCGTAGACCGGGCCGGACGGGGGCACCCGGTCCCACGAATCCCCGCCGTCATCGGTCCGCAGGATGGTCGCCGATTCCGCGGCGACGACCCCGCGCGACGGGTCGACGAAGTGCACGGCGTTCATGTCGATGGACGTCGTCCTGGGGCGCTCGCCGATGATGCCGGTCTCGTACGTCCAGGTGAGTCCGCCGTCGCGGGTCCGGGCCACGATCCCGCCGGGGTCCGACACCCCGACCTCGCCCACCATCCAGCCGTGCCGCGCGTCGAGGAAGAAGATGTCGCGGAACTCGGCCTCGGTGCCGAGCTCGACGACCTGCCACGGCGCCGAGGGTTCGTCGGTGCCGCAGCCGGCGATCAGGAGGATGACGAGGATCGATAGACGGCGCATGGGCGACTCCTCCTCGTTCGACGCCCCGGGCCGGCATCACCGGATCGGACGACAGCGGAGGCGGTCCCGGGTTCCGGCTCGCGGGCCGACCTCGTGTCCATCGGCTCGTGGTGCGAGGCCTTTCGGATCTTCTCGCCGACCATGCGAGCCCGATCCCCGCCATGCATCGGTCACCGCGCGACGCGGGGATCGCGGCCGACCTACTCGCCCTTCAACGACGCCATGTCGATGGAGAACCGGTACTTCACGTCCGAGGTCAGCATCCGCTCGTAGGCCTCGTTGATCTGCTGGATCGGGATCACCTCGACGTCGGCGGTGATGCCGTGCTCGCCGCAGAAGTCGAGCATCTCCTGGGTCTCGGCGATGCCCCCGATCAGCGAGCCCGACACGCTCTTGCGACCGAAGAGCAATCCGATCGGCACCACCGGCAGCGGGTTCTCCGGCACGCCGACCAGCGTCAGGTTGCCGTCCATGCCGAGCAGCTGGATGTACGCGTTGATGTCGTGGTCGGCCGAGACGGTATCCAGGATGAAGTCGAAGGTCCCGGTGTGCGCGGCCATCTGGTCGGCGTCGCTCGAGTTGACGACCTCGTGGGCGCCCAGCCGCAGGGCGTCGTCGAACTTCGACTCGGACCGGGTGAAGACCACCACGTGGGCGCCGAACGCCCGGGCGAACTTCACGGCCATGTGCCCGAGGCCGCCGAGTCCGACCACGCCGACCTTCTGGCCCTCGCCGACGCCCCAGTGGCGCAGGGGCGAGTAGGTCGTGATCCCGGCGCACAGCAGGGGCGCGACGCCGGCCAGTTCGAGGTTCCCGGGCACCTTCAGGACGAACTGCTCGTCGACGACGATGCTCTCGGAGTAGCCGCCGTACGTGACCCCGCCCAGGTGCTTGTCCGGGCCGTTGTAGGTGAACACGCCCTCGGGGCAGAACTGCTCCATGTCCTTCTGGCAGCTGGGGCAGGTGTGGTCCGAGTCCACGAGGCAGCCCACGCCGACCAGGTCGCCCGGCTGGTGCTTCGTGACCTTCGCGCCGACGGCCGTGACCTTGCCGACGATCTCGTGGCCGGGCACGATCGGGTAGACGGTGGGCATGAAGTCGGCCCACTCGTCGCGCACCGCGTGCAGGTCGGAGTGGCAGACGCCGCAGAAGAGGATCTCGATCTGGACGTCGGTGTCGGTGGTCTGGCGGCGGTCGATCTGGTCGGAGGCCAGGGGCGAGGTCGCGCTGGCGGCGGAGTAGGCCTTCGCTCGGTACATCGCTCGATCCTTCCATGCGCCGGAGCGCGAACGGGAAAACAGGAGTTCGGAGATCGGACATAGATACGCGAGAAACGAGCGGAGCGCTCGCCAGCGCCGGAGCCAGGCCCGGCCATCTATATCGGTGCGCTGAAATCCGATTTCAGCTATCGTACTTCTTTCGCCCACCCCATCCGTTCCGATGCCTCCGGGAGAACCCATGCGCGCTGGCGACACGTTGAACCACTACGAGATCGTGGAGCAGATCGGCGTCGGCGGCATGGGCGAGGTCTGGCGGGCCCGCGACACCAAGCTGGGGCGCGAGGTCGCGATCAAGGTCCTGCCGCCCGCGTTCGCCAGCGACCAGGAACGCCTCGCCCGGTTCCGGCGCGAGGCGAAGGTGCTCGCCCAGCTGCATCATCCGAACATCGCGTCGATCTTCGGCCTGGAGGAGACGCCGGAGGCCACGTTCCTGGTCATGGAGCTCGTCGAGGGCGACGACCTGTCGGTGGTCCTGGAGCGGGGCGCCCTGCCGGTGGACGACGCCGTCGACATCGCCAGGCAGATCGCCGAGGGCCTCGAGGAGGCCCACGAGAACGGCATCGTCCACCGCGATCTCAAGCCGGCCAACGTCAAGCGCACGCCCGACGGCCGGGTGAAGATCCTCGACTTCGGCCTGGCCATG
>WJIQ01000150.1 GCA_014730255.1 bacterium | reverse complement strand
CTCCGGCGGCGAGGAGCACGACGAGATGCTCTTCATCGTCATCCATCAGGTCTACGAGCTGTGGTTCAAGCAGCTGCTGCACGAGGTCGACTACCTCGGCCACCTGCTCGATCACGACGACCTGCCCCGGAGCCTGCACACCCTCAAGAGGATCCTGACCATCCTGAAGATCGCCGTCGCCCAGGTCGACGTCCTGGAGACCATGACGCCGCTCGAGTTCGAGTCCTTCCGGGAGCGGCTCGAGTCGGCCAGCGGGTTCCAGTCGGCGCAGTTCCGCGAGCTCGAGTTCGTGCTCGGCGCCAAGCGCGAGGGCGTCGTCGACCGGTTCCCCGCCGACGCGTCCGAGCACCGGCGCCTCCTGGACCGCTGGCACGCGCCGAGCCTCTGGGACCGCTTCCTGGCCTTCCTCGCCGCCCGGGGCGAGCCCGTGCCCGAGGCGTTGCTCACGCGCGACGTGACCGGCCCGCTCGAGCCCTCGGACGCGGTCCAGGCGATCCTGCTGGGGATCTACCGTGACCAGCCCGAGCTCGCCGATCTGTGCGAGCGCCTCGTCGACCTGGACGAGGGGCTGCAGGAGTGGCGGTACCGGCACGTGAAGATGGTCGAGCGCACCATCGGGTCCAAGACCGGCACCGGCGGTTCCGCTGGCGCGGACTACCTGCGGTCGACCCTCTTCCGGCCCCTGTTCCCGGATCTCTGGGCGGTCCGCGCGCGCATGTAAGGAGATCCCATAGCGGCCATGAAGGCCCGATCAAATTGGGGCTCGTCCTCTCGTTCCGGTATGGTATAATCGAACCTCAAAACTTCGCGTGATTCCCGATGGTTCCCCGCGCCCATCCACCGCGCCCGCACCCCGCGTCGCGCCGGGAGCCGTCCGTTCGCTGCCGTTCCGTCCCGCTCTGGAAGGAGATCCCCGTGCGCAAGGCTCTCGTCATCGCCCTCGCCACGGTCGTGCTCGCCGGCGCCCTGCCCGCGTCGGCCGACGTCCTCGACCCCGCCGTTCAGGACCAGCTCAACCGCGCCGCCGACGGCGAGATGATCAGCGTGATCGTCCACCTGCGCGAGCAGGCGCCCGTCGACGCCATATCCGCCGACCTCTCTACCCGCCAGGCCACCCGCCAGCAGCGCAACACCGAGGTCGTGCGCGCGCTGAGGGAGACCGCCGACCGCACCCAGCCGCCGCTGCTCGACGACCTGAGCGTCGCGCAGGGACGCGGCAGCGTGGCCGGCTTCACCAGCTACTGGATCGCCAACATCGTGGTCGTCCAGGCCACCGAGGACGTGATCCGCGATCTCGTCGACCGGTCGGACATCGCCTGGATCGAGCCCAACTTCACGGTCTCGCTCATCGAGCCGGTCATGAGCGCCGACGCGACCAGGGACGGCACGGAGCTCGACAGCCGTGGCATCGGCCTCGCGCCCGGCATCGAGGCCGTGCGCGCCCCGGAGGTCTGGAACCAGCTGGGCATCGACGGCACCGGTGCGCTCATCGGCTCGCTGGACACCGGCGTCGACGGCAACCACCCGTCGCTGGCCACGCGCTGGCGTGGCATCTCCGAGCCCGCCAGCGAGTGCTGGCTCGACGTGATCGGCAGCGGCGCCAGCTTCCCGACCGACTACAACAGCCACGGGACCCACACCGTGGGCACCATGTGCGGCCTGGCCCCGGACGACACCATCGGCGTCGCCCCGGGCGCGCAATGGATCGCCTGCAACGCCATCGACCAGGGCGCCAACCCCGGCTTCGACAACGACATCATCGAGGCCTTCCAGTGGTTCGCCGACCCCGACGGCAACCCCGCCACGGTCGACGACGTGCCGGACGTCGTGCAGAACTCCTGGGGCGTGAACGAGAACTTCTCCGGCTACAACGACTGCGACGACCGCTGGTGGGCGGTGATCGACAACTGCGAGGACGCCGGCGTCGTCGTGACCTGGTCGGCCGGCAACGAGGGACCGGGCTCGGGCAGCCTGCGCTCGCCCGCCGATCGCGCCAGCAATTTCTACGACAGCTTCTCCGTGGGCTCGACCCAGTACTACGCCCCGTATCAGATCAGTGGCTTCTCGAGCCGCGGCCCGAGCACGTGCACCGGCGTCTTCGACCCGGCGTACCTGACCAAGCCCGAGATCGCCGCGCCCGGAAGCGACATCTACAGCGCGACCCCCAATGGCAACTACGGCTACAAGAGCGGCACCTCCATGGCCGGTCCCCACGTGGCCGGCGTCGTCGCGCTGATGCGCTCGGCCAACCCCGACCTCGAGGTCGACGTCATCAAGCAGGTGCTGATGGACACCGCGGTGGACCTCGGCTCGGCCGGCGAGGACAACACCTACGGCTGGGGCTTCCTGAACGCCTACGAGGCGGTGATGGCGGCCATGAACGGCTTCGGGACGCTCGAAGGCACGGTCACCAACGCCTCCTACGACGAGGCGCCACTCGCCGGCGCGCGCATCGAGTTCAACGCCTCGGCGCAGTTCCTGGTCTCCGGCAGCGACGGCAGCTACAGCGGCATGGTCGCCCCGGGCGAGCACGTGGTCACCTGCACGCTCGACGGCTTCGCGCCCGTCGAGGCGACGGTCACCATCGAGGAGGACGGCCTGACCATGCAGGACTTCTCGCTGGTCGACGATGCCGGTCCGGCCATCACCGAGGTCACCGACCAGGTCTTCACCACCGACACGGTGGGGCCCTACGTGATCACGGCCGACATCTACGACGCGAGCACCGTCACCAGCGCGGTCATGACCGTGCGCATCAACGGCGGCACCCCGGACGCCATCTCCATGGTCCACGTCGAGGGTGACACCTACAGCGCCGAGATCGCCGGCCAGCCCGCCAACACGACGATCACCTTCGACATCACCGCCCGCGACGGGGCGGGCCTGAGCAACAGCTCGACCGAGTACACCCTGCTCGTCGGCGAGTCGGTCTACGCGACGGCGGCCGAGGATCCGGGCGATCCGGCCTGGCAGCTGGGCGTGCCCGGCGACCAGGCGACCACGGGCCTCTGGGTGCGGGCCGACCCGGTCGGCACGGACTATCAGGGCCTGAACGTCCAGCCCGAGGACGACCATACCGAGGATCCGGGCGTCGCCTGCTACGTGACCGGCAACACCGCCCCCGGCGGCGAGGCCGGCGACCAGGACGTGGACGACGGCTGCACGACGCTCGTCACCCCCGTGTTCGACCTGTCGCTGGCCGAGCGGGCCTTCGTCAGCTACTGGCGCTGGTACGGCGAGGGCGGCTTCAGCATCGACGACGATTTCGTGGTCGAGATCACCAACGACGGGGTCAGCTGGATCGAGTTCGAACGCGTGCCCGAGAACGCCAACTCCTGGCAGCGCGTCTCGGTGGATCTCGGCAGCCTCGCCGGCGGCGCGTTCGCGCTGACCGATCAGGTGCAGCTGCGCTTCCTGGCCTGCGACGAAAACACCGGCGGCCTCGTCGAGGCGGCAATCGACGACTTCGAGGTGGCCACCTTCATGGCTGACGTCACCCCGGTCGAGGACACGCCCGACGCAGCGCCCGCGGCGCTGGTCCTGCACCAGAACCATCCCAACCCGTTCAACCCGGCCACCACGATCCAGTTCGCGCTGCCGGGCGCGGGCGCGGTCGACCTGGCCGTCTACACCGTCGACGGGCGCCGGGTACGCACCCTGGTCGATCAGGACCTGCCCGCCGGCCAGCACCAGGTGATCTGGCACGGCCGCGACGACGGCGGCCGCCGCATGGCCTCCGGCGCGTATTTCTATCGCCTGGTCGCCGACGACCAGGTCCAGGTGCGCCGGATGGTGCTGATCAAGTGAGCCGTGGCCGGAGGCGCCCCCTCCGGCCGTCACCAGCGCTCCCATGAACGCGAGCTCCGGTCCTCGGATCGGAGCTCGCCGTGTTCCGGGTACGAGCCGATCGGGGGCCGGCACCCTACCTTGGGTCATGCCGCGAGGACCCCGACGAGAGGATCCGCCCATGTCGCGCAAGACCGAGCTGCTCGGCCCCGCCGGAGCCGCCTACCTCAACCACCTGGCGACGATCGACGAACCGGAGGTGCACGCGAGGCTCCGTTCGCGCACCTCGCAATTGCCCGACGCCAAC
Organism: bacterium; assembly: GCA_014730255.1. GTDB lineage: Bacteria > Krumholzibacteriota > Krumholzibacteriia > LZORAL124-64-63 > LZORAL124-64-63 > Glo-17. The sequence continues at coordinate 28,848 of WJIQ01000150.1, read as the reverse complement.
ATGCAGATCTCGCCGGAACAGGGCCGCCTGCTGGGGATGCTGGTGCAGATGCTGGCTGCCCGCCGGATCCTGGAGATCGGCGTCTTCACCGGATACAGCGCGCTCTGCATGGCCGAGCGGCTGGCCGACGACGGCCGCCTCGTGGCCTGCGACGTCTCGCGCGAGTACACCGACATCGCCCGGCCCTTCTGGCAGGAGGCCGGCGTCGACGACCGGATCGACCTGCGGCTCGGACCGGCGGTCGACACGCTGATGGCCATGGTCGAGGCGGGCGAGACCGACCGTTACGACCTCGCGTTCATCGATGCCGACAAGGAGAACAACGAACGGTACTACGAGCTGTGCCTCGATCTCCTGCGCCCCGGCGGCCTCGTCGCCATCGACAACACGTTCGCCGACGGGACCGTGTTCGCGGCGGACACCGACGATCCGGAGGGCCGCGACGCGAGGATGCTCAACGAGAAGGTCCATCGCGACCGCCGGGTCGACGCCACCCTGATCGCGGTGAGCGACGGCCTGCTGGTCGCGCGCAAGCGCTGACCGGCCCGGCGGGCACGGCCCTTGCGCCGGGGCGGGGGTGCCCGCGACGCGAACGCCTGCCCTTCAGCGCCAGCGTGTCCTGGTCTGGACCACCGATCCACCGCCTCGCTCGCAGCTGCGTCGCGACGGGTTCCGGGTGCTGTCATGGGACCAGGTCGAGCGAACCATCGCGCGCTCGCGCTCGGCGACGGCGGCCCGGTCGTCGCTCGCCAACCCCGCCGCCCGGCTGCTCCGGGAATTCGAGCGACACCACAGGCTGGCCGTGATCGGCGTTCCCGGCGACGCTCCGGACGTGGCCGCCCGTCTGCTGGGATACGTGATCGAGCCGGCCTACCGCCGTGCCTGTACGCTGATGATCGCAGCCGACCTCGACGAGGATGCGTTCCTGGCGAGGGCAACCGCACCAGACCCCGGCTGGGGCCACCCGTGGGTCGCCGAACGGCTGGCCCACCGGCTCGCGCGCTACCACGACGCGACCTGGATCACCGTGCCGCCGCCCTGCCCCCGGTGGCGACGTTGGTTGGCCGTCCTGTCGCCGCGTGGCGACGGTGCCCCGGCCAGCGGCTCGCGCCTGGACCCGCAGCAGGCGGCCGCCGTACGGGCCGGCGACGGGGTCGTCCAGGTGATCGCCCCGGCCGGCAGCGGCAAGACGACCGTGCTCGTCGCGCGCGTGGGCGAGCTGCTGCGTCGCGGCACCCCGGCCGGTGAGATCCTCTGCACCACGTTCAACCGGGACGCACGGGTCGAGATCGCCGCCCGGCTCGCGCGGGCCGGCATCGTCGGCGTCGAGGTGCGGAGCTTCCACGGGCTCGGCCACCGGATCCTGCGCGAGGAGGGCCGGCTCCGTCCCACCATCGGCGAGCTGGACGAGGCGGCCTGGGCCAGGCTGCTCGCGAGATCGCCGGCCAACACCTCCGGCGAGACCGACCTCGACGTCGCGGCGGCCCGCGAGGTGATCACCGACTACAAGCTGGCGGTGATGATCACCCCGGACGAGGCGCTCGCGGCGGCCGCGACCGATGGCCAGCGGTGGCGAGCCCGGCTCTACGGCGCCTACGAGCGTCATCTCGCCCGGATCCGGCGCCACGACTTCGACGACCTCGTCGCCGTGGCCGTCGGTCTGCTGCGGAGCGACCGCGACGTGCGCCGGCGCTGGCAAGACCGGTTCTCGCGCGTGCTGGTCGACGAGTACCAGGACATCGAACCGGCCCAGGCCCGCCTGGTCGGCCTCCTCGCCGCACCGCAGGATTCGCTCTTCTGCGTCGGCGACGAGGACCAGTGCATCTACGCCTGGCGCCGCGCGGCGGTCCAGCGGGTGATCGAGCTCGATCAGGTCTACCCCGGCCTGCAGCGCTACCCCTTGATCCGCAACTATCGCTGCGGAAGGCGCATCACCACGGCATCGCGCCGCCTGATCCGGCACAACCGGCAGCGCTTCCGCAAGCCGCTTCGCGCGGGCGCGCGACATCGCGGCCGGATCGTCGTTCACCGGGTCCGCGACCGGCGGGAGGGGGGCGCGCTGGCGGCCAGACTCCTGCACGGATCACCACCGGAGGCAGGGGTCGTGCTGGCACGGACGAGCAGCCTCCTCGCGGAGGTCGCGGCGGAGGCGCGGGCGACGGCCGCCGACCAGCCGGCGCTGGCCACGGTCCACGCGGCCAAGGGGCGCGAGTGGGACCACGTGGTCATCCACGGCGCCGACGCCGGACGGTTCCCCCACGCCCGGGCCGCCGTCGACGACGCGGGCCTCGAGGACGAGCGCCGCCTCTTCTACGTCGCGCTCACCCGCGCCCGCGAGCGGCTGGACATCATCTGCACGCGGGGCCGCGAGAGTCGCTTCGTCGACGAGGCCGGCCTGCGCACGTGGTGACCGCCGGCGGGATCGCGGGCGGACGCGCGGACCTCGACTACCATGGAGACGTTCCGTCCACCCGACCACCCAGCCGCGAGGGGCTCGTCATGCCTGTCATCGACCTCAGCCACACCATCGCACCCTCGATGCCGGTCTATCCCGGCACACCCGCACCATCGGTCGCCCCGGCCCGCACGGTCCGCGAAGACGGCCATCTCGAGCACGCCATCGCGCTGCACACCCACGTCGGCACGCACGTCGATGCCCCCGCGCACCTCCTGGAGGACGGTGACACGCTCGACGGGGTCGCCCTGGAGCGCTTCGCCGGCCGGGCCATCGTCGTGGACGCACGCTCAGCGAGCGACGGACGCATCACCCAGGACCGGATCGCGGCCGAGCGCACGAGGCTCGTCGACGTGGACATCGTGCTCCTGTGGACCGGCTGGTCGGCGCGCTGGGGCACGCCGGGCTACCTCGAGGGCTTCCCCTGCCTCGACGAGGCGGCCGCCCGGTGGCTCGTCGACCGGGGCGTGCGCGGCCTCGGCGTCGACACGATCTCGGTCGACCCCATGGCTGCCGACCCCCTCGCCGTCCATCACGCGTTGCTGGACCGGGGCGCGATCATCATCGAGAACCTGACCGGCCTCGATGTCTTGCCGCGGGACCCGTTCCTGTTCGTCGCCTTGCCGCTGAAGATCGCCGGTGGCGACGGATCGCCGGTGCGGGCTGCGGCCTTCACGTAGCCCCGGTAGCGGGCCGCCCTTTCGCCATAAACTGCAACGGCACAGAGGTTTCCGCGTATTGACATGGCGTTTTCGCGGTCGCTATCTTGAGCCTGTCATACTCCACCGAAGGAGGACCCACGACCGCCCCAGCATCGCCGCCGGGGTCGCAGCGGCGCGTCGCCTGCGTCGCCTCGCGAGCCTGGCCGCCGCCCTCCAGGGAGAACGGTCCGGCGAGAGCGATCGCGCGCCGGACCCGGCGTGAACGTCCGATCGCTGGTCCCGATGCGAGGCCCGAGAGTCTCGAGGGAGATTGGGGGTACCACACATGATCCGCTCGCCCTTGTTCGTCACGCTCGCCCTGATCGTGCTCGTCGCGATCGCCGTGGCGGACGACCCACCGCAGAAGGTCCGTGGCCACCACGGCGTCCACACGGGCCGATCCATCACCCTGGCCAAGACGTCCGGCGACACCATCTACCTCATCGGCAATCCGCAGAATCCCGATCAGATCGACGACCAGGGCATCGGCCCGGTCGAGAACGGCACGTTCGAGGACCAGTTCGGCATCCCCAGCTGGAACGGCTGGACCAGCGAGGACGCCACGTTCTCGGACGAGAGCTACTGGCAGGTCAGCGACTTCAACGCCGTCAACGGTGACTACTCGTACTGGTGCGGGACCGAGTTCGCCGACGGTGACCTCGGCTACGGCAACGACTGGAACCAGGTCGTGCTGTTCCGCTATCAGGTGCCCGACAACGCCGTCTCGAACACGGTGAACTGGAGCGCCACGATCCAGAACGACACCGAGCCGGGCTACGACTACACCTACATGGAGTGGAATCAGGACGGCATCTGGAACGTGCTCGTCCAGATGGACGGGGACCGCACGTTCAACGAGAGCCACACCTTCACCTACAATCCCGGCGACTACGTCGGCAGCGGCGCCGACGAGATCCAGCTGCGCTTCCGCTTCGCCTCGGACGGCGCCTGGTCGGACGAGGACGACCTCTGGGAGACCGACGGCGCCTGCCAGGTCGACGACGTCACCGTGACCGTCGCCGGCGAGACGTTCTTCGAGGACTTCGAGGACCAGGTGGCCGACGACTGGGTACCGGACCTCCTGCCGGGCGTCGGCGACTACGCCGAGATCTACGTCAACCTGCAGGACGAGGACCCCTGCAACAGCAACTTCGGCCCCCAGGTGGCGTTCCCGGACACGCCCGAGGTCGGCCCCGACGGCTTCGTGGAGGAGTTCCAGGCGGGTCAGACCTGGCGCTACGGCCCCGGCGGCTACATCGTCAACAACCAGGGCGGCCCCGCCGGCCCGGACTTCTACATCAACAACCTGATCATCAGCCCCGCGATCGAATGGCCGGCCGGCACCGACGGCTGCGCGATCAACTTCAACGTCTTCCGCCACGAGGAACTGGGCGCGTTCGGCACCTGGCCGGGCATCTTCTACCAGTGGCACATCCGCTCGGTGAACACGGGCGATCCCGCCGACCTCGAGGGCGCCTCCTGGGAGGACCGTAACTTCGTCTACTACGGCGGCCCGGACTACCTCTCGACCGGCTTCGTCATCACCGATCTGCTCACCAACGGCCGCACGCACGTGCAGGTCGGCATGCGGTGCATCGAGTACGGGTACGTCTGGGGCTGGGTGGGCACCGACGGCACGCCGGCTCCCTACTTCGACAACATCCGCCTGACGGCCTATCCGTTCGCCGGCCCGGGCATCTCCGGTCGCGCGATCGACTGGCTGCAGGACAACTTCCCCGCCCGCGGCGACCTCGACCTCGTCGACCTCGGGAACAACTCGGTTCCCCTCGATGCGGCCCAGAACATCGCCCAGGCCGACGATCTCGTGAACTACCCCGGCGACTCGATGTGGTTCGACGTGAGCCCGGTCCGCGGCGGCGCGGTGCTGAACTCCACACCGCGCCTCTACGTCCGGATGCGCGCCAATCCGCTCTTCGACCCGTACCGGACCAACGTCGGCGAGCTCGAGGACCTCAACCAGGTCCCGGACTTCTTCGAGGACGGCTGGACCCTCATCGAGGGCTACGTCGAGGCCGACTCGACCTTCCAGCAGACCGACCCGCCGACCCTGGTGGAGAACCGCTGGAACGTCTCGCTGCCCGATGAGGGCTTCTTCTTCCCGGGCGACGTGCTGAAGTGGTACATCTGGGGCGAGGACAACGTCGCCGGCGACATCGGCGTCTCGCTGCTGCCGGCCGACACCGCGGGCTACGCGAGCTTCACCTACGACCTGCAGTATCCCGTGGACTACGTCGTTCGCGCCCTGCCCACGCTCTTCTCCGACGCGCCCGGCGACCAGCCGAGGATCCTCTTCTGGAACGACTTCGTGGGCCGGGGCGGCGACAACGAGTGGCTCTTCGCCCTGAACCAGCTGGGCTACGAGCTCGGCATCGACTACGACATGTACGCCACCAACGGTCCGAGCTCCGGGGTCGGCAACGGCCTCGGCGGCCGCGCGACCAGCGCGCTGCTCGCCGGTTACCAGACCATGCTCTACACCGCCGGCGACCTGAGCGTGAACCTGATGGCCAACGGCGACTTCAACAACGACCCGTCCAACGACATCACCGTGGTGAGCAACTGGTTCGCCCAGGGCGACAAGAACGCGCTGTTCACCGGCGACGAGTTCGTCCGCGGCATGCTCGATGCCGGTGCCACGGGGGCGGCGTTCGTCAACACCTACCTGTCGGTCAACTTCACCCAGAACAACGTCGGTCCCCTGATCGACAACCAGACCGCGCCCCTGGCCAGGCCGATCAGCGGCAACAGCATCCTGACCACGGTCGACGAGTGGATCGCCTACGGCGGCTGCAACGTCATCAATGCCTTCGACGCGGTGGAGCCGGTCGGCACCTCCGAGCGCATCGCCGAGTTCTGTGACGCCAACGGCAATCCCGGGCAGTACACCTACGCGGCAGGCATCTACAACCAGTACGGCCCGGAGACCGCGGACATCGTCTACCTGCCCTACGACTTCATCTACATCTACAACGCGCCCGGCTGGACCCCGCCTGGCGGCGTGGCCCCGGGCATCCCGGCCCGGACCCTGATCCTGCGCGACATCCTCGACATCTTCGGCCACGACGGCACGTCGCCCATCATCGGCGCCGACCCGCCGGCCGCCCGTCTGCAGGTCAGCTGCTACCCGAACCCGTTCAACCCCGCGACCACCATCGAGCTGATCCTGCCCCGGGCGGGCGAGGTCAGCCTGAAGATCTTCAACGTGCGTGGCGAGCTGGTGCGCACCCTGGTCGACGGCGAGATGGCCGCCGGCGAGCACCAGGTCGTCTGGGACGGCCGCTCCGACACCGGTCGGCAGGCCGCCTCGGGCATCTACTTCCACGAGACCCGCGCGAACGGGGAGGTGACCATCGACAAGATGGCCCTCGTGAAGTGACCTTCGCGAACCATCGCTCACGGGGCGGCGGCTTCCACGGGGGCCGCCGCCCTCGTTCACCCCCGCGCTGGTCCGGCGCCTCCCCGCGTCCTAGATTTGCACGGTCCCCTGATCACCCCACCCGGGAAAGGACCGAGCATGCGCGCGATCTCCCCGCTCCTCATCCTGGCGCTGGCTGCCGTTCTCGCACCGGCCGCCCTGGCCTGCACCAACCTGGTCTGCAGCCCCTCGGCCACGGCCGACGGCTCGACCATCGTCACCTACACCTGCGACGGCGAGTTCCACGCCACGTTGCGCCGCATCCCCGCCGGTGAGCACGAGCCGGGCGCGATGCAGGAGGTCCGGCACTGGACCGGGGAGCTCATGGGCGAGATCCCCTACCCCGCCCACACGCACGGCGTGGTCAACCTGATGAACGACCGGCAGGTGACCATCGCCGAGACCACCACCGGCGGCCGCGAGGAGCTGATCGACCCCGACGGCATGCTCCACTACTGGCAGCTGCAGCGCCTGGCGCTGCAGCGCGCGAGCACCGCGCGGGAGATGGTCGAGGTGATGGGCGCGCTGGTCGCCGAGTACGGCTACCGCAGCTCCGGCGAGTCGTTCTGCATCGGCGACCCCGACGAGGCCTGGATCATGGAGATGGTCGGGCCCGGCCCTGGCGGCGAGGGCGCGCACTGGGTCGCGCTGCGCGTGCCCGACGGCCACATCTCCGCCTTCGCCAACGGCGGCCGCATCGGCACCTTCCCGACCGACGATCCGGAGAACTGCCTGTATTCCGAGGGCATGGTCGAGTTCGCCATCGCGAACGGCTGGTACGACCCCGCCCAGGGACCGTTCAACTGGCGCGAGGCCTTCCACCCCATGTCCGCGCAGAAGCTGCGCTACACCGCCACCCGCGTCTGGAGCATCTTCCGCCGCGCGGCGCCGTCCCGGGAATTCCCGCCCGACTACCATCGCGGCGTCGAGGGCGCCGACCCGTACCCGCTCTTCATCGAGCCGGACGAGAAGCTCACCGTCGAGGACGTCTTCGCCCTGATGCGCGACCACTACGAGGGCACCGACTGGGACATGACCCGCGGCGTCGACGCCGGCCCCTTCGGCAACCCCACCCGCTGGCGCCCCATGGGCTTCGAGGTCGACGGTCGCGACTACACCTGGGAACGCCCGATCTCCACCCAGCAGACCGGCTTCTCCATGGTCACCCAGTCGCGCGCCTGGCTGCCCGACCCCGTCGGCGGGCTCACCTGGTTCGGGATGGACGACACCGACTTCACCTGCTACGTGCCCATCTACTGCCAGATCACCGAGCTGCCGCCCAGCTGGACGCGCGGCTCGCTACGCGAGTTCTCCTGGGACTCGGCCTGGTGGACCTTCCAGTTCGTCTCCAACTATGCGCTCCTGAAGTACAGCGCGATGATCGAGGACGTGCGCGTGGTGCAGCAGGATCTCGAGGGCTACCTGCGCGCCCTGCAGCCCGCGGTCGAGGCCACCGCGGCGCGCCTCTGCGAGGACGATCCGGCCCTGGCCGTGCGCTACCTCACCGCGCACAGCGTGACCCAGGCCGAGGACGTCGTCCGCCGCTGGCGGGCCCTGGGCGAGCACCTGCTCACGCGCTACAACGACGGCTACGTCAAGGACGAGGACGGCCGGCCACAGGAGGCGGGATACCCCGAACAGTGGTTGCGGCACGTCGTGAAGGAGCGGCCGGAGCAGTTCCTCCTGCCCGAGGACGAGCACGAGCTGACCGAGCCGACGGACTACTAGGCCGGATCATCCACGGAGGGTCCCCCGGGGGACCCTCCGCGGCCATGACCAGGACCGGCCTCAGCCCCCGAACACCGTCGACAGCTCCGGCCACATCTTCCAGAAGGTGATCCCGACCACGACCAGGCAGTAGGCCGGCACGACGATCTGCCAGAGACGCTCGGGGAACACGCGGGTCAGGTACGGCGCGAGCACGGCCGAGACCATCGAGGCGAGCATCACGCTGGGCAGGAGCACGTAGTCGACCGCGATGCCCGAGGCCGCCATGGCGAACCACGCCAGCACAGCGACGAGGCAGACCACGCCCTCGGAGAGCGCGGTCACCGCGAGCATGCTCTTGACCGGCACGCCGGCCAGCAGGCCACCGATGGTCACCACCGGACCGTAGCCGCCGCCACCGACACCCTTGTTGAATCCCGCGACGCCGCCGAAGAGGATCAGCAGGTTCGGCCGGTAGGGTCGCTCGCGTCGGGCCTGCACGAGGGAGACCGCCCCCATGCCCAGCAACAGCAGCGCCACGTAGAGCTTGATCCACAGGACCGGCACGTCGAAGACGGCGTAGATGCCGATGGTGGCGGCGAGCGTGAGGACCGAGCCCGCGATGGCGATGATCATGCACAGGCGCACCGTCTCCGAGAGCGGCTTGAACGACCACTCCACGTTCTGGAACTCGCGGTGGAGGAAGGCGCCCACCAGGCCGGCGACGGTCTGCTGGATCAGGACCACGGGCACGATCTGCAAGGGGTCGAAGCCCATGACCAGCAGGATCGGCGTCAGCGCCGTGCCGAACCCCATGCCCGCCGTGGCGTCCATGAACTCGAACACCAGGGCGAGCAGCAGCACGCTCCAGATCAACCCCCACTCCTGCGTGCCCGCCCAGCCCAGGTCGATCATGACCTGGTTGTCCGGGGTGCGCACCGAATTGGCCGCCAGCCAGCAGCCGAGCAGGAAGACGACGAAGAACACGCTCATCGCGCCGACGGCAGCCTTGACCTGGCGCCACTCCGGCACGATGCGCTGCAGGATGCTGGCCTTCTCGCGCTCGAGGTCGTGGGCGACCTCCCACCCCATGCGCTTGTCGGGTTTCTGGCTCACGGTCGGCGGCTCCATCACGGCTCGGGTCGCGGATCCGGGACGGCGCAGAAGATACCACGAGACCCCCCGCCGCGGCTCGTCCTTGTTGATCCGCCGGGCACGATACTATCTTCGGCGGGAACGACGAGCCGCCGGCCCGGGCCGGCGGCCACAGCCAGCCCCGGTCCCTGCAAAGGAGCCCCCATGGACAGCATGGTCGACGTCATCAAGATCGCGATCACCAACGAGGTGCGCGCCAAGACCTTCTACGGCCGCGCGGCCGACCTGGCCAGCGACGGCGAGGCGCAGATGGTCTTCATCGAGCTGATCGAGATGGAGGACGAGCACGCTCGCCGCCTGGTCGACGGATTCGGCGGCCTGCTCGGCGAGGCCGGCGTCGACGCGCAGGACTTCCTCGCCAGGCTCGAGGCCGACGTCGACGAGACGCTCGACGACGATCAGGTGAAGCTGCTCCAGGACAAGGAGATGCGACCGGTCATCGACTTCGCCATCGGCATGGAGGAGAAGGCCCGGGACACGTATCTCCACCTGAAGACCCGCGTCGAGACCGACGAGCTGAAGGCCCTCTGCCAGGAGCTCGCCGACGAGGAGCAGCGCCACTACGACTCGCTGACCGAGGCCCGGATCGGCGCCGATGCGCCGCCGGAGGAGCGGCCGATGCTCTAGCGCGACGCCCCTGGGAGACCCGAAGCCGAGAGGCCGGCCCGGTGCCGGCCTCTCGCGTGTCCGGGGTCGGCGACGAATTTATCTGTTGCAACAATTAAAAACCACGACTTGGTTGTCTCGGACACGAAGGTCCCGAAGCCCCGGAGGTCGCCATGACGTCCCGCCCCGCCCCCACCGACCATCCCATCCTCGACCACCTGCGCCAGCGCTGGAGCACGTTCGCGTTCGAGCCGCGGCCCCTGCCGCCCGGCGAGCTGCGCAGCCTGTTCGAGGCGGCGCGCTGGGCCGCGTCGAGCTTCAACGAGCAGCCCTGGCATTTCCTGGTGGCCGCCCGCGACCAGGAGGACGAGTTCGCCCGGATGCTGTCCTGCCTGGTCGAGGTCAACCAGGCCTGGGCGCAGAACGCCTCGGCGCTCGTGCTCTCGGTCACTCGCCTCGGTTTCACGCGCGATGGCAAGCCGAATGCGATGGCTCGCCACGACCTCGGTCTCGCCACCGGTCAGCTCACCATCGAGGCCGTCAGCCGCGGCCTCGCGGTGCACCCCATGGGCGGCATCGTTCCCGACCGCATCCGTGAGCTCTACGGCATCCCCGAGGGATTCGAACCCGTCACCGGCCTGGCCATCGGATTCGCCGCGACAGCCGAGAGCCTTTCCGAGGAGTTGCGACGGCGGGAGATGGCCGAGCGCGTGCGCCGGCCGCAGCGCGACTTCGTCTTCGGCGGGTCCTGGGAGCAGCCGGCGGAGCTCGATTGAGCGGTCAGGCTACCGGGCCACGCGCTGGTTCTGTATCGTCATGCAGGAAGCCCGGTCGCCGGCTTCGCCACCGACTCGCTCGAGGAGGGCCACCATGCGCGCCGCTCTCATGGTCATGATCGCCGTCACCATGCCGGCCTCCGCAGCGCTGGCCGACATCCCTCCCGGCCCGAATGCCACGGTCTGGATGGTCGAACCCGGCCATGTCTGGGTCAGCCCCGGCGGAACGGGCCCCTCGCTCTCGGAGGCGTACGCGGTCGGCTGGCCGGGCGAGGCCGACGCGACGATCCATCTCGAGCTGCGGACCTGGTCCGAGGATCCGATCGTCGGCTATCCGGCCGAGGACATGTGGTACCAGTGCGACGGGATCGCGACGTTCGCCTACTGTGCGGCGGGTACGGTCGCCGACGCTCCGACCGATGCCGAGGGGCGGACCACGTTCTCCCAGCCACCGCGGGCCGGCGGCCAGATCCTGGGCGACCATCAGCCCCAGGTGATGATCGGTGGTTCGCCCGTGATCGCCGACCTGCCCCTGAGCATCAACAGTCCAGACGTCAACGGCGACCTCGCGGTCACGCTCGCCGACCTCGTCCCGGTGGTCCAGGCGCTCCAGAGCTGGCCGATCGACCCGCGCGCCGACTTCAATGTCGATGGGCAGATCGACCTGGCCGACATCGTCATCTTCGTCAGCGTATACGGCACCGCCTGCCCCTGAAGGCCTCGGCGTCAGACCCCGAGCACGCGCCGGATGAACTGGTCGCCCCGGAGCAGCCCGAGTGCGCCGCCGGTCACCGCGTCCTCGTCGTAGACCTCCACCGCGTCGGGCGCCTCGCCCGGCCGCCAGATGGCCACCGGCACGGGGTCGCTGGCGTGCGCGCCGGTCTCCACCGGCGTGGGGTGGTCGGGCAGGACGGCCACGGTGGCCTCGATGCCCCGCGCCTCGATCCCCTCGAGGATGATGCGCGTCAGGCGTCGGTCGAGGTACTCGATGCACCGGATCTTCAGGTCGAGGTCCCGTTCGTGGCCGGCCTCGTCGGTGGCCTCGACGTGGACGTACACGAAATCGTGACGCTCGAGGGCGTCGAGCGCGTGCTCGGCCTTGCCCTCGTAATTGGTGTCATGGAGCCCGGTGGCGCCCGGCACGACGATCTTCTCGAGTCCGGCGTAGATGCCCAGACCCTGGATCAGGTCCACGGCCGAGATCACCGCGCCGCTCTTGCCGTGGAGCTGGTCGAAGGTCTGCATGGTCGGCCGCTTGCCCGGCGACCAGACCCAGATCGAGTTGGCCGGGTCGAGGCCGCGCCCGATGCGATCGCGGTTGACCGGGTGCTCGGCGAGCAGCGCGCGCGCCGCCTGATGCACCTCGCGCAGGCGCGCGGCCGTCGCCTCCGCCTCGTCGCTCTTCGCCCGCGGAAGCAGGTCCGCCTCGCGATCGCCCACGTGATCGTGCGGCGGAGCGCACGCGACCTGGTCGGAGGCCCAGCCGCCCTCGAGCACCATCAGGTGCCGGAAGCTCACGCCCGTGTGGAACGCGATGGGCTGGTCGCCCCGGCCGCCCAGCTCGGCCTGCAGGTCGCGGATCAGCACCCGGGACTCGTCGGTGGGGATGTGGCCGGCCGAGTGGTTCCTGATCCTCCCCTGATCGTCGATGCACATCAGGTTGCAGCGCAGGGCGACGTCGTCCGGTGCCAGGTCCACCCCGATGCTCGCCGCCTCGAGGGTACCGCGGCCCGAGAAGCAGACCGCCGGGTCGTAGCCCAGGACCGAGAGGTTGGCCACGGCCGAACCATTGGGCTGGCCGGGCGGGATGGTGGCGAACCGGCCACAGACGCCCTCGCGCGCGATGCGATCGATGTGCGGCTTCTCGGCCACCTGCAGCGGCGTCTTGCCGCCCAGCGCGGTCACCGGATGGTCGGACATGCCGTCGCCGAGGATGATCAGGCTCTTCATCAGCGGTATTCTCCCTGCAGGTGGTCCTTGAACGCGGCGTAGTCGACCTCGAGGGCCCCGTAGAGCTCGTCGCGCTGATCGAGGCCCTCCAGGCTGGGCGGCAGGTCGGGATCGTGCCCCGTGATCTCGCGCACGGCCTCGGGGAACTTGGCCGGGTGGGCGGTCTCGAGCGAGATCGCGACCAGGTCGGCGTGATCGGGCTCGGCGGCGAGGAAGCGTTCGAGTCCGCACCAGCCCACCGCGCCGTGCGGCTCGAGGACGACGCCATGATCGCGGTGCACGCGGCCGATGGTCGCGCGGGTCTCGTCGTCGTCGACGCTGGTGGCATGGAAATCGCGGCGCATCGCGTCCAGGTCGGGCGCATCGGCGATCTGGCCCGTCTCGTCCATCTGGCCGCCGTACAGCGCCACCAGCCGGGCCAGGTTCGACGGATGGCCGACGTTCATGGCGTTGGAGATGCACACCCGCGACGGCTCGATCTTCGCGTACTCGCCTGTCTCGAGGTACCGTGGCACCTCGTCGTTGGCGTTGGTGGCCACGACGAATCGCGCCACGGGCAGCCCGCCGTGCATGGCCAGGACCCCGCCCATCAGATCGCCGAAATTGCCCGACGGCACGGCGAACACGACCTGCTCGCCGCCGGCCACGTCGGCCAGCCGAGCGGCCGCGTACACGTAGTAGACCGACTGCGGCAGCAGGCGGCCGATGTTGATGGAGTTGGCGCTCGACAGATGCAGGTCGGTCAGGTCGGGGTCGGCGAACGCCCGCTTGACCATCGCCTGGCAGTCATCGAATTTCCCGTCGACCGCCATGGTGGCCACGTTGTCGCCGAGCGTGGTCATCTGCCGGCGCTGGCGGTCGGAGATCTCCTCGCGCGGGAAGAGCACGAGCACCTCGATGCCCTCGACCCCGAGGAACGCGTGCGCCACCGCCGATCCGGTATCGCCGGAGGTCGCGGTCAGGATCAGCAGGCGCTGGCCCCGGTCGCGCACCAGCTTGCCCAGCGCCCGGCCCATGAAGCGGGCCGCGAAGTCCTTGAACGACGCGGTCGGCCCCTGGTCCAGGCGCATCACGTGCGCCCGTCCGGTGACGTGCTCGAGGGGCACGGCGAAGTCGTACGCGTCGTGGCAGATCTCGCCCAGCTCGTCGCGTGTGAAGACGCCCGCGGCGTACGGCGCCAGCATCTCGATCGCGAGGTCGGGGTACGGCAGGTCGCGCGCCCGGGCGAGCAGCCCCGCATCGAGGCGCGGGATCTCCGTCGGCAGGTAGAGGCCGCGGTCGGGCGCCTGGCCGGCCAGGAGCGCGCCCGCCAGATCGACCTCCAGCGCACGGCCGTTGGTACTGTGGTAGCGCATGGCCATCACTCCCCGCGCGCGGTCGTGGCGCTCGAGGCGCCACCGGTGGAGTACTCGTACGGCACCTGCACCGAGACCTTGCCGTCGATCGCCGCCAGCGCCTGGTCGAGGTCGGCGATCACGTCGTCGGGGTGCTCCCCGCCGACGCACAGGCGGACCAGGTTGGGCGGGATGTCGGCCATGGCCCGGCCCTCCTCGCCCTGCTGCGAGTGGGTGCTGATGGCCGGGATCGTCGCCACCGACTTGACGCGGCCCAGATCGGTCGCGCGCCAGATGCGCTGCAGGCCGTCGAACATGGTGCGCGCGGCCGCCGCGCCGCCCTCGACGTTGAACGACATGAGGTGGCCGTAGCGGTTGTCCGGCTGGCCGTCCGGACGCTCGTGCTCGCTGTCCACCAGCTGCAGATAGCGGCTCGCCAGCTCGTGCAGCGGATGGCCCGGCAAGCCCAGGTAGCTCACCTTCTCGACCCTGGGGTGCCCCTCGAGGAAGCTGGCCACGGCCATGGTGTTGCGGCTGAAGAGGTCGACCTTCGAGCGCAGGGTGCGCATGTCGTTGAGCGAGAGGATGCAGTTCATCGGCGAGAGGTTCTGGCCGTTGTCGCGGTTGGGCAGGGTCTTGAGGTACATCGCGAAGTCGGCCTTCATCTCGTCCGGGCCGAACCGGCTGATGAGGTTCTTCCGCGCGATGACGGCGCCGGAGATGCCGAAGCCCGACGAGGTGAGCGTCTTGGTGACCGACTGGACCACGACGTCCGCGCCGCGCACCAGGGGTCGCATCAGCGCCGGCGTGCCCACCGTGTTGTCGATGATCACCGGGACCTGCTGCGCGTGGGCGAGCTCGATGACGCGGTCGAGGTCGAAGAACGCCTGCCCCGGGTTCGAGGGGAGCTCACCGTACACGAAGCGCGTGTTCCGGTCGATCTTCTCCTCCCACTCGGCGAGATCGGCGCTGTCGAGGATCCAGCGGCACTCGATGCCGCGCTCCTTCATCTTGCGCTCGGCGAACTGCTGGAACGTGCCGCCGTAGACCTGGCAGGTGGAGACGAAGTTGATCGGCTGGTCGGGGTTGCCCGGGTCGATCGCCAGGAAGGGATCAGTGGCGCTGGCGATGGCGGCCATGCCGCTGCTGGTCGCACAGCACGAGGTCTCGATGTCTCCGCCGTAGGCCTCGAGCAGGGCCAGGGTCTGCTCGAAGTAGTACATGCTCGGATTGCCGATCCGCGAGTAGCACCAGGTCGGGATCTGGTAGCCGAGGGCCGCCTCCATCTCGTCCGAGTCGCGGTAGGCCTGCGACGACGACATGTACATCGGCTCGATGATCGATCCCTGGTTGAAGTTGAGGGCCTCGTTCATCGAGTACAGGCCGTGCACGGCGATGGTATCGAACCGGCACTTCCGGATGGCGGCCAGGTCGGCGGCCCGGCGCTCGGCGGCCCGCGCCGCCAGTTCCACGTATCGTTCCACACCGTTGGACATGATCGAGCCTTTCGTTGGTCGCCGGTCGGCGCACGTCCGGCCGCCGGCGACGCGGATCTAGCGTTGGGGGTCGAGCGGTTCGAGCGCGTAGCCCCGGTCCTCCTTGACCGTCGACAGGACCAGGAAGGTCTCCTGCTTCTCCACGCCGCCGAGCGCACCGAGGCGATGCTTCACCAGCTCGCTCAGGTGATCGATGTCGCGCGCGGCCAGATGCAGGATGTAGTCGTACTGGCCGGTCACGTGATAGCAGGCCTTGACCTCGGGAATCGCGGCCACGCCCGCCTCGAACGTGTCGATGCCCTTGGTCTGGTGGCGATCGAGGTTGATCATCACCATGGCAGCCACGTGGTAGCCGAGCTTCTCGGGGTCCAGGACCGCGCGGTAGCCCTGGATCACGCCGCGGTCCTCCAGACGGCGCACGCGGTCGAGCATCGACGACGGCGCCAGATCGTTGGCGCGCGCGAGCTCGACGTTGGTCGTCCGGCCGTGGCGCTGCAGGGTGTCGAGGATCCGGCGATCGATGGCGTCCATGCGTCTCCTCCAGGTCGGGAGACCCATGGTGCCAGGATATCAGCGCGATGTCCAGTTTAAATTAGCCACATTGACTCTATGGCCGACATATCGCCGTAATCACAACACTGTTACCGCATATTGTTCTCTGGCGGCGACGCTCGGTCAGACCCCGACCGGCTCCCGTGCGCCACGGGCCTCCAGGCACCGCATGAGCGCCTGCCGCAGGCTCGGCGCGTGCACCGGCTTCTTGAGGTAGTCGTCCATCCCCGCGGCGAGGCAGTTCTCGCGCGTGCTGAGGTCGGCGCCTGCGGTCAGCGCGATGATGGGCACGTGGACATCGTCGGTCTCGAGCGCGCGGATGCGCTCGGTGGCCTCGAGGCCGTCCATCACGGGCATCTGGCAATCCATGATCACGGCGCTGAAGTCGCGACGGCCGACCGCGGCGACGGCCTCGCGGCCATTCTCGGCGACCTCGCTCGTCAGTCCCCATTTCTTCAGCAGCAGGCAGACCACGCGCTGGTTGGTCGGGTTGTCCTCGACGACGAGCACGGGGGCGTGCGTCTGGTCGGCGGCCTCGACGTCGCTGACTTCCTGGGCGACCTCCGCCCCTGACCTCTCGCCCTCGCTGTCGGCCACGGCGTCCAGCGACATGGCGAAGCGGAAGCGCGAGCCACCGGCCTCCCCCGGTTCGTACGCGAGATCACCGTCCATCAGACGCACGAGGTGCATGCCGATCGCCAGGCCGAGGCCGGTCCCGCCATAGCGGCGCGTCGACGACGAGTCGGCCTGCTCGAACGCGTCGAACAGGCGGCCGCGCTCGGCCTCCGGCACGCCGATGCCCGTGTCGACCACCACGCCCTCGAGGCGGACCGTCCGGTCGCCCGTCGGCCGCGCCGCGAGCTCGAGGGTCACCGACCCGGCATGGGTGAATTTCACGCCGTTGTCGAGCAGGCCGAGCAGGACCTGGCGGACGGCCGTCGGATCTCCGCGTACGAGGCGCGGCAGTTCGTCGTCGATCTCCGCCTGCAGCGATATCCCCCTGGCCGAGGCCTCGGGCGCGACGGTCGCCAGGACCTCGTCGATCAGGGCGCGCGGCGAGAACTCCACCGTCTCCAGCGTCCGCTGACCGGCGTCGATGCGCGAGAACTCGAGCATGTCGTTGATGATGTCCTGCAGACGCAGGGCTGACCGCTGGACGGTCGTCAACTGCTCGCTCTGGGCAGGATCGCCGTCACCGGCCAGTAGCAGCTGCACCATTCCCAGCACGCCGTTGAGCGGGGTGCGGATCTCGTGGCTGATGGTGGCCAGGAAGCGCGACTTCGCCCGCGAGGCCGCCTGGGCCTGGTCCCGCGCCAGCCGTAGCTCGGCCGTCTGCCGGATGACCTGGCTGCGTAGCGACCAGGTCCACAGCGCGGCGACCAGGAAAGCCGCGAGCAAGGGGCCGACGATCCACCCGAGCACGCGGAGATAATCCCGCGGGCTCGGCCTCGGGGCGGCGAGGACGCCGAACCAGTCCTCGTAGATGCGCGCGTACTCGCCGCTCTGCTTCAAGAGCGCCAGCCCCTGGTTGAGCGCCAGCACGAGGTCCTCGCCCCCGGCCGGCACGGCGAAGCCGTACGTGGTCTGGTAGACCGGACGCCCGACCCGGACGATCTGATCCAGGCCGAGATCACGGGCGACGGTCAGTCCCCGGAACTCGGTCATCAGGCAGCAGTCGCCTTCGCCGAGGGCGAGCATGCGCAGCGCCTCGGCCGCCGACGCGGCCGGCACCGCCGTGGCCGTCGGCAGCCGCTTGGCGACGTACTCCTCCATCACGCCGTCCTTCTGCACGATGATCCGCTTGCCGGGCAGGTCGTCGCGCTCGTGGATCGCGTGGTTGCTCTCGACGATGAAGATCTTGTACTGCTGGGTCAGGTAGGGCGTCGAGAAGCGGAACCGGTCGGCGCGATCGGGCGAATGGGTCATCCCGATGTGCGCGTCGATGCTCCCGTCGTCCAGACCCGCACGGACGTCCTCCCAGTAGTCGAGCCGGACCTCGACCTCCAGGTCCATCACGCGCGCGATCGCCCGCACGAGATCGACGTCGAAACCTGCGGGCTGCCCATCGTCGAGGTAGTGGAACGGCTCGAATCCATCTCCCCCGCCGATCACCAGGGGGCCGTGTGGAGCGATCTGGCCGTCCATCGTCGCCGACGAGGGTGGCACCCCGGGCGGTGGGGCGGCCTGGAGGTGCGCGGCCACGACGCAGACGACCGCGACCACCGCCAGGGCGGGCCGGACATGCGGGATCGGGCGACGCGTCATCATGACGATGAGGTCCTCGCGGTAAAGACATACGGCTTCCATGGTCGTCTTCGGCAGGCGAGCGACGGGACTTGAGGAATGTCGCCGCCCGCGCCGACCTCGCGATGTGGTAGAATATTCAACGAGTTCCGTGAACGTCCCGGGAGGTCCTCGTGCTGCCTCGTCGCTCCGTCCTGGTCGCCCTCGCTCCCTGCGCGGTCATCCTGCTCGCGACCTCCGCCGCGGCCTTCGACGGCGTGTCCACCGACGTCGCCGGCTTCGTCGGGATGGCCGCCCAGGGACCGGTCGGGCAACCGGTCCCGGTGACCAGCTACGAGGAGTTCGTGAGCATCTTTGGCCTCACCGGATCTCTCGAGCACCCGTATCTCGGACCGGCGGTGGCGGCCTTCTTCCTCGGCGGCGGCCAGTCGCTCCGGGTCGTGCGGGCGCCGGGCGCCGATCCCCTCGAACTGACCGGCAGCGAGGGCCTCGGCGCCCTCGGCACGGTCGACGCGGTGGCGATCGTCGCCATCCCCGGCGTGACCGACCTCGCCGTGCAGACCGCGGTGATCGCACACTGCGAGGCGCACGGCGACCGGATCGGCATCCTCGACCCGGCCGCGCGCGACGACGTCGTCGCCGTGCAGGCCCAGCGCGCTGCGCTGGTGGCCACCGGAGGTCACGCCGCGCTGTACTACCCGTGGATCGTGGCCGCGCCCGATGGCCAGGAGCGCGAGCTGCCCCCGAGTGGCTTCGTGGCCGGCCTGTATGCCGCCAGCCGCGCGGACGCCTCACCGATCGGCGTGGTCGCGACCGCGACCGGGGTCACCGATCCGCTGACCACGGACGAGGCGGACCAACTCAACGGGCTGGGCATCAACCCGATCCGCGACTTCGGACCGCAGGGCATCCGGGTCTGGGGGGCTCGGACCCTGAGCAGCGACCCGGAGTGGCGGTACGTGACGGTGCGGCGGACCGCGATGTTCCTGGAGGAGTCGATCCACGACGGGACGGAGTGGGCGGTCCTCGAGCCCAATGATCCGGCGCTCTGGCAGCAGCTCGAGGTCGCGGTCGCCGACTTCCTGTACGGGCTGTGGCTCGCGGGCTGGTTCGTCGGGGCGCAGCCCGACGAGGCGTTCTTCGTCAGGTGCGACGCCAGCACGCACACGGCCGACGATCTCGACGCCGGACGCACGGTCATCCTCGTCGGCTTCGCGATGCTCGCCCCGGCGGAGTTCAACATCCTGCGGGTGGAGCACGAGCGCGAGACCGGCACGGCCGTCCCGTCGCTGGACGCCGCGCTGGACGTCTCGGCGGCCCCCAACCCGTTCAATCCGCGCACCACGCTGCGCGTGAGCGTGACGACCCCCGGACCGCTGGAGATCCGGATCCACGACGCGCGCGGACGGCTGGTGCGTCGGCTGACGCGCGGACCACGCCCGGCCGGGGTCGCCGTCGTCTCCTGGGACGGCCGCGACGACCGTGGGCACGCGGTGCCGTCCGGATCCTACCTCGCCCGCGTCCGGGCCGGGTCGCGGGCCGGAACGCGGTCCCTGATGCTGGTCCGCTGATCGGTGGCCTGCCGGGATCACCGCTGGCCGTCTCAGATCCGCCCGTGACCCCACTTGACCAGCGGCCGCGCCAGCAGCAGCAGGACCACGCCGGCCGCCGCGGACATCACCACGAAGATCACGAAGAAGTCGTACAGGGTCGTGATCTCGTACCCGAGCATCACCGGCGGCTCCTTGCCCTCCTCCGGATAGAAGCTGCTCAGCACGCCGGCGAGCTTGTTCGCCGCCGAGATCGCGAAGAACCAGACGCCCATCATCAGCGAGGCGAACTTGGGCGGCGAGAGCTTGCTGACGGCCGACAGTCCGATCGGCGAGAGGCACAGCTCACCGAACGTGTGGAGCAGGTAGAGGCTGATCAGCCAGAGCATGCTCACCTTGGTGGCCGCGTCGATGCCCTTGATGCCGAAGGCGATCACCAGGTAGCCGAGCGAGAGCAGGAACAGGCCGAGCGCCATCTTGACCGGCGTGCTCGGATCGAGCCTGCGGCGTGCGAGCGACTGCCAGATCATGGCGAACAGCGGCGCGAAGGCCACGATGAACACGGCGTTGACCGACTGGAACCAGCTCGCGGGCACGGTCCAGCCCATCAGATCGCGGTCGGTCTGCCGGTCGGCGAACACGGTGAGCGAGGCGCCGGCCTGCTCGAACGCCGCCCAGAAGAAGATCACGAAGAACGACAGGATGAAGATGACCGCCACGCGCTCCCAGTCCTGACGGTGCATGGGTGCGTCATGGTGCTCCTCGCGTCCGCCACCGGCATCGGTCGGCGGCAGGCCGATGGCCCGTCCGGCCGCATCGACGATGTAGCGGTCCTTGAAGGCCTGGAAGATGACCGTGCCGACGACCATGCCCACGGCCGCGGCGAGGAAGCCCCAGCGGAAGTCCTCGGGCCGCCCGGTATCGCCCAGGCCGCCGGCGATCAGGGGGGCGATGAAGGCGCCGATGTTGATGCCCATGTAGAAGATGGTGAACGCCGAGTCCTTGCGGTCGTCGTCCGGGCTGTAGAGCGAGCCCACCATGCTCGAGATGTTGGCCTTGAAGAGGCCGGTGCCGACGATCAGCACGCCGAGGCCGGTCCACAGGAGCGGGTGCGCGAGCGCCGGATCGTCGTAGAACGTCGCGCTGAAGAACAGGATGAACTGCCCGATGGCCATCAGCACGCCGCCCCAGAAGATCGAGCGGCGGTTGCCCCACCAGCGGTCGGCGATGTAGCCGCCGGCCAGCGGCATCAGGTAGGCCAGACCCGTGAAGTTGCCGTAGACCGTGCTCGCCTTGGCCACGTCGAACATGAGGGCGCGGGTCATGTAGAGCACGAGGATGGCGCGCATGCCGTAGTAGCTGAAGCGCTCCCACATCTCGGTGTAGAAGAGGACGTACAGTCCCCTGGGGTGGCCTCGGGTCATGGGATGGGTACTCCTGGCTGGCCGATGGGGTGACGACGCACGAATCCGACCAACATACTGGGAGTCCGGCGGGGCCGCACCCGCGCGGCGGCTCCAATCCGCCGATCGTCTGTGCTATGATCGCGTCCGACGCTCGACACCCCTGCCGGAGGTCCTCCCCATGCAACGTCGGTACCGCCTTCTCGCCGGAATCCGCCGCCACGCCGCTCCCGTGCTCATCCTGCTCGCTGCGATCGTCGCCACCCCGGCGACGGCCGATCTCGACGCGCGGGTCGCCGACCTCGTCGACCCGGACGGAGCGCCTCGACCGACCGTCGCGCCGACGCGTGACCATCTGACCGAGGCGATGGTCCGCCCGCCTCGAGGCGCGGGCAACGACCTCGATCCGGGCGTCGCCCCGGAGGGCGATTACCTCGCCTGGCCCGTCTTCACGCCCGACGGTCAGACCGTCCTGATGGCCAACCGGGCGACCGACAACGTGACCGTCTTCGACGTCACGACGCGCACCGTCGTGGCCAACGTCGACGTCGGCAGCTATCCGGCGGGCGTCGCGGTCGGCGACCAGTACGCCGTCGTAGCCTGCGCGTTCAGCGACGAGGCCTGGATCATCGACCTGGCCGACTTCTCCGTCGCCGCCGTGATCCCGACCGCCGAGCAGCCCTGGGTCGTACGCCTGAACCCCGACCAGACGCGCGCCTACGTGGCCTGCGACATCCCCGACGTCTGTGAGATCATCGACCTGGAGACCCTCGCGCCGGTCGGCCAGATCACGGGCTTTCCCATCTCGCTGCTGAGCTTCTCCTGGGGCTCGGAGAACGGGCGCAACGGCGTGCGCTTCACCGGCTTCGAGGTCACCCCCGACGGCCAGCACGTCGTGGCCGGCGACCGTGGCCAGGCCGTCCGCTTCTTCGACGCCGGCACCGGGGCGCTCGCCCACACCGTCGGCGGCATACCCGACTGCACGACGGTCGGACTCTCGGGCGACGGCTCGACGCTGGTCGCCCTGAGCGCCACCGACCCCGCGACGGCCTACCGGATCGACCTCGCCGGTCCGGCGCTCGACGGCTCGGTCGCGGTGACCGGATACGGCCTGTCGACCCATCAGGTGGCCGTGAACCAGGACGGCACCAAGGCTTTCCTGGGCGTGAACAACAACAGCAGCGCCTTCGTGAACTTCACCGCCGGCAGCTTCCGCGTCCTGACCGGCACCTACACGCCGTTCGCCATCGGCGTCTCGCCCGACCACGCGTACGCCATCGGCATGCAGTACCGCTTCTCGGTGCTCGATTTCGACCGCGAGCAGCTGACCGGCCAGTGGCAGGGCATCAGCACCAGCGTGGGCGCCGTCTCGCCGGTCGGCGCGACGGCCGTGGCGGTCGACCCACTGCGCAGCGAGGCCCTGAATTTCTACGACTACGCCACGCCCGCGAGCCCGCAGTGGCTGGGCGACTGCGTCAGCGGCCTGCCCCCCGAGGGCGACGCGCCGCGGCGCGTGGCCATCACCCCGGACGGGAGCATCGCCGTGGTCGCCAACGTGCTCTCGGGCAACGTCTCCCTGGTCGACCTCGCGACCGGTCAGGTGTCGGCGATCCTGCCCACGGGCGCCCGCACGCAGAACGTCGCCATCACCCCGGACTCGCGCTGGGCGGTGGCCTGCGGCATGGACGCCGGCTCGGTCTCGGTGATCGACCTGGAGCTCGGCGAGGTGGCCGCCGTGGTGCCGACCGGCCAGCGGCCCGGCGTGGTCGCGATCGCGCCGGACGGCAGCCATGCCTATGTCGGCAACATCCAGGGCAACACCGTCTCCGTGATCGAGCTGGACGGGGCGGACAGCAGCGAGGTGGCCGAGCTGCCCTGCGGCATCATCGGCGTCTCCTACGCCGCGTACGGCATCTCCAGCGCAGTGGCCGTCAGTCCCGACGGCGCGCACTGCCTGGTCGCCGCGTCGTTCGACGACCAGATCAAGGTGATCGACACGGCCACGAACACCATCGTCGCATCGCTCACGGTCGGCGACTTCCCGCTGCAGATCGCCTTCGACGACACCGGCGAGTACGCCACGGTGACCAACTGGTTCGGCGACTCGATCTCGATCCTGCGACTGGCCGGGGCGGCCTCGACCGTCGAGACGACCGTACCGACCAGCGACGGCCCGATCCGCCTGGCCTACGATCCGTTCAACGACCTGATGGGCGTCGCCCACTACTACACCAACGTCCTGCAGCTGCGCGACCCGCGCACCGGCGCGCTCGTGGGCGTGGAGAACTATGGCGACTTCGGCAACCTCATCCAGGCCGACTTCGACGCGAGCGGGCGCCCCTACGCGTTGACCGCGGCCGACGGAGACGGCGTGGCGCACTTCCACGTCGGCGGCACCGCCAGCGAGCTACCAGCCGCACCGTCGTTCTTCGCCCTCGACGATGGCCGCGAGGCGGCCGCCGTGGTCATGCCGGGCCCCGACCACGTCGTCGTGTACGGCGCCGACGTGACGTCGACGCCGCGGACGGTCGACACGACGGCCGGCCCCGGATTCCTGCTCGCCCCGGGACCGAACCCCGGCGGCGCGAACGCGCAGATCGCCTTCCGGCTCGTTCACGAGGCCGAGGCGACGGTCTCGGTCTATGACCTCGCCGGTCGTCGGATCGCGCGGTTGACGCAGGCCAGGTTCCCGGCGGGGCTGAGTCGGCTGCACTGGGATGGCCGCGACGATCGTGGTCGCCTGCTTCCGGCCGGGACGTATCTGATCGAGCTACGGGTCGGCGACTGGCGCATGACCCGCAAGATCGCCCGCGTGCGCTGACCCGCAGACGCCACCGGAGGACGCCGCCGCGTGCCAACACGCGGCGGCGTTGTTTCCTTGTCTGCCGGATTCGCCGTGTCCCGAACAAGGAGTCCTGCGACCGATGGCCACCACCACCGATTCCCCCCTCGTCGGTATCATCATGGGCAGCACCTCGGACTGGCCCACGCTGAAGCACGCCGCCGACGTGCTCGCCGAGTTCGACGTCCCGCACGAGTCGCGGGTCGTGTCCGCCCACCGCACGCCCGAGGTGATGCGCGAGTACGCGCAGACCGCCGAGTCGCGTGGCCTGCGCGTGATCATCGCCGGCGCCGGCGGGGCCGCGCACCTGCCGGGAATGGTCGCCGCCCAGACCACCGTTCCGGTCCTCGGCGTGCCCATCGAGAGCCGAGTCCTGCGCGGCGTCGACTCGCTGCTGTCGATCGTACAGATGCCCGCGGGCGTGCCCGTCGGCACGCTCGCCATCGGCGAGGCGGGTGCGAAGAACGCCGCCCTGCTCGCCGTCGGCATGCTGGGCACCGGCGACGCGGAGCTCCGCTCCCGCCTGCAAGACTTCCGCGAGGCGCAGTCCGCGAAGGTGCGCGCGTCGGAGCTGACATGAGCGACCCGATCCTGCCCGGCGCGACGCTGGGCGTCCTCGGCGGCGGCCAGCTCGGCCGCATGTTCACCATGGTCGCCCGGCGCATGGGCTACCGCGTGACCGTCTTCGCGCCCGACGATGACACCCCGGCCGGCCAGATCGCCTTTCGCGAGGTCCGCGCCCCGTACGAGGACCTCGACGCCGTCCGGGCGTTCGCGCGCGAGGTCGCCGTGGTGACCTTCGAGTTCGAGAACGTGCCGGCGGCGACGGCGGCGGCCGCCGCCGAGATGGCCCCGGTCCGGCCGGCCGGCTCGCTGCTGCACACCACGCAGCAGCGCCGTCGCGAGAAGGAGGCGCTCCGGGCGGCCGGCGTGCCGACGGTCCGGTTCGCCTGCGCCGAGACCGCCGCGCAGCTCGAGACCGCCATCACGGAGGTCGGCACCCCGGCCATCCTGAAGACCATCGCCTGGGGCTACGACGGCAAGGGGCAGCGGCGCGTCGACCGCGCCGAGCAGGCCGCCGCGGCCTGGAAGGAGCTCGGCGAGCCGCCGGTCGTGGTCGAGGCCGTCGCGGCGTTCGAGCGCGAGATCTCCGTGGTCGGCGCACGCGGACTCGACGGCGGCATGGCCATCTACGAGCCCATCGCCAATCACCACGCCGACCACATCCTCGACCTCTCGGTCTGCCCCGCCGACCTGCCCCCGCAGGTGCGCGACCGGGCGGTCGACATCACGCGGACCCTGCTCGCGGCCTGGGACGTGGTCGGCGTCCTGTGCGTGGAAATGTTCCTGCTCGGTGACGGCGAGCTGCTGGTCAACGAGGTCGCCCCGCGGCCGCACAATTCCGGGCATCTGACCATCGACGCGCACACCTGTAGCCAGTTCGAGCAGCAGGTGCGCGCGGTCTGCGGCCTGCCGCTGGGCTCGGCGGTCGCCATCTCACCGGCGGCGATGGCCAACCTGCTGGGCGATCTCTGGCAGGACGGCGAGCCGGACTGGGCGTCCGCCTGCGCGCTGCCCGGCATCAAGCTGCATCTCTACGGCAAGGCCGAGGCGCGGCCCGGCCGCAAGATGGGCCATCTGACGGCGCTCGGGACGTGCGGCGGCGCTGCAGCCCAGACCGCAGCCGCGGCGCGGGAGGCGTTGCGGCGGGATTGAGCGGCCAGCGGTCATCACGGAGGAACCTCGCCCCCTCAACCCCACAGCGACGACCGCCCCGCCAGCCGCCGGATCTGCTGATCGCGCAGGTAGGAGATGGTCTCGGGATCGTCGACGCGCGGGATGCGCCGCCAGGCGCCGGTCGCGTACCCCAGCCACAGCGTGATGCCCCCGATCACCAGCGGTCGGTTCTTGAGTCGACGCACCATCTTGGCCAGCATGAACAGCGGGTGGTAGCCGCAGATGTGGTTGGCCCGACCGTTCTTGAAGAGGTTGCGTAGATCGCCGTCCGCCCCGCCGGTGTGACGGTGATGCGCGATCGGGATTTCCTGCAGCGTGCGGGTCCGCCAGCCGAGCCGGTTCGCCTTGACCTCGTCCCAGGTGTCCCAGCCGGTCGTACCGATCAGACCGCCGATCGCCTCCCAGCACGCACGGCGGTAGATCTTGGTCGCGCCCCGCACGTGGAACGGCGGGTCGGTCGTGTACTCGGGCACCAGCTGGCCGTTGCGCCGGACGCAGACGCTGCCGCCGGCGATGCCCAGCTCCGGATCCCCATCGAAGTGAGCGAAGCAGCGCGCGAAGTAATCCTCCGCGAAGCTCACGTCGCCGTCCAGCTTGACCAGGTAGTCCCAGCCGACGTCCGTCAGGCGGGCCAGCCCCTCGGCGAAGGCCTCCATCACGCCGGTGCCCGACTTGCGGAATCCCCGATCGGCGCGCACGACGACCTCCAGCCAGTCGTGCTCCCGGGCCAAGCCGGCCAGGACCTCGGCCGTGCCGTCGTTCGACCCGTCGTCGACCACGATCCAGCGCGCCGCGCGCACGGTCTGCCGCGCCATGCATTCGGCCAGCTCTCCGAGGTGCGCCGCCTCGTTGCGCACCGGCGAGATCACCACGTAGGTCGGCTGCTCAGCGCTCATGCCCGCTCCGCGAGGACAGGAGGTCGTCCACCACGCCGAGTAAGATCCGCCGCTCGTCGGTCCAGCGATGCGCCTGATAGACCCGCTGGCCGGACGCGACGCGCCCGGCGACCTCGTCAGGGTGCTCCCTCACCCAGACGATCGTCCGCGCGAGATCTTCGGCCTTTCCCGGCTGGAAGTAAACCATGTCCTCGTCGCCGAAGTAATCCCGGATTCCCCGCGTGTCCGGGGCGATGACCGGCTTGCCGAGGGCCAGGTACTCGAACAGGCGCGTGGGCAGGTTGATCTCCGTGAACGACGTCCGCTCGTTCGGCACCAGCCCGAGGTCGCAGGCCGCGACCGCGGCGGCGATGCCGGACAGATCCCGCGCGCCCCTGTAGGAGACGACACCGCCGAGGCCGAGCTCGGCGATGCGGGTCTCGATGGTCTCGACGAAGGGCGTCGGGTGGCCGTAGATGGAGAAGCGCAGCTCGGGCATCGTCGGTACGAGCCGGGCGACGGCCTCCAGCGCGGTCAAGAGGCCGTGCCTCTCGACCAGCGACCCGTGGTACATCAGCTCGAACCGATCTGGCGGCCGCGCCAGCTCCACCGCCCCCGGGTCGGGCACGAAGACCGACTCCTCGGGCGTGTTCACGACCACGGACATCTTCCGTTCCGGGCAGCTGCGGGCGACGAAGAGCCGCCGGAAGGCCTCGTTGGCGGTGATGGCGTGGTCGGCGAAGCGCAGGCTCAGGCGCTCGGACCAGCGCAGGAACCGGACGAACCGGCTATCGGGGTCGAGCCCGAAGATGGTCTCCATGAGCTCGGGCATCGGATCGTGCAGATCCAGCAGAACGCGCGCGCCCCGCCATCGGGCCACGAGCGCGGTGAAGACCAGCACGTCGGGCATGTTGTGCACGTGGACCAGGTCGTAGGGTCGGCGCAGGGCCCGCCGGCTGATCACGGCGCCGGCGCCGAGCAGGAAGGCCAGGTACTGCCAGAGATAGGTCAGCTTGCCGCGACGGCGGCGTCGCAGCGGGATGCGGATCACGTCGATCCCGTCCACGTGCTCGCGCCGCGGCAGGGCGGGGTCCTGGGTCAGGCAGACGTAGTCGAGGGTCATGCCCGCCTGGACGAGCGCCCGCGCCTCGCGCAGCGGCCGGGGGTCCTCCGGGAAGTACGAGTAGACGACCACGGCGCCGTGTCGTCCGGACAACGGCGCCGTCGCTGCGGGTCGCGGGTCGATGGGGCTCACGGCCATCCTCTCGCCGTCGCGCTCGGGCATCGCCGTCGCCGACCGGGTCGGGGCGGCGACCCGCCAAAGGAACAGCCTGGACCCCATCCTGGCAACCGTCGGCTACCGTCCGGTGGGCATGCCCGACTGGTCTCAGCCCAGCGACTCGGGCATCTCCACCGCCACCACCGTGCCCTCGGCCGTCACGACCCCCTCGGCCGACAGCGTGATGTCCACGACGACCTTGCGCCCCCGGCGCTCCCGGACCCGGCCTCGCAGCTCGAGCTCCGGACCGAGCGGGGTCGGCCTGCGGTAGGAGACCTCGAGCTTGCCCGTGACGTATCTCGGCATGGCGACCGAACCATCGAGCACGGACTCGTCCAGCAGGGGGGCGCCGTCGGGATCGGCGGCGACGGCGCGCGCCGCACCGGACGCGGCCGCCGTACCGGTCCCGTGGCAATCGATCAGCGAGGCGATGAGGCCGCCGTAGACGTACCCGGGGATCGCGGTGTGATGCGGCTGCGGTGTGAAGCGGGTGACCGTCTCGTCCCCCTCGATGTCGCTCTTGATCCGGTGGCCTCGCTCGTTGAGGTGACCGCAACCGTAGCAGTGCGCGACGTCGTCCGGGTAGAGGTCCTGGATCGGATGGCGGGTCGGTTCGGGCATGTCGTTCTCCACGCGTGCTGGCGGACCGGGCAGGCGCTGCCGGTCCTGGTCTCGATGGTCCGCGGGCGGGCGGGGTCGTCGGCCGAGGATGGTCGCCCCCGGCGACGGATGCAAGCGTCCGTCGCCCGG
>WJIQ01000149.1 GCA_014730255.1 bacterium | reverse complement strand
GTCGGTCGCATCGCCGCTGATCTGCCAGGTCGGGCACTGGGCGACGTCGCCGATGAAGACGACGAAGCTCGGCGCCGGATCGTCGGGCGTGGCCTCGTTGTAGAGGCCGTGCAGGTAGCTCTGGATGCTGCTCGTGGTCGAGCCCACCTCGGGCGAGCCGATCACGCCGGTGATGACCTCGAAGCCGCGCTCGGTCTTCCAGTCGACGTACTCCTGGAGCTGCGACTCGAACTGCGCCGGGGTGACGATGACCATCTTGACCGGGTCCTTGACCAGATCGCTGCGGCCATTGAACTCGCGGATGCCGTCGACCTCGTGGTAGACCGGCTGGAAGAACGGGCTGTAGGTGCTCTGGATCAGACGCTCGGTCGCGGCCCAGTCGCCACCGGTGAAGCTGATCTCGACGTCGCACGAGGTCACGACCTCGAGCTCGTTGGTCGCCGGCAGGTAGCGCACCGGCGCGACCTCGACGCGGGCGATGTCCATCGCCCGCAGGCGGCCGACGTACTCAGCCTGGCCGAGCGGACGCTCGACGCGCGAGACGGCGTAGGCGGCCGGATCGTATACGAAGGGCAGGGCGTCCACGTCGGCGCTCTTGCTCACCGACGGCTGGTGCGGCATGACCGGGTGGGCCAGGCCGTGATCGGCCAGGCGGACGGTGCGGGTCTGGACGTTGCGCACGTCGACCTTGACGTCGGCGCCGTGAGGAATCGCGATCAGGCGATTCATCTGGGGCAGCTCGGGTGCGCCCTCGATCATGGAGGTGTACTGGCCGGGAAGGAAGAGCTGCGTGAAGGTCCCGCCCTTGGTCTCGACCTCGATGGCGCGCAGCGAGCCCAGCTCGAGCTGGTAGCTCAGGCCGGCCCGGCTCTCGCGCATCAGGCGCATCTGGGGCGCATCGCCGCCGAGCGGAATCGTGGTGGCCGCCAGGGCGCTGCCGGCAACGAGCAGCAGCGTGGCAACCGCGAGCAATCTCAAGCGCATCACTCGGTCCTTTCGACTGGTAGATCCGGACGCCGTCCGGATGGGACTGGACGGATCGGGCGCAACTCGTCCACTGACCATCCTCGATGATATCACACGGTCACCGTCCGGGAGAAGTTCGTAGCGATAAATTTTTCCGGACCATACGGATTGTTGTGGGATAGTTTTGTCGCTCTCGTTTGCCCTTTTATCAGTTAAAAACCAATTATATATGGTCGCGTATGGCTTTCGAGGATCCGGACCGTCCGGATTCGCGGGCGTGGCGCCGATTCCGGATGAGTCGATTCAACTCTTTTCGCCCCAATCTCTTGGACCCGATCCGACGCGCCGCGCGACCGCGTCGCATGTCATGAACCGCCCCCTCGCGGCACTCACGGTCAGGCCGATCACGAGGTCCGCGAACAACGGAAATACTATTGCTCTGGTGGGTTTGACTGGACCGAAGACCCGGTGGTATACTTCCCGAACGTGCCCGGAAGCGTCCTCGTGCGCCTTGCTGCCGGGCCGCTGGCGTGATCCCCCCGAAGGAGCCGAACATTGCGCAGCCTCGTTTCCCTCCTCTCTGCACTGGCCATGCTCGTGCTGCTGGCGTCGTGCGGCAGCGAGCCCCCCACGCCCGGTGAACTCGAGGTCACCTCGCTGCCGAGCGGCGCGGCGATCCTGATCGACGGGGTCGACACCGGCGAGGTCACCCCCGCGGTGATCACCGACCTCGACGGCGGCACCTACACCATCGCGCTGCAGCTCACGGGCGTGGAGTTCCGGCCCGGCGAGCGCCAGGTCGACGTCAGCTACGGGGCGCGAACGGCGACCCACTTCCAGACCGGGGCGAGCATCGTCGAGGTCACCTCCACCCCCGCGGGCGCGTCGATCATCCTCGACGGCGTCGACACGGGCGAGGTCACCCCGCACACGTTCAACGACGTCGATCCCGGCCAGCACGAGGTCGATGTCCGCCTGCTGCACCATCGCACCGCGGGCGGCCCGCAGACCATCGAGACCGAGGTGGGCGGCGAGGCGGCCGTCGACTTCACGCTGGTGATCGGGCGCGTCGTCCTGTTCGAGGGTTTCTCGAACGTGCGCTGCGTCGGGTGTCCGGAGTTCCTGGAGGACGTCGAGACGGTGATCGCCGAACCGGAGTACGGCTTCGACAAGGTCGTGTTCGTGAAGTACGCCGGTTCGGTCCCCTACCCGCTCGATCCCCTGTACCGCAGCAACACGGCGATGGTGATCGCGCGCAGCCAGTTCTACGCGAACCAGCCGAGCTTCGCGCTGCCGTCGATGTTCTGGGACGGCGAGCTGTCGGGCGGCTACGGCACCCCCGCGAGCGCCGACGCCATGCGCGGTTACATCGACGAACACCACGACGACGCGGTCGACATCTACCTCGAGGTGACCGCGACCGGTCTCGACGAGCTCGAGACCGCCGACGTCTCCTGCGAGATCACGCTGAGCGCGCCCTACGCGGCGGTCGACATGTCCGACTACACGCTGCGTGCGGTCCTGCTGTACGACGAGGTCGAGACCGAGGAGCACTTCGAACCCGGCGGCGACCTCTACCACTGGGTCGCACGCGTCGACGCCGAGGTCACCGACTCGATCGGCACGCTCGATGCCGGGGCGACCGAGACCTACCAGGTCACCCTCTCCGACCCCGATCCCGAGACGTTCGGGCTGACGCCGCACGGCCGCGAGGTCGTGGTCTTCGCCCAGAACGCCACCGACAAGTCCATCATCCAGGTCGGCTCGACCATGCTCACGACGGCGCAGCCCGCGGCGGCTGGCCATGCCCCCTCTGGAGGTTCCCGATGACCATCACGCGCTTCAAGATCGTCGCCCTCTG
>WJIQ01000148.1 GCA_014730255.1 bacterium | reverse complement strand
GGTGGCCACGATCGAGTCGTAGTCGACCGGGGTGTCGAGCAGCTGGGCCGGCACGCAGCCGCCGGACGGTCCGCCGAGCTGGACGGCCTTGAACTCCTGGTCGCGCTCGATGCCGCCGCCCACGTCGTAGATGACCTCGCGGAGGGTCATGCCCATGGGCACCTCGACCAGACCGCCCCGCTTGATCTTGCCCGCGAGGGAGAAGACCTTCGTGCCGGTCGACTTCTCGGTGCCGTACGCCTTGTACGCCTCCGCGCCGTTGCGGATGATCCAGGGCACGTTGGCGTAGGTCTCGACGTTGTTGTTGTTGGTCGGCTTGCCCCACAGGCCCGACTCGGCCGGGAACGGCGGGCGGATGCGCGGCATGCCGCGCTCGCCCTCGATCGAGGCGATCAGCGCGGTCTCCTCGCCGCAGACGAAGGCGCCGGCGCCCTCCTTGACCTTGATGTCGAAGCTGAAGTCGCTGCCGAAGATGTTCTCGCCCAGCAGGCCGCGCTCGCGGGCCTGCTCGATGGCGATGTTCAGCCGGCGGATGGCCAGCGGGTACTCGGCGCGGGCGTAGACGTAGCCGAAGTTCGCGCCGATCACGTAGGCCGCGATGGCCATGCCCTCGAGCACCGAGTGCGGGTCGCCCTCGAGGAGGTTGCGGTCCATGAAGGCGCCCGGGTCGCCCTCGTCGGCGTTGCAGATGAGGTACTTCTGCTCGTCGTCGAACTGCTTGCAGAGGCCCCATTTCACCCCGGCGGGGAAGCCGCCGCCGCCGCGGCCACGCAGGCCGCTCTCCTTGACCTCGTCGAGGACCTCGTCGGGCGTCATGCCGGTCAGGGCCTTCCGCAGCCCCTCGTAGCCCTCGACCGCGAGGTAGTCGTCGATGTTCTCGGGGTCGATGACGCCGGAGTTGACCAGCGCGATCCGCTCCTGCTGCCGGAACATGTAGGCCTTGGGCTCGCGGGTGGTCCCGGGGCTCAGCTCGTGGAAGAGGAACCCCTCGACCGGATCGCCACCCTGGACGTGGTCCTTGAAGATCCGCTCGGCCTTGCGCTCGTTCACCTTGCGGTAGACCCAGCGGCCCTTCTCGTCGTGGACCTCGACGATGGGCTCGTCGAAGCAGATGCCCAGGCAGCCGGTCTGCTTGACCTCGGCCGCCGTGCCGGTCTCGGCCACCTTCTGCTCGAGGAGCTCGCGGACCTCGCGCGCGCCGGCGGCGATGCCGCAGGAGGCGTAGCCGACGAGGATGGTCGTGGTGTCCACGGTCGTCTTCTCCATGGCCTAGCCCTCCTTCCGGCGGTACTCGTCGAGGACCTCGCGGGTCTTCTCGACATTGAGATTGCCGTAGGTCACGTCGCCGATCATGAGCACCGGCGCGAGCGAGCAGCAGCCGAGGCAGGCGACCTCCTCGAGCGTGAAGACCATGTCCTCGGTCGTGTCCGCGCCCTCGGCGAGGCCGAGGTGGTCGCGGATGGCCGTCGTGATGGTCTCCGAGCCCTTGACGTGGCAGGCGGTGCCGTCGCAGACCTTGATCAGATGCTTGCCCACGGGGGTCGTCCGGAACTGCGCGTAGAAGGTGGCCACCCCGTACGCCTTGGTCGCCGGGAT
The DNA here is from genome assembly GCA_014730255.1 of bacterium. Classification (GTDB taxonomy): domain Bacteria; phylum Krumholzibacteriota; class Krumholzibacteriia; order LZORAL124-64-63; family LZORAL124-64-63; genus Glo-17. The sequence continues at coordinate 2,165 of WJIQ01000148.1, read as the reverse complement.
GCCGAGTTCCTCCTCGATCACGTCGAACGACTCGGGCGGCAGATAGCCGAGGTTGGTCTGGATGGCCTGCAGGACCGGAATGGTGGCGCCGGTCTGCCCCTTGAACGGGCGGACGAGCTCGGCGAGTCGCGTGGTCGTGGCTTCCATGGCTGGACTCCCGCATGGTTGGGTCGACGGGACCATGTGCGGCCGGCAGACGCCGGCGGGTTCCCGGCAAAACTAGTCATCGCCGGTCGCGGATCCAAGGACCTTCACGAATGATTATTGAGAGTCAACATGCCCCGTTTCGGTCGGGGCCGGACTATTCTTGACCCATGGCGTCCAATAAGTTGCGGGAATCGGAGCCGGTCATGGGCCGCATGACCCCATGTCACACTATGTGCGATTCCATGCTCTCGTTGAACACGGACCGAGCCGTCCGACGCCTCAGCGGATGACGGTCACCGACGCGACCGCCCGGGCCGAGCCCGTCCGCAGCCGCACCAGGTAGAGCCCGCTGGGAAGGGGTCGGCCGGCCGTGCCGGTGCGCGGCCAGGCGAGGCGATGCTCCCCGGCATCGTACCAGCGCCCGTCCGCCAGCGTGGCCACGCGCCGCCCGCGCAGGTCATGGACGTCGATGGAGACCGGCGCGCCACGCGGCAACGAGAAGAACACGCCGGCGTCGCCCTGCACGCGCAGCGCGAGATCGGCCGGCCCGCCCCCGGCCGGTGCGGCCGTGGGGTCGAGCACCTGGACACGGTCGGCGTAGACGTCGGCCTCGTAGAGGCTCTCCCGGTCGTCCGGCCAGAGGATGATCGCGCCGTCGGCACCGGCGACGAGGTCGGGACGCTTCTGGTTGTTGGGCGCCGTGCTCACCGGCACGCCGTCGGTCGCCCAGGAGGCGGTCCCGTCGGCACGGAGGTGCTGGGCGTAGACGTCCTCGAGCCCGTCGCCGCCGCGGTTGTCCTCCCAGGCCAGCACCGCGCCGCCCTGGCCGTCGGCCACGAGGTCGACGTCGCGCTGCGCGTCCGGGGCGCCACACACGGACACGCCCCCGTCGACCCAGGCGGGGTCGCCACCGGCGGTCATGCGCTGGGCGAAGATGTCGAGGTTCCACGGCGGTCCGCTCGGGGCGTTGCGATAGTCGAACCAGGCCACGATGGCGCCGCCCTCGCCGTCGGAGGCCAGCGCCGGACGGTACTGCGACTCCGGTGCGGCCCCCACGCCGTAGCCCCAGACGAGCCAGCGGTGGTCGCCGTCGGCGGCCGCGACCTTCTGCGCGTAGATGTCCGGGCTGCCGCTGCGACGGTCGACCCAGGCCAGCAGCAGGTCGCCGTCGCTGGCCAGGCGGGCGGTGATGGCGTCCTGGCCGCCGGGCTGCGCGCACACGTCGATGCCGCTGGGCGGCGACCAGAGCGCGGTGCCGTCGGCGGCGAGGCGCTGGGCGTAGACGTCGCCCACGTCGTCGCGCGAGTCCGACCAGGCCAGGAACGCGCCCCCCTGACCGTCGGCGCACAGGCTCGGTCCGTCCTGGTCCCAGCCGACGACCACCAGGGGCAGCGGCTGGCCGTCGTTCCACAGCGGCGTGCCGTCGGCGTCGAGCCGCTGACCCCAGATGTCGGAGAACACCGGATCGGCGTTCTTGTCCTGCCAGACGATGATCACGCCACCCTGCCCGTCGCTGCACGCGGTCGGCCGGTCCTCCATGCCCGCGCCGCCGGCCACCCGCACGCCGCCGGAGACGGGCGTCAGCCGACCGTCGGCATCGATGTGCCGGGCGTAGACGTCGCGCAGGCGGGATGCGAAGTCGCGCTCGTCCTGCCAGACGATCCACGCGCCGCCGGAGCCGTCGGAGATCACGGGCGTGAAGCCGGTGGTGCCGGTCGAGGAGTGGTACACGTCCTGATCCCCGGCGGCGGTGCACACGGCGATCCCGTCGACCTGCCAGAGCATCTCGCCGTCGGCCGAGACGCGCTGCGCGTAGATGTCGCCGTCGCCCCCGCGGCTGTCCTCCCAGACGACGATCGCGCCGCCAGCGCCGTCGGTGACGCCGAAGACGTCGGACTTGTCGCCCACCGCGAGGCAGACCGGCACGTTCAGCGTCGGATCGTCCGGCCAGTCGGCCGGGGCGGACGCGGCGACGAGCAGGAGCAAGGGCGCGAGGAGGGGCGCGAGGGTGCGGGCGC
>WJIQ01000147.1 GCA_014730255.1 bacterium | reverse complement strand
GCTCCCGCGCGGCGAGCCGACGGTGATCAATCGCCGCCACGGCACGGCGTTCTGGACGCTGCTCGACGAGGCCGGCGTCGACGCGACGGTCTTCAAGGTGCCGGCCAATTTCCCGCCCGCCGAGTGCGAGGCCCGGACCCTCTCGGGCATGGGCACGCCCGATCTGCAGAACACCTATGGCATCTTCAGCTACATCACCGACGATCCGCTGGTCTCGCGGGACGTCGATGGCGGCCAGGTCGTCCCGGTCGCGCTACGAGACGGTCGCTGCACCACCGCGATCCCCGGACCGATCAACCGCTACCACGAGGACGAACCGCGGGCCGAGCTGCCGATCGCGATCGAGGTCGATCCGGCCGGCGAGCATGTCCGGCTGGAGATCGGCGGCGACGAGCTCGAGCTCGCGGTCGGCGAGTGGAGCGACTGGGTGACGCTCGATTTCCAGATGGTGCCCATGATCAAGCGCGTGACCGGCATCTGCCGGTTCCACCTCATGGAGGCCCGGCCCACCCTGCGCCTGTACGTCACGCCCGTGCAGATCGACCCGCGCCGGCCCGAGCTGCCGCTCAGCACCCCGTCCGGGTACGCGCGCGAGCTCGCCGACGAGGTCGGCCTCTACTACACCCAGGGCCTGCCCGAGGACACCAAGGCCCTCGACGAGGGCGTGATGACCGACGCCGATTACGTCTCGCAGAGCGAGACCATCCTGGCCGAGCGCCTCGCCCAGCTGCGTTACGAGCTGGACCGCTTCCGCAGGCTGGATGCGGGCTTCCTGTTCTTCTACTTCAACTCGCCGGACCAGACCTGCCACATGTTCTGGCGCAGCTTCGACCAGCGCTCGCCCACCCACGCCGACGCCGATCCGGCGTTCCGGAACCGGGTGCGCGACCTGTACGCGGCGCTCGACGGTGCGGTCGCCGAGGCGGTCGCCGCCTGCGACGAGGAGACCACGATCCTGGTCATGAGCGACCACGGGTTCGCGCCCTTCCGGCGCAACGTGCACCTGAACGCCTGGCTGCTGGAGCACGGCTACCTGGCGCTGAAGCCCGGCGTGCGCGCGGACGAGGTCGAGTTCCTCGAGGGGGTCGACTGGCGCCGGACGCGCGCCTACGCCCTGGGCATCAACGGGCTCTACCTGAACCTGCGCGGGCGCGAGGCGCGGGGCATCGTGCGGCCGGCCGAGGCGGACGCCCTGCTCGGCGAGATCGCCGCGCGGCTCGAGGCCACGGTCGACCCCGGGGTCGGCGAGCCGGCCATCAAGCGGGCCTACCGCGCCGGGGAGATCTATCGCGGCGACCGGCTCGACACCGCGCCCGACCTGGTGATCGGCTACCACCGTGGCTGGCGAGGCAGCAACGCCTCGGCGCTCGGGGCGGTCGGCGAGGTGGTGTTCGACGACAACGTCAACAAGTGGAGCGGCGACCACTGCATCGCGTACGACGAGGTGCCCGGGGTGATCCTCTCGAACCGGCCGCTCTCGGTCGACGATCCCGACCTGCGCGATCTCGCGCCCACGGTGCTCGCGCGGTTCGGCGTCGCGCCCCTGCCGGGGATGGAGGGGCGGGATCTGCTGGAGCCGGCCCGCTGATCCGGGGCGCTCACGTCAGCACGTCGATGTCCTCGATCGTGATCAGCCCCTCGCGCACCGTCTCCCGCAGCCACGGGACGAAGGTGTCCACCTTGCCGGCGGTGTCGATGATCTCGACCACCACGGGCAGGTCCTCGCTCAGCCGCAGGACCTTGGCCGTGTGCAGCTCGCTGCGCGCGCCGTAGCCCACGATCCCCCGGAACACGCTCGCCCCGGCGAGACCGCGCTCGTGGGCCCGGTGCACGATGGTCTCGTGCAGGACGTGGCCCTCGGCGTCCTTGTCGCGCTCGCCGAGGTAGATGCGCAGGCGTCGGGCGTTCATGCGGGGCCTCCTAGATCTGCTGGCCCAGGGTCAGACCGACCATCACGAGGACGACGCCGGCCACGGTCTGCACGGCGACGTTGAGCGCGGCGGCGAGCAGCTGGCCGCCCTGCAGCAGGTTGGCGGTCTCGAAGGCGAAGGTCGAGAACGTGGTGAACGCCCCCATGAAGCCGGTCAGGACGATCACGCGCGTCTGCGGCGAGAAACCCGCGCGGCCCTCGAGCCAGCCCCAGATCAGGCCGAACAGCAGGCAGCCGAGCAGGTTGACGACCAGGGTGCCGGCCGGGAACCGCTCGCCCGCCGCGTGCTGCACCAGGCCGCCCAGGCCGTAGCGACAGAGGGCGCCGAGGCCGCCGGCGACGGCCACGAGGATCAGGTTCTGCGTGGTCATGCCCCGCAGTATGCCGCCGCGCGGGCCGCGGCGCCACCGCCAACCCGTGGCAAAGTGGACATCGCCGCGCGATGATGGCATATTCTCGCGGGTTCGGACGATCCGAAACGACCCCAGGCTCGAGAGGAGCGACGACATGCGGCGAATGATGGTGGCCGGCAACTGGAAGCTGAACCAGGGACCCGCGGCCGGGCGCGAGCTCGCAGCCGGCGTGCAGGCCCGCCTCGAGGGGCGGACGCTGCGCGGCGAGGTGCTCTGCTGCCCGCCGTTCGTCACGATCCCCGCCGTCTCCGCCGTGGCCCAGGGCGAGCCGGTGCTGGTCGGCGCGCAGGACTGCAGCGACCAGGCCAGCGGGGCCTACACCGGCCAGGTCTCGGCCGCCATGCTGGCCGAGGCCGGCTGCACGCACGTGATCGTCGCGCACAGCGAGCGGCGCCAGTACCAGAAGGAGACCGACGACCTGTTCGTCGCCAAGATCGATCGGGTGCACGAGGCCGGCATGACGGCCATCTTCTGCTTCGGCGAGCTGCTCGAGGAGCGGCAGGCCGGCCGCGAGGAGGAGGTCGTCGAGGCCCAGCTGTCCGGTGTCCTGCCGCGCCTGGCCAGCGCGACGGCCGAGAACCTGATCCTCGCCTACGAGCCGGTCTGGGCCATCGGCACCGGCGAGACCGCGACCCCGGAGATCGCCCAGCACATGCACCTGGTCAGCCGCGCCGAGGCCGGCCGCATCCTGGGCGAGGACACCGCCGCCCGCCTGCGCATCCTGTACGGCGGCAGCTGCAAGCCCGGCAACGCAGCCGAGCTGTTCGGCCAGACCGACGTCGACGGCGGCCTGATCGGTGGGGCCTCGCTCAAGGTCGACGATTTCGTGGCCATCGTGGAGGCGGCCGAGACCGCCATGGGAGGTTGACGACGCATGTGGCGGTTTCCGGTCCTTTTCATCCTGGCCCTGCTCCTCTGTCTGACCCTCGCCGCGCCCGCCAGCGGGCAGGCCGTCCGCCAGGTCGAGGCCATCCGCACCGCGGCCGCCGCCGCGGCCGAGCTCGAGCCCGAGTTCCTCGACCCCCCGGCGGAGGCGGAGGTGCTGCGCCTGGAGAACGGCGTCGAGGTGCTGCTGCTGCCCAACCCGTCGCAGCCCATGGTCGGCGTCTACACCCAGGTCGAGGTGGGCTCGGCGTGGGAGGACTTCGCCACCAGCGGCATGAGTCACATGCTCGAGCACCTGCTGTTCAACGGGACCGAGAAGTACACGCAGGAGGAGCTGTACGCCGCGGCCGACCGCGTCGGCGCCTACAACAACGCCCACACCACAGACTTCTACACCGGCTTCATGATGGTCCTGCCGTCGGAGCACCTGGAGACGGGCATGGAGCTGCAGTCGCAGATGCTCTTCCACTCGCTCCTGCCGCCGGAGAAGTTCGGCAAGGAGCAGGGGATCGTGCTCGGCGAGCTGGCCATGAGCCGCGACCGCGGCGACCCGTTCTTCGACGAGACCCTGCGCGACGTGATGTACGGCGGCAGCAGCCTCGCCCTGCCGACGCTCGGCACCGCGGCCACCATCGCCGCCCTCGACCGGGACGCGGTCTACGAGTTCTACAAGGCCTGGTACGTGCCCAACAACATGCTGGTGACCGTGGCCGGCGGGTTCGACCGCGACCAGGCCGTGGCCTGGCTCGAGCAGTATTACGGCTCGGTGCCGCCCCGCTCGCTACCGAAGCTCGCGCTGGAGCCGGCCGATCCCATCGAGCGGACGGAGTCGATCAGCCGTCGCGGTGGCGGCCGTCGCGCGGCGGCGCTGGTGTTCGAGGCGCCCGGCTACGGCGATCCGGACCTGGCCGCCTTCGACCTGGCGACCTCGCTGCTCACCGCCGAGGGCACGGGCATCCTCACGCGGGCGCTCGAGGACCTGCCCGAGGACGACCGCCCGCAGCTGTCGGCCTGGTGGCAGACCGCGCCCGGACACGCGCGCTACGTGCTCCAGTTCGACCTGACGCCGACGACCGACGCCGGGGCGCTCTATCACCTGGTGCAGACCGCGCTGACGGGCGCGCTGGAGATGGGCCTGTCCGAGGACGACCTCGACGCCGTGGTCGCCCGTGAGCGTACGCAGACGCTCAAGCAGCGCGAGCAGCTGCGCATGACCGGCATCTACATCGCCGAGCAGATGGTGCTCGGCGGCCCCGACGCCGTCACCGGCCGGCTCGACCGGCTGGCCGCGACGACCGTCGAGGACGTGGCGGCCGCCCTGCGCACCTGGCTGGTCGAGGAGCCGTGCCTCGCGCTGCTCGTCGAACCCTCGGCGACCGCCGGTGAGGACGCCGAGGCGACCGAGCCCGAGGTCGCCCGCTCCGAGCTGCCGGGCGGGCCGGTCCTCGTGACCGAGACCGACCCGTACGGCAAGCTGCTCGCCGTGCACCTGACCGTGCGCGACCGCGCGGCGCTCGACCAGCGTTTCGGCCAGCCGGGCGCCCTGAACCTGGTGCATCGCCTGCTGACCACCGGCGTGGCCGGCTGCGACGAGGCCTGCCTGGCGCGACGCCTGGGCGCGATCGGCGCCGAGATCAAGCTGGTCGACGACCCGCGCTTCCCGATGGACGACTACTACACCAACGGCCGCTTCAGCTTCATCCGTCTGGAGTGCCCGGCCGAGCACGCCGGGGCGGCGCTCGAGCTGCTGGCCGAGCTGGTGCAGTTCAGCTCGTTCACCGAGGAGGACCTCGCGAGCGAACGGCGGGCGCAGCTGTCCCTGCTCGGCCGCCGCGCGGGCAGCGCGTCGGCGATCTCGCGTCAGCTCCTGCGCGACGGGCTGTACGGCGACCACCCGCTGGCCGCCCCGGCCGAGGGCACGGTCGCCT
>WJIQ01000146.1 GCA_014730255.1 bacterium | reverse complement strand
GTCGAGGACCTTGAGCGCGCCGGCCACGATGGGGGGCGCGACCGTGTTGGAGAACAGGTACGGGCGCGCCTTCTGCCGGCACATCTCCACCAGCTCCTTGCGGCCGGAGACGCAGCCGCCGGAGGCGCCGCCGAGGCCCTTGCCCAGCGTGGTGGTGATGATGTCGATCTCGCCCATCACGCCGCAGTGCTCGTGCACGCCGCGGCCGGTCTTGCCGATGAAGCCCGAGGCGTGGCTGTCGTCCACGAACACCATCGCGTCGTGCTTCTTCGCCAGGGCGACGATCTCGTCCAGGGGAGCGAGGTCGCCGTCCATGGAGAAGACGCCGTCGGTGATGATCATGCGGATGCGCTTGTCCTGGTGCAGCTCGAGCTTGCTCTCGAGGTGCGTCATGTTGCCGTGCTTGTAGGTGTCGCGCATGGCCGGGCAGAGGCGCATGCCGTCGACGATGGAGGCGTGGACCAGACGGTCGGCGATCATCACGTCGTCGGCCGTGAGCACCGCCTCGAACACGCCGGCGTTGGCGTCCATGCAGCTGGGGAAGAGGATGGTGTCCTCGGTGCCGAGGAACTCGGTCAGCCGGTCCTCGAGCTGGCGGTGGATGTCCTGGGTGCCGCAGATGAAGCGCACCGACGACATGCCGTAGCCGTGCTCGTCGAGGCCCTCGCGGGCGGCCGCCACCACGTCGGGGTGGTAGCTGAGGCCGAGGTAGTTGTTGGCGCAGAAGTTGATGACCTTCTGGCCCTCGGCGCCGGCGGGAAACTCGACGTCGATGTCGGCCTGCTGGGGCCCGTGGATGTAGCGCTCCTCCTTGTAGAGCCCCTTCTCCTTCAGGCCGTCCAGCTCCGCCTGGTAGGCGGCACGGATTTCAGCGGAATAGACCATGGTTCCCCCCTGGGAGTCGGTGGCTCGTTACTGGTTGCGGAACCGGTCGACGAGGGCCGAGATCTTGTTGACCGAGTCGAAGGCCTCGGGCGACGCGTCGGCATCGGGGATCGAGATGTCGTACTTCTTCTCCAGGAACCGCTTCAGCGACACCATCGAGAAGCTGTCCACCAGACCGCCGGAGATCAGCTCGGTATCGAGATCGACCTCGATGTCGTCGTCCTCGTCGACGTACTCGGCGATGACGTAATCCAGGATGACCTTCTTCTGCTCGTCCATGTTCGTGCTCCCGCAAGGGTTGGAGTGGGGCGGGGAGAAGCGGCCGCGGCCGTGGCGCCCCGCATCGGGTCTGACTGGACGATGCTAGTCAACGGGCCGGGGCCAGTCAACTCGGAGCGGCCGGCTAGCCCTGGTGGTCGCCGGACTGCTCGCTCTCGGCCACGGGCACGCGGCGCCAGGTGGAATCCCGCGCCCGCTCGTGTATAATCGTAACCCGTTCCTGGCAGCGAACCCGCATCCCCGCGCGACGGAGGCCGCTTCCGGTGCCTGCGGAAGAGAATCTCACCATCTGGCTGGGGAAGATGTCCGCGGGCGATGACGCCGCTCTCGATCACGTCATGCGCCTGCTCTACGACGAGATCCGCCTCATGGCCCGCCAGCGACTGCGCGACGAGCGCGCCGACCACACGCTGGCCGCCACCGCGCTGGTCAACGAGGTGTATCTGAAGCTGGCCGCCCAGCGGCGCATCGACGCCGCCGACCGCATCCAGTTCCTGGGCGTCGCCGCGGTGACCATGCGCCGCGTGCTGGTGGACTACGCCCGGACGCGGACGCGGGCCAAGCGTGGCGGCGGGGAACGTCCGGTTCCCCTCGAGGACGCCGAGCCCTTCCTGAGCGTCGAGGAGTGCGACGAGATCCTGGCCCTGGACGCCGCGATGGAGCGCCTGGCGGCACTCGACGAGCGGGCGGCCCGGGTGGTGGAGCAGCGGTTCTATGCCGGGCTGTCGGTGGAGGAGACGGCCCAGCTCCTGGGCGTGTCCACCAAGACCGTGCAGCGTGAGTGGGTGGCCGCCCGGGCGTGGCTGCGCAAGGAGGTGGCGCGGGAGCTGGGGGTGGCTCCCGACCCGGGCGCGCCGTGAGCGGCGTGTCCCCTTTTCGGCCGGGATGTCGCCATGAATCCGCAAGCCGCAGCACGGCGGTCGTGGTGCAGCATCCGGAGGATCCGTCTTGTCCAACCTCACCTGGTCCCAGCTCGGCGAACTGTTCCACGCCGCGCTCGCGACGCCAGTTTCGGAGCGGGCCGCCTTCCTTGACGCGGCCTGCGGTGGCGACGACGCGGCGCGTCGGGAGATCGAGGCCATGCTGGACGCCCACGAGGGGAGCAGCCGTCTCCACGTGGAGGATCGCCTGCTGAGCGGCGGCGACCCGGTCGATCCCCTGCTGGGGCGGACCATCGGCGCCTACCGCCTGGTGTCGCTGATCGGACGCGGGGGGATGGGAGACGTGTACCTGGCCGAGCGGGACGATGCCCAGTACGAGCGTCGCGTCGCCTTCAAGCTGATCCGCCCGGGCCTGGCGCGACGCGGCGCCACCGAGCGGTTCCTGCGCGAGCGGCAGATCCTCGCCCAGCTCGAGCACCCCAACATCGCCATGCTCCTGGACGGCGGCATGACCGACGACGGCCACCCCTACCTGGTCATGCAGTACGTCGATGGCGAGCCCATCACCGAGTGGGTCCGACGGCGGAAGCTGCCGCTGCGCGCGCGCCTGGAGCTCTTCTGCACCGTCTGCGAGACCGTCCAGGCCGCCCACAACAACCTGGTGGTGCACCGGGACCTGAAGCCCGCCAACATCCTGGTGACCGAGGGTGGCGAGATTCGGCTGCTGGACTTCGGCATCGCCAAGCTCCTGGACGAGACGGACACCGATACGACCATGGCCCTGGACCGCCTGCTGACGCCGGCCCACGCCGCGCCGGAGCAGGTCATGGGCCGGCCGGTGACCACGGCCACCGACGTCTATTCCCTGGGCGTTCTGCTCTACGAGCTGCTGACCGACGAGCGGCCCCTGGACGTGGACCAGAGCTCGGCCACGGCCATCGAGCGCAGCATCTGCGAGGCGGTGCCCGAACCTCCCAGCCGGCGGCGGCCGGAGCGCCGCCGGGCCCTGCGGGGGGAGCTGGACACCATCGTCCTGACGGCGCTACGGAAGGAGCCGGGCCGCCGCTACCAGTCGGCGCGCGAGCTGGGCGAGGACGTGGCCAACCACCTGCATGGCCGACCGGTCCGCGCCCAGGGCGACTCCCTGCTGTACCGGACCCGCAAGACCCTGGCGCGGCACCGACTGGCGGTGACGGCGGCCGCGGCCTTCCTGGCGATGGTCGCGGTCTCCATGGGCGTCGTGACCCAGCAATCGCGCCAGCGCCTGGTGGAACGCGACCGGGCCCTGGCGGAGCAAGCCCGGGCCGACGCCGTCATCGGGGTCCTGAGCGACCTGCTGACCGGGTCCAACCCCCTGAACCATCCCGAAGGCGAGGCCCTGACCCAGGACAGCTTCATCGGCATGCTCGCCGGGGCCGTCGATGGTCTGGACGACCAGCCGCAGGTGCAGGCCAGGCTGAGGGAACTGCTGGCCTCGGTGTACGCCGCCCACGGCCGGAACCAGGAATGGCTGGCCGCCATGGCAGCCCTGGTCGCGTACCACGAGCAGGCCGGCAGCGATTCGCTGACGCTGGCCAGGGTGCGGCACAACCGGGCCCTGGCCACGGTGGCGGTTCACGGAGCGGAGACCGCGGTGCCCCTGCTGCAGGAGTCCCTCGCGCGGCACCGCGCGCTGCTCGGACCGGTCCACCGGGACGTCGGCGTGGCCGCCACGGACCTGGCGCGCAACCTGGCCCTGGACGATCCCGAGGCCGCCGCCGATCTGATGCAGGAGGCCCTGGCCATCGCCGAGGTCCACAGCGACGTGGATTCCCTGGCCATGGCGCGCGTTTTCAACGGTCTGGGAAACCTGGCCATGACCCACGGCGACGCCGACGTGGCGCGCGGGCACTACGAGACGTGCCTGGAGTTGCTCGAGCCGTTTCTCGGCGAGGCCAACCCCAACACCATGACGGTGCAATTCAATCTGGCCCGGACGCTGCGCCGACCCGACCAGCGGGCGCGGGCGGAGTCCGTGCTACGCCGGAACATCGAGCGGAGGCAGCAGGTCCTGGGCCGCAGAAACCTGCACGTCGCCTACTCGTGGGAGGCCCTGGGCGGGGTGCTGGTCATGCAGGGACGACCGGAGGAGGCGCTGGCGGCATTCGCGTCGGCGCTGGACATCCAGCGGGAGGCCAGCGGTGAACACGCCGCGCCGACCAGCTACGTGCTGGTCAAGATCGGGTCCGTGCTGACGGTGATGGGACGGCCGGCCGAGGCCGTCGACCGGTTCGCGGAGGTCCGGGCCATGGAGGCGGCCCGGATGGCCGAGGGGCAGTCGCCCGACACGCTGCTGGAGGCCTTCGGGCATGCCCTGGAGGCCCTGGCGCGCCACGAGGCGGGCGATCGGCGGGGGGCGCTGGCCGTGCTGGATGAGGTGACGCCCGTGCTGGAGACGACCGTCCCTCGCGGCAGATCCTGGATCCCGGCCGAGGTCGCCACCGTCCAGGCCACGCTGCTGCTTGCCGAGGGACAGGCCGCCCCGGCCCTGGCGGCGGCGCGGCGGGCCCTGGCCGATCGCCTGACGTACCAGGGCGACCTACCGACCATGGTCGGCCGGAACCAGGCCCTGGTGGCGGCGGCGCTGGCCGCGACCGGCCAGGAGGATCAGGCGCGGGCCCTGCTGGCCGAGTTCGGGGACGCGGCGCTGGCGTGCGGCTACCTGACGCCACTCCAGCGCCGACTCGTCCTGACCGCGCGCGACGACCTCGGCCCCTGATCGCGCCGACCTCCTGACTCCCCTGCGTCCGTTTCCTCGAAAAGCGTGTCCGATCCGGAGCCCGTTCGTCGCCATTTGTGACGAGCGAGAGAATGGCACCCTCAACCTGCTGTGGAGACAGAGCCATGAAATCCGTGATCCTCACCCTGCTACTGATGCTCGCCGCGGCCCCGGTCCTGGCCATCGGGGGGCAGGACATCGTGATCGACGACACCGACGTCTTCATCGTGGACGCCATCATGGACGTGGCGGCCGCGAACGACGGCACCCTGTTCGCCATCAGCCACGGCGACACCGGCCGGACCGTCATGAAGGTCTACCGTAGCAACAACGGCGGCAGTACCTGGCGGCTCTGGGACCAGATCGAGTCGGAATTCACCGAGGGCAGGGTCCACCAGGCCAGCCTGGCCATCACCGACGGCAACCCCGGGTCGGTGCTCGTCGCCTGGATCGACCAGCGCCTCAGCTCGCCGGGCTCGTGGGTGCGCGTGTCCCGGGCCGCCGTGGCCGACGCGACGCCCAGCTGGATCACGAGCTCTCCCTACTTCATCTTGAACCTGGACGTCGATGACCCTCGCATCGACACCATCGGCGCGGGCGGCTTCCAGCACCGGGTGGCGCTGGCGTTCAAGTCCGGCCCGGACCTCCTGTACGCCAACTCCGAGGATTCGGGCGACACCTGGTCCGCGACGCTGGCCATCTTCACCGAGTCCCAGACCCAGTTCATCTACGGCTTCGACGTGGCCGTGGACAACGTCGGCGTGGCGCACATGATCTGGAACAGCTTCGATTTCACGAACGACGTCTTCCGGGTGCATTACCGCCGCTCCCAGTGGGGCGGCGAGATGATCGGCAACTGGGAGACGCCACGGATCCTGTTCACCGATACCGAATTCGGGCCCGTCCAGGCCACGATCGCGGCGGACCACAACCTGGGCGGCGGGGGCGTGATCGCGGCGTCCGGCGGCTCGCTGCTGCTCGATCCGCCCACCCGCGTCTTCCAGAGCGACGACGCGGGCGTGACCGTGGTCGCCACCGGCGTGCTCGATTTCGTGGCCACCCCCGCGGCCGCCTGGGGCGCCTCCGGCCCGGTCCTCGCCGCCGGCGTCGCCGGCGCGTCCGCCGAGGACAGGGGCTGGGCCCTCATCACCCCCGACGGGTCCGACTGGACCCAGGAGATCCTGGTGTCCGTCGATACGGCCGCGGAAGGCTGGTGGACCCAGCCGGCGGTGGCCCTGGACCCCACGCGGGACGACGCTCCGCTGATCGTCGGCAGGAAGAAGAAGATCTCCGAGGAGACCTACAGGCTCTGGTTCGACGCCGCGTGGCGAGGCGATCCCGGCTTCGGCGTGCCCGACCCCGCCGGCTTCTCCCCCACCGGTGATGGCGACGAGCCCACCATGGTGCTCGTGGGAGACGTGACGGGCGACGCCGAGCAGGAGGTGGTGATCGTCGCCGACGAGGATGACGGCGGCCGGATGCTCAAGTGCCTGGACCCGCTGACCGGAAGCTGGGTCCTGAGCAACTCCGACATGAGCCCCGTGAGCGACGTGGCCATGGTGAACCTGGACGCCGAGGCGGCCCTGGAGGTGTTCTCGGTCCGGGAATCCGACGCCCGCCTGGATGGCCGGGACGGAGACGGCTTCTCCCTTCCCGGCTTCCCCCTGGACCTCGGCCT
>WJIQ01000145.1 GCA_014730255.1 bacterium | reverse complement strand
TCGCCCCGCAGTCGTGGTCGACCATCATCGACGCGACGGTCCTCAGATCGGTATGCGGTTCGCACGTGTGGACGTCTCCGGTGAGCACGTCACGGATCTCCATGATGCACCTCCTCGTGCCTGGGTGTCGCCTGCACACACCCTAGCGGTGGTCGGTCGAGCGCCCCATGGGACGACTGCCCATTGCATCGGAGGTCTGGCCGGCGGTCGGCGTGACCGCTAGGATGCCAGCATGGAACCGGACCGGCGGCCTCGGAACCCGGCGTGAGGGCCCCGCCATGATCGAGCTCGCGATCGTCCTCGCCTTCGTCGCCTACAGCGTGACGGTCGGCCTGCGCGCGCGCCGGGCCGCCTCGCGCAATCTCGAGGAGTACTTCCTCGCCGGCCGCACCCTGCGCGGCTGGCGGGCGGGCCTGAGCATGGCGGCCACCCAGTACGCCGCCGACACGCCGCTGCTGGTCACCGGCCTGGTGGCCACCGCGGGCGTGTTCGCGCTCTGGCGCCTGTGGATCTACGCGCTGGCGTTCCTGCTCATGGGCTACGTGCTGGGCCGCGCCTGGCGGCACGCCGGGGTGATCACCGACGCCGAGGTCACCGAGATCCGCTACTCCGGCCGCGGGGTGCTCGCGCTGCGCGCGCTCAAGGCGGTCTACTACGGGACGGTCGTCAACTGCGTGGTCATGGCCATGGTGCTGGTGGCCGCCGCGCGTATCGCCGAGATCTTCCTGCCCTGGCACGCCTGGTTGCCGGCCGGCCTGTTCGAGCCGGTGGCCGCGCTGGTGCGCTCGGTGGGCGCGCCCCTGCACTCGGGCGTGACCGGCCTCGACCCCTGGGTCGCCACGGCCGACAACGTGATCAGCCTGACGTTGATCGTGGGCTTCACGGGGCTCTACTCGGTCACCGGCGGGTTGCGCGGCGTGGTGGCGACCGACGTCGTGCAGCTCGTCCTCATGCTCGGCGGCACCCTGGTCTACGCGATCTACGCCACGGTCGAGGCCGGCGGCCTGGGCGGTCTCGACGACCGGCTCGGCGCGCTCTACGGCGACGAGGCCGGGCGCGCCCTCTCGTTCCTGCCGCCGCCCGGCGAGATCTGGCCCGCGTTCGCGGTGGTGGTCGGCCTGCAGTGGTTCTACCAGGTCAACAGCGACGGCACCGGCTACCTCGCCCAGCGCACCATGGGCTGCCGCACCGACCGCGACGCCGTGCAGGCCGGCGTGGTGTTCACCGTCGTGCAGGTGCTCGTGCGCAGCCTGCTCTGGCTGCCCATCGCCGTGGCTCTCCTGGTGATCTACCCGCATGCGGGCGGCCAGTTGCCCCCGCCCGCGGCCGCGGCCGACCGCGAGCTCCTCTTCGTGACCGGCATGCGCGACCTGCTGCCCGCGGTCCCGCGCGGGGTCATGCTCACCGCCATGCTCGCCGCCCTCGCCTCGACCATCGACACGCACCTGTCCTGGGGAGCGAGCTACTGGAGCAACGACCTGTACGGCCGCCTCGTCTGCCGCGCATGGCTGAAGCGGGAACCGGGCCCGCGCGAGCAGGTGCTCGTCGCACGCCTGGCCACCGTGCTGGTGCTGGTGCTGTCGCTGGCGGTGATGACCCGCCTCGACTCGATCCAGCAGGCGTGGAAGCTGAGCCTGCTCTGCGGCGCGGGCATGGGCGCGGTGCTGGTGCTGCGGTGGCTCTGGGAGCGGGTCAATCTCTGGAGCGAGGTCGGGGCCATCGTCACCTCGCTGGTGGCGGCCCCGGTCCTGCTGCTCGCCGTCGAGGCCGACTGGCTGCGCCTGGCGCTCATGGCGCTGGTGACCACGCTGGCGGTGGTCGTCGCCGCGCTCTGGGCCCCGGCGACCGACCCGGACACGCGCCGCGCGTTCTTCGTGCGCGTGCGTCCGCCCGGCTTCTGGACCGCGACGGCCAGGGAGGTGGGCCTCGACGATCCGCGGGCGCCGGTCCGCGAGCTGGGCCGGGGTCTGGCGAAGGTGGCCGGCACGGCCATCGTCGTGTTCGCGCTGCTGGTGGCGATCACGCGGCTGGTGTTGCCGGGGCCGTGAGCCGGCGGATGACCGGGCGGTCGGACCCCGTCACCGGTCCCGCAGGTGGCGGTGCCCCTCGATCCCGTGCCGGCAGGCCTGCATCTCCGCGGCGATGGACAGCGCCACGGCCGCCGGCGTGTTGCCGCCCAGGTGCAGGCCCACGGGCATGTGGATCCAGCCGAGGTCGAGTTCCTCGTCGTCGGCCGCTGCGTCGGACGCGAGGCTCGTCCTGAGCCGTCCGAGGATCTGCTCGCGCTTGCGCCGCGAGGCCACCACCCCCAGGTACCGCGGCCGCACCCCGGTGCGCAGGATCTGCTCGAGGACCATCTCGTCGGCCGCATGCGAGTGGGTGGCGATGACCACGAAGCTCGCCGCGAGGTCCGCCAGCTCCGGCAGCGTCGCGTAGTCGGCCGGTGCGGCGACGGCGATCGACCGGTCGAGGCCCGCGAGCTGGCCGGGTCGCGAGTCGACGAACGTCACCGCGAACCCCAGCGGCGTCAGGATGTCGGCCAGCGCGCGGTTGACGTGGCCGGCCCCGAAGAGGCAGGCCCGGTCGACCGGCGCGAGGACCTCGAAGAACAGGGTGACCCGCCCGCCGCAGAGCATGCCCGTCGGCTCGGCCGGATCGCCGGGGCGCGGCTCGCCGTCGTCGAGGAGGTACTCCTTGAGCAATGGCTGGCCGCTGGCGAGCACCGCCTGCGCATCGGCCACGGCCCGGTGCTCGATGGCCCCGCCGCCGATGGTCCCCATCACGAGGCCACCGGCGTCGACCAGCATCTTGGCCTGCAGCTGCGTGGGGATCGATCCCTCGCGGGCGGCCACGGTCACCACGACCGCTGGCCGGCCGTCGCGGCGCCGCTCGAGGATCTCGGTATGGATGTCGAGCATCGCGGTCCTGCCTGGGGGAGATCTCAACCGAGCATCACGACGGCGACCTCGGCCGCCACCGCGAGAACGAGGACGGCGGCCACCACCGACGCTCCGGGGACCGCGCGCGCGGCTCCGCCCCGGGCGCCGGACACCCCGCGCGCCGCCACGGCCAGGACACCCACGATCACCACGGCGCTCATCAGGCCGTCGCGCAGCACGAAACCGAGCACCGGCCCCTGCCAGCCGCCGGTGAGCATGCCGGTCGACCAGCCCGCGGCCAGCGCCGCCGACCAGGTCAGGAACAGCACGCGCCAGCCGAGGCTGAAGACGAGCGCGGCCACGGCCACGGTGCCGAGCGCCGGGCGCCGCCCCTCGCGCGCGAACGACCCCGCCGACAGCCACGAGCCCACGCCGACGAACACCGCGCCCTCGAGCACGATGGCCATGGCCGGGTTGAGGACCGCGATGAGGGTCGGATTGGGCAGCAGCAGGTCGACGAGCTTGATGGACGCGGCGATGATCGCCGCCACGCCGGCGGCGCGGACCGTGCCGGAGGCCGCCATGGCACGCACCATGCAGTAGACCGCGAAGGGCACCAGCAGGACGGCCGAGGTGCCGGGCATGCGGACGAAGGCGTGCACCAGATAGCCGACGGTGGCCTCGTACAGGCCCCAGATCGCGCCCCAGAAGAGGCCCGCGAGCAGGAGCGGCCCCAGCGATCGCGAGGATGGATTGGCATGCATGGGTCGTCTCCTCCTAGCCGGCCAGGCTCTGCAGTTCCTCGCGCAGGACGCCCTGGACGAGGTCGATCTTGAACCCGTTGTGGTCGAGGGCCGAGGCGTCGGCGACGGCGGCCTCGGCGGCCGCGGCGATCGTCGACTCATCGAGGCGCCGGCCCACCAGCGCCTGCTCGGCAGCCGCGGCGCGCCACGGCGCGGGCGCCACCCCGCCGAGCACGAGGCGCGCGTGGCGCACGGGCTTGCCGCGGTCGCCGCCCTCGAAGGCGAGCACGATCGCCGCGCTGGTCAGCGCGAAGTCCCAGGCCCCCCGCGCGCGGATCTTGCGGTAGACGCCCACGTGCCCGTCGGGTGGCGCGGGCACCTCCACCGCGGTGACGATCTCGCCGCGGCCGACCACCGTCTCGCGGGTGGGGTCGTCCGCGGGCAGGACGAAGAACTCGTCCACGGGCACGGTGCGCGTCCGGCTGGACCGCCCGGGCCCGGCGATGCGCACCCTCGCCTCGTAGGCGGTCAGGGCCACGGCCGTGTCCGACGGGTGCACGTAGACGCAGGCCTCGGCGCCGAAGATCGCGTGGCCGTGGTTCTGGCCGAACGCGGCGTAGCACGTGTCGCCGCCCTGGCGCAGGCAATGGAAGTCGCCGCGCCAGTACCAGCAGCGGGGCTTCTGGCAGAGGTTGCCGCCGAGCGTGCCCTGGTTGCGCAGCTGCGGGCTGCCGACCGCCCGCGCGGCGGCGGCCAGGGCCGGCAGCCGGCGCTCGATCTCCTCGTGGCGGCCCAGCTCGGCGATGGTCGCCAGCGCGCCGATCGACGTCGGGGTGATCGCGCGCAGGTCGTCCAGGCCGCCGATCGAGATCACCTGCGCGCACGTCACCGTGCCCTCGCGCAGGCAGGTCACGAGGTCGCTGCCGCCGCCGTGCACGCAGGCGCCGTCCTTCTCGAGATGCCGCAGCGCCTCGTCGAGGTCGGCCGCGCGGAGGTAGGCGAGGTCCTGGCTGATGCTCATCGGCGGGCCTCCTTCCGGTCGCGCTGACGTCGCAGCGCCGCGAGCACCCGCGGTGGCGAGGCCGGCGTGTCGTCGATCCAGACGCCGCACGCGTCGTGGATGGCGTTGGCGATGGCCGACGCCGTCGGGATGGTCACCGGCTCGCCGAGCCCCTTGGCGCCGATGTTGTTGCACCGGTCGTCCTGCAGCTCGATGGGCAGCGAGACGAGGTCGGCCGGCACGTCCATGGCCGTCGGCAGCTTGTAGTCGTGCCAGCTCTTGTTGCAGAGCTTGCCGGTCTGCCCGCGATCGAGCACCCGCTCCTCGGTCAGACCGAAGCCGATGCCCATGGCGATGCCGCCGTACACCTGACTGTCGAAGGTCTTGCGGCTCATCACCCGTCCGCTGTCCTGCGCGCCCAGGAAGCGCAGCACGCGCACCTCGCCGGTGAGCGTGTCGACCTCGACCTCGCAGAAGTGCGCCGCGAAGGGACAGATGGCCAGCCCCTCTTGATTGGGGCCGCGATGGCCGACCCCGACGACGCTGCGGCGCCGCTGCAGCCGCTCGACGTCGGTCACCTTCAGGCGCTGGTCGCGGCCGCGGACCTCGATGAACTCGCCGGCGTAGCGCAGGTTCTCGCGCGGGGTGTCCAGCTGCTCGGACGCCCAGGCGAGCAGCTGCTGCTTGAGCGCGACCGTCGCGTCGCGGGTGGCCGGCCCATCGGTCGGCACGGTCTTGCTGCCGCCGCTCGGACCGCTGAACGCCGTGGTGCCGGTGTCGGCGTTCTCGACCTGGATCGTCTCGAGGCGGACCCCCAGCTCCTCGGCCACGATGCTCGCCATGACCGTCCTGGTGCCGGTGCCGATGTCGGCCGCGCCCATGTTCAGGGTCACGCTGCCGTCGGCGTACATCCGCACCAGGACCGTGGCGGGCGGACCACCGCCGCCGGCGACCCAGACGCAGCCGCCGACGCCGACGCCGCGCAGGCGATGCGGCGCACCGCCGTTGCCGCCGCGGGCGAGCCACGCCTCGCGCGACTCGCGGGTGCGCCGACGGGCCTCCTCCCAGCCGAACTCGCGGGCGCCGTCGCGCAGGCACTCGGCCAGGCCGGTCGAGGAGTAGGGCACGCCGCCGCGCGCCTGGCTCTCGCCGGGCACGTTGCGCAGGCGCAGCTCGACCGGGTCGATGCCGATGGTCCCGGCCAGCTCGTCGAGGACCTGCTCGAGCGCCCACGAGCCCTGGGGGTGCCCGGGGGCGCGGAACGGGCGCTGGTTGCCGGCGTTGGTCGCCCAGCTGGTCAGCTCGGTGCGCACGTTCGGGCACGCGTAGAGGTCCTTGGCCAGCCAGTCGACCAGGCCGGTGCCGCCGCGCCAGAAGCCGCCGCTGCCGCGGCCGGTCAGCTCGATGGCGGTCAGGGTGCCGTCCTTCCGGACGCCGACCTTCATGTGCATGCTGTTGGCCGGCCGGTTGCCGCAGACCAGCATGGTCTCCTCGCGGGTGAGGACGAGCTTGACCGGGCGTCCGGTGCGGCGGGCGAGCAGCGCGGCGACGACGGCGTACTTGCCGGTCTCCAGCTTGCTGCCGAAGCCCCCGCCCATGTAGTGGCCGACCACGCGGACCCGCGAGAGCGGCAGGTCCAGATACCCGGCCACCTGCTCCTGGACGCGGAAGCAGCCCTGGGTCGATTCCCAGATGGTGAGGTCCAGGCCGTCCCAGGCCGCCACGCAGCCGTGCAGTTCCAGCGGCGTGTGCAGCTCGCAGGCGGTGTGGAAGTCGCGCTCGACCACCGCGTCGGCCTCGGCGAAGCCCTGGGCCACGTCGCCGCGGGTGTAGATGGATGGTTCGCCGATCCGGTTGCCGCCGTCGCGGATCCGCGGCGCATCTTCGGCGTCGGCATCGCGCGCATCGGACACGTGGGGCAGCACCTCCCACTCGGCCACGATCGCCTCGACCGCCTCGCGCGCGATGTGCGGCGTCTCGGCCGCGACCGCGGCCACGGGCGCGCCCTCGAACCGGCAATGCCCAGCGAAGAGCCGGCCGCCCTCGCCGCCCTGGTAGTTCCAGTCGATCGCCGCCTCGGGCGTGGTGTCGTCGATCACCGCGTGCACGCCGGGCAGCGCCCGGGCCGCGCGGGTGTCCAGCGACGTCAGCTTCGCGTGGGGATGGGGACAGCGCAGGAAGGCC
This sequence comes from bacterium, assembly GCA_014730255.1. Taxonomy (GTDB): domain Bacteria; phylum Krumholzibacteriota; class Krumholzibacteriia; order LZORAL124-64-63; family LZORAL124-64-63; genus Glo-17. Next base: position 5,612 of record WJIQ01000145.1, on the reverse strand, counting down.
GCGTGCAGCATGCCCGGCAGCTGCATGTCCGAGGGGTAGATCGCCGCCCCGCTCAGCCGCTCGTAGCCGTCGACCCGCGAGCGCCGCTTGCCGACGGTGAGGGTCTCGCGCCACGGCGGGGGATCGGTGCTCGGCGGCGGGGTCTCGGGCAGGGTGACGCCCTGCTCGTGGTAGAGGCGTTCGTCGTCGCGCGCGCTCATGCTCCGCCTCCTCGTCGCAGCTTCGCCGCGTCGGCCACCGCCCGGAAGATGTTGGCGTAGGCGCCGCAGCGGCAGAGGTTGCCGCTGACCCCGACACGGATCTGCTCGAGATCCGGCGCGGGGTTCTCACGCAGCAGCCCCTCGGCGGCCATGACCTGGCCCGGCGTGCAGTAGCCGCACTGGTAGGCGTCGTTCTCGACGAAGGCGCGCTGCACCGGTCCGAGGTCCTCGCCGTCGAGCAGGCCCTCGAGCGTGGTGACCTCGTGACCGACCGCCTCGACGGCGAGCGTCAGGCACGCGTAGCGCGGCACCCCGTCCAGGAGCACCGTGCAGGCGCCGCACTCGCCGCGCTCGCAGCCCACCTTGGTGCCGGTCAGACCGAGCTGCTCGCGCAGGACGAACAGCAGCGTCCATCGCGCCTCGACCAGGACGCTGAGCTGCCGGCCGTTGATGGACAGGAGGATCTTCTGGAGCTTCTCGGGCTCGACCGCCGCCAGCTCGGCACGTCCCTGGCCGGCCCCCGCCGAGGCGAGGGCGGCCGATCCGAGACCGACGGTCTTCAGGAAGTTCCGACGCGAGGCGTCGGAGTCGTCACGATCACGCATGCGTGGGACCCCCGGGGCTGGGGTGCGTCGTCACCCGCGGGGTCACCGGATCGCTGGCCTGCGGGCGAGGGCGGCATCCTACCACCGGCGATCTGGACAAGTCAAATTCAGGGGGTCGGCTCGTGGCCGTCGGCATCGTCGACGTCCGTCCGGGCCAGCCGGGCGATGTCCCCGGGCGTGTCCAGGTCCAGCAGCACCGAATCGCTCGCCACCGGGACGCGCACCGCGTCGTGGGCACGGACGATGGTCCGCAGGATCGTGTCCGGGCCGGCCGCGAGGATCGCCGCCCGCGCCGCACCGGGCAGCAGGACGGGATGGCCCCCGCGGTCGCCGTGGACCGGGACGACGGCACGCTGACCGCCGGCGCGGTCGAACGTCTCGATCAGGGTCGCGAAGACCTCACGCGCGACCAGCGGACAGTCGACGGGCAGGGCGAAGAAGCCCTCCACCCGCGTCGACAGGGCGGCCGCTCCAGTCCGGACCGAGGAGAACATGCCCTCGTCGAACGCGTGATTGACGGCCACATGGACGCGGCCGCGGCCGGCGACCAGCCCCGAGACCTCGTCGTGCCGATGCCCGGCCACCACCACGACGCGCGCGCACCATTCGCCCAGGCGGTCGACCGCGTGCACCACGAGCGGCCGGTCGCGATGACGGTGGGCGGGCTTGAACACGCCCGCACGCTCGGAACGCCCGGCGGCCAGGACGAGGCCCTCGAATCGCGGGGCGGCAGCGGTCATCGAGGCTCCTCCGGCGCAGCGCGCCGCGAACGGGACCGGGAAGATCGGGATCGGCGACCGACGCCGCGAGTCTACCACCCGGTGTTCCGTCCGCACCACCGCCGGGCGTCCGCGACCGGCGGGACGGCCGCGATGATGCTTGCTTGTGGTGCGGGTCAGCGCTGGCCACCGGTCCGGCTCCCGGCCGGACCCGAAACCTCAGGCCGCTCCGCTCGGGTTGCGCGCTCGATGCCGCGACGCCCCGGCCTCCAGGCGGCCGGAAAGCGAGGCCACCATGCCGAGGACCCTCCGCCTGCATGTCGTCTTCGACAACGTCCCCGAGGAACCCGCCCTGGACACCGCCTGGGGCTTCGCCTGCCTGGTCACCGGCGCCGACCGCACCGTCCTCTTCGACACCGGCAGCGACGGCGACGTCCTGCTCGCCAACCTCACCACCATGGGCCTGGATCCGGCCAGGATCGACGACGTGGTGCTCTCCCACGAGCACTGGGATCACGTCGATGGCCTGACCGCCATCGTGCGGCAGAACCCCCGCGTGGTGGTCCATCCGCTGCGGTCGTTCAGCGAGGATTTCCACCAGGCGGTGCGCCACCTCGAGGTGCCCATCCACCTCGTGGAGGGCCCGCGCGCGATCACCGGCGGGATCCACACCACCGGCGAGGTGGCCGGCGAGACCCCCGAGCAGGCGCTCGTGGTCGAGACCGACGACGGCCTGGTCGTGGTCACCGGCTGCGCCCACCCCGGCGTGGTGGCCATGGCCGAGCAGGCGCGCGAGGCCCTCGCCCGCCCGCTCGATCTGGTCATGGGCGGTTTCCACCTGCGCCACCACGAGCCCGCGGCCATCGACACGGTCATCGGGCTGCTCGACGAGCTGGGCGTCGCACGCGTGGCGCCGAGCCACTGCACCGGGGCCGAGGCCACCGGGCGCTTCGCGGAGCACTGGGGCGATCGTCACCTGCCGGGCGGGCTCGGGGCGGTGATCGCGGTGCCGGCGTGACCGGGTCGCCGACCACCCCGAGAGCGAGCCGCCAGCGTCACGACCGTCGCCGCCCCGGCCGTCCCTTACCCTGGACCATGAGCATCGCCGCGATGATCAGGCCAGCTCCCATCCACTGCCAACCCACCAGCCGCTCACCCAGGTAGAGGAATCCGAACAGGGCGGCGAAGACCGGCTCGGTGGAGAAGATGATGCCGGTGTGGTTGGCGGTCGTGCGCGGCTGGAAGCGGTTCTGGATCCAGAACGCCAGGCCGGTGGCGAAGACCCCGGCCAGGGAGGCGTCGCGCCAGACCGCCGGTTCGGATGGCCACAGGCGCGCCTCGAACATCGTCGCGCCGAGCCCCGCGAGCGCCGCCACCACCACGAGCTGCACCAGCAGGAAGGCCTCGAGGTCGTCACGCCGCGCGTACCGGTCCACCAGCAGCACGTGCACCGCGAAGCAGGCCGCGCTCGCGATCATGAACACGTCACCGGGACCGAACGCGATCCGCAGGCCGCCACCGTCGCCGAGGAAGATGAACCCGAGCCCCAGCACCGAGACCAGCGCCGCGATGCCGACCCGTCCGGACACGCCCAGCCGGAAGACCAGCGCGCCGATCGCCGGCACCATGACGACCCGCAGACCGATGATGAAGCCGGCCCGCGCGGTGGTCGTGTGGACGAGCCCCCAGTTCAGGAACGCGTAGGCCAGGAACAGCGCGACGCCGGTGGTCAGCGCCGGTCGCCAGGTGCCCGCCTGCATGGTCCGCAGCCGGGGCGCGAGCACCGGCGCGAGCGCCACCACCGCGGTCAGGAAGCGCAGCCAGAGGAAGCCGAGCGGCCCGATCGCGTCCATGCTGCCGCGGATCAGGGGGTACCCCCAGCCCCACAGCGCGGGCACGAGCAGCAGCACCGCATCGGAGGACAGGCCCCCGCGACGTCCCGTCGGTGTCATCTCGTTCCGTGTCCGTTCGTCGGCATGGTCCCAGCATAGGTCGGGGAGCGTGACCTGGCGAACGCTCACGATGTCGTCGCACGTGATCACGCCGATGGCGCTCCGCTCGGTCTTGTCCCCCGACACGACGGGCCTCGCTGTGCTACGATGCCGCCGTCGCCGACACTCTCCCCCGAGCCGGAGGCGCCTGCATGATCGAGAACACGACCGGCATCCTCATCACCTTCATCCTCTACCTCGTGGTGATGCTGGCCATCGGCTGGTACTTCTACAGCCGCACCCGGAACCTCTCCGATTACATCCTGGGCGGACGCGGTCTCAACCGCTGGGTGGCGGCCATGAGCGCCCAGGCCTCGGACATGAGCGGCTGGCTGCTGCTCGGCCTGCCCGGGTTCGCCTACCTGGCCGGCCTGGAGGCGCTCTGGATCGCCATCGGTCTGGGGGTCGGGACCTACCTCAACTGGCGCTTCGTGGCCCGCCGGCTGCGCGACTACACCGCCGCCTCGAGCGACGCCATCACGCTGCCCGACTACTTCGAGAGCCGTTTCCGCGATCGCTCGAAGATCCTGCGCATCGTCTCGGCCGTGTTCATCCTCATCTTCTTCATGATCTACACCTCGTCGGGCTTCGTCGCGGGCGCCAAGCTGTTCGAGACCGTCTTCGGGTTCTCCTACCTCGGTGCGCTGGTGATCGGCGTGCTGGTGATCATCGTCTACACGTTCCTGGGCGGCTTCATGGCCGTCAGCTGGACCGACCTGATCCAGGGTTCGCTCATGTTCGTGGCCATCATCGCCGTGCCCATCGCCGGGCTCTCGCTCTCCGGCGGGCTGGGCGGCACGCTGCAGACGGTGCGGGAGATCGACCCCGACCTGCTCGGCATGTTCACCGACATCGACGGCGCCACGCTCGGCGGTATCGCCATCATCTCCTCGCTGGCCTGGGGTCTCGGCTACTTCGGCCAGCCGCACATCCTGGCGCGGTTCATGGCGATCCGGAACCCGCGCGAGATCGGCGACGCGCGCCGGATCGCCATGGTCTGGGTCGTGATCAGCCTGGCGATGGCCGTCGTCGTGGGCATCGTGGGCCGCGCCGGCCTGGACGCCGACCTCGCCGGCGCCGATTCGGAGCGCGTGTTCATGCTGCTCATCGACGCGGTCTTCCCCGCGCTGCTGGCCGGGGTCATGCTCTCGGCCATCCTCGCCGCGGTGATGTCGACCGCCGACAGCCAGCTGCTCGTCTCGTCGTCCGCGCTCACCGAGGACCTCTACAAGGTCCTGCTGCGCCGCGACGCGAGCCAGACGGAGCTGGTGTGGGTAAGCCGCTTCGCGGTGATCGCCATCGCGCTGGTGGCCTTCGTGATCGCGCTCGATCCGGACAGCAGCGTGCTCGCGCTGGTGTCCTACGCCTGGGGCGGGTTCGGCGCCACGTTCGGACCGATCATCCTGCTGTCGCTGTTCTGGGGACGGATGACGCGCGGCGGCGCGCTCGCGGGCATCATCGCCGGCGGCGTGACCGTGATCGTCTGGAAGAACCTCTCCGGCGGCCTCTTCGCGCTGTACGAAATCGTGCCCGGATTCGTGCTCTCGGTCGTGGCCATCGTCGTGGTCAGCCTCATGGGATCGGAGCCGGACGAGGAGATCCGGCAGGAGTTCGCCCGCGTGCGCGAGGGTTCGCGCCATGACGACTGACGGAGGGCGCGGGTTGCTGCACATCTACGTCGATGCCGACGCCTGTCCGGTCAAGGAGGAGGTCTACCGCGTGGCCCGGCGCTACGAGCTGCCGGTCACGCTGGTGGCCAATGGCTACATGCGCGTGCCCGGCGACCGCTCCGTGACCCTCGTCGTGGTCGACCAGGGCCGCGACGAGGCGGACGACTGGATCGTCGCGCACGTCGAGCCCGGCGACCTCGTGATCACCGGCGACATCCCCCTGGCCGCGCGCTGCCTGGACCGGGGAGCGCGCGTCCTCGGGCACAAGGGCCGGCCGTTCACCACCGAGAACGTGGGCGAGGCGCTGGCCTCGCGCCACCTGATGACGCAGCTCCGCGACCAGGGCCTGGTGACCGGAGGCCCGCCGCCCTTCGAGAAGAAGGACCGCTCGCAGTTCCTGCAGAAGCTCGACGAGATGGTGAACGCC
>WJIQ01000144.1 GCA_014730255.1 bacterium | reverse complement strand
CGAGGCGATCGCCGACGTCGAGGTCGCCGTCTACGACGTCCGCGGCCGGCTCGTGCACGCGCGCGACCTCGGACGCGTCACGCCCGTGGCCGACGGGAACGAGTACGCCTGGGACTGCACCGGCCCGGGCGGGGGCCGCGTCGCGTCGGGCGTCTACTGGGCGGCGATCGAGATCGACGGCCGCCGGTCGGTGCGCAAGTTCACCGTGTTCCGCTGATCACGACCGCCGTGACGACCGACCCGACCGGCCATCGCCCCGCGGCGGTGGCCGGCGTCGTTTGGCACGGTCGGCCCTGATCCGTATCGTCAGGACGGCCCCGTATCCGAACCTCGCGACGCACGACTCACCGTGACGACTGGAGGGAGATCATGGTGCGAAACGTCCGGGCGCTCGCCCTCTTCGTCTGCCTCCTCGGGCTCCTCGCGAGCTCGGGTTGCTCGCTTCGCCATCCCACGCTCCTGACCGAGGCCGATCTGGCCACCGCCCATGCCGACTCGCTCTCGCTCGACGACCATCTGGCCTTGCCGGAGGCCGTCCGGGCCGAGCGACGCGAGCGCGCGGAGGTGGCGCTGGCGCCGGTCGACGCCTCGCAGACCGCCCAGCGCAATGCCGAGTGGCTGCTCAGCATGCCGGCGATCCAGACGCCGTATCGCGCGTTCCGGGCGCTGCCCGGACTGGGCGACATGCTCGAGCACCTCGATGTCGCCGTCGGCCTCGATCCCACGCGCGCCGATCTCTGGCTCCTGCGCGGACGGCTGCTCGACGTCGCCGGCGACGAGCGTCGCGCCCGACGGAGCCTCGATGTGGCCTGGCGGGTGCTGGACCGGCTGTCCGGACCCGTCGCGGACGAACGGCGCCTGCGTCGCGACGTGGCGGTGGCCGCGGCCTGGATCGAGCGCGACACCGGCTGGTGGGACGCCGGCCTGGCGTGGCTCGACCGGGGCGCCCCGTTCTTCGCTGACGACGATCCGGAGCCCGTGCTGGTGCGCGGCCTGCTGCTGGCCGGCAGCGGCCGGCTCGAGGACGCCATGCTGCTGTCCTACGGCATGCCGCCGATGATCCTGCCGGTGGTCAGCAAGCTGGGCTACGACGGGTTCCTCGGCCACAAGAAGGCCGCCAACGACATGCTCAAGCGCTGGCTGCAGGCCGAGGTCTGGATGCGCCGCGGACGCACCGACCTCGCGTGGCACGTGATCGGCGAGGTGCCGTACTGGCGCAGCATGGTCACGTTCCCGCATCGCCTCTACCAGGATCTCGGCCTGTACGCCGAGCTGGCCGGACGGCCCCATCAGGCCAACCGCTACTACGCGCTGGCGTACGTCCGGCGGGCCTACCGCCGGTCGATCATGCCGCAGGCGCTGAGCTGCGACCCCGCGGTGCTCGGTCATCCGCACCGCCGGCTCTGCTTCTTCCGCCTGGATTCGGGCGCCTATCACGGCGGCTCGCTGCTCGCCTACGCGACCTCGATGACCATGCACGCGACCGGGGTGAGCGACCCCGGGCCGCAGGACCAGGAGTACCTGCTGGCCCTCGAGGCGATCGAGACCTGCCTGCGGCGTGGCATCCGCCCTGATGTCGCGCTCGCCCTGCGCGGACGGCTGCGCTTCTCACGCGGCTACTACGTGCTGGCCGAGCTGGATCTGACCGACGCCCGGCAACGATTCGCCGAGGACGGCCAGGTCGATCCGTGGACGAGCTACCTGCTCGGCCTGACCACCACCGGCCGGGACCGGCCCGACGAGGCCATCGGCCTGCTCGAGGAGGCGGTGGGCGCCGATCCGTCGCTGGCCGGCGCCTGGAACGCGCTCGGCGTGGCCCGGGTGCAGCTGGGCGACCGCGAGGGCGGCCTCGACGCCTTCTCGCGCGCGGTGGCTCTGGCGCCCGACGAGGCGGAGGGCTGGTTCAACCGCGGCCTGTTGCGGTGCCAGGAGGGCCAGCTCGAGGAAGGGGTCGGCGACCTGGCCGCCGCCGCCCGGTGCGAGCCGGAGAACCCGCAGATCGCGCGCATCATCCAGCTCGCCCGGCTCGCCGAGCGCCGCGGGCAGCCGTTCCTGCCCGGGTTCGACGCGCTCGGTCAGTGGAGCCCGGCGGCCGTGGACGTGCAGGCCCACGAGGGCGGCGAGTTCTCGCCGTCGACCGCGCCGACCAGCGAGCAGTGGCAGCGGCACCTGATGCGCCTGATCGGCGAGGCGGTCGCCGAGACCGGCTCGCAGGTGCGTGCGGACGGCCTGGACGCCGCCGCGCTCGCCCGGCTCGACGCCGAGTATCGTGCCGAACCGACGCCCGCGCGCCGCAAGCTGCTCGCCCATGCCTTCGTGTGGCTCGAGCTGGAGGAGGAGGCTCGGCGGCTGCTGGCGCCCCGCTGGGGCGGCGACCTGGATGCCGACGAGGTCCTGCTGCTGCTCTGGCTCGACCAGCGGGCGGGCGAGGCCGACCGGCTGCGCGAGCTCGCGGGCGAGCTGCGGGAGACGACCGCCGACGAGCGAGCGGATTTCGACTGGCGAGGTCTGGTCAGCATGCTCGGCGAGCACCGCAACCCGCTCGCGTATGGGTTTACGTCGCCGAGCTTCTCGATCAAGAACCGTTCGATGGGCCCGGGAGGGGGCTACGGCCCCTGGATGCAACGGCAGCTGGAGATCATCGCCACGCGCACCGCCGGGATGCTGCAGCATCCGCGTGGACGGAGGTACGAGCTCGGCCCCAGGGGAGGCGCGCACACCACGACGACGGCGGTCGTGCGCAAGAGCCGGCTGCGCTAGCTCGTCGGCGCGCCCGTGACCTCCACGGAGCCGTTGCCGGCGCCGTCGGCCACCGCGCGTGCGGTGCGGTACGCCAGCCGCACCAGCTCGGTGAACAGGTCGCGGTCCAGGGTCTCCGGCGTGTCGCTGGGCCGGTGCAGGTGCGTGTAGCTGTTCGTGGTCACCCAGTAGAGCGTCGGGATGCCGTTCTCGTGGAACGGCGTGGCGTCGGCGCCGCCACCCTTCCAGGTGGCCGCCGTCATCAGCCGCGCGTGCCGGGCGTCCAGCTCGCGCGCGATCTGCCAGTGCGCGGGGTTGCTCTTGCCGCCCCCGACCCGGATCGAGTCGCCGTGCGCGACGCAGTCCAGGTTGAACATGGCCACGGTCCGCTCGGCCGGCACCACCGGGTTGGCGGCATGATGCTTCGCGCCCACCAGCCCCGACTCCTCGCCGGCGAAGAGCACGAACACCAGGCTGCGCCGCGGCCGTTCGGGCGCGGTCGCGAACGCCTCGGCCAGGCGCAGGACCGCCGCCGCGCCGCTGGCGTTGTCGTTGGCCCCGGGGAAGTAGACGTCGGGCGACTGGCGGCCGACGTGATCGAGGTGCGCGCCGATCACCAGGGCCTCGTCCTTCAGATCGGGATCGGATCCGGGCAGGACGCCGACCACGTTGCAGGTCTCGCGCTCCTGGTCGTGGACGGCCTCGACCTGCAGCGCTGCACGCACCGGCAGCGGGCGCGAGTGCGGCGTCCGCGTCGAGTCGATGGCGGCCTTGAGCCGGGCGCTCGAACCCGCACCGCCGAGCATCCGCTCGGCCAGGCGCGCGTGGAGCTCGAGGTGCGGCACGTCGGCCACGTGCTCGCCGGGGCCGTGCAGGACGCTCCCGATCGGTCCCCGCGGGAACCGGTCGTCCTCGGCACGCGGCAGGCCGAACCAGAGCACCGCGATCGCCCCGTGGTCGCGCGCGGTGCGCGTCCGGGCGCGCGGGGTGCCGCTGGCCCGGTCCCAGGCCAGCGAGTCGGGTGACCAGCCGGGGTTGGGCTTGAACATGGCCACGACCTTGCCGGCGACGTCGAGGTCGGCGTAGTCGTCGTAGCCACGGTCGGGCGCGCTCAGTCCGTAGCCCACGAAGACCACCCGGGCGTCCACGTCGCCGCTGCCGGTGAAGCCCCGGCAGAGGAAGTCCTCGCCCAGCTCGGCGACGATGGTCGTGTCGCCGATCGACAGGCGCAGGCTGGGCGTGCCTGCGATCTCGTTGTGCTCGATGGTCAGGCGCTGCAGGTAGTCGCCGTCCTCGCCGCCGGGCTCCAGACCGAGGCGGTCGAAGCGGCGGGCGGACCAGCGGGCGGCCGCCTCGTAGCCGGGGCTGCCGGCGAGCCGGCCGGAGAACTCGGGCGCGGCCAGCGTCGCGACGTCGGCCATGAGCGCGTCGGCGTCGATGGCGTCGAGACCGCGGCTGGGGCGGCTCTCGAGGTTCGCGGTGTAGCAGGCGGCGAGCGTGCCCAGGAGGGCGATGGCCACGATCAGCAGTCGGAGCATCGAGGGTCCTACTTCCAGTGCTCGGAGATGAACTCGTCGACCTCGGGCAATCCGCCCTGCATCACGAGGTAGCCGTTGTGCGGCTCGCGGTCGGTGATCTCGCCGCAGATCGGCGTCAGCATGAGATCGCGGACCTCGTCGCGGTCGTGGGACTGGCCCAGGGCCCAGCCCAGCTTCACGTAGGCCACCTCGGGCGTCATGTTCGCGGCCGGGACCACGCCCAGGCCCATGATCTCGCGGCCGGTCTCGTACACGTACATCTGCACGTAGCCCCACAGCGTCTGCACGGTCATGTAGACGTGGACGCCCGCGTCGCGCGCCCGCTCGAGGGCGGGGTAGAGGGGCTTGTTGACGTGGCCGAGGCCGGTGCCGGCGATGATGATGCCCTTGTATCCGTTGTCGACCAGCGAGTCGATGATGTCGGGCTTCATGGCGGGGTAGTAGTAGACCAGCGAGACGCGATCGTCGAAGCACGCCTTGAGGGTGACCGTCTTCGCGTCGCGCCGCTTGCGGTAGTCCTGACGGATGGGGGTGACCTTGGCCGCGTCGACCTTGGCCAGCGGCACGTCGCTCAGGGTGCGGAAGGTCGACCGGTACGACGAGTGCATCTTGCGCACGCGCGTGCCGCGGTGCAGCAGGCCGTACTCGTCGCTGGTCGGACCGAACATGCAGACCATGACCTCGGCGATGTCGCTGGAGGCGGCCGTGCGGGTGGCGTTGATCAGGTTGATCGCCGCATCGGAGCTGGGCCGGTCGCTCGAACGCTGGCTGCCGACCATGACCACGGGCACGGGCAGGTCCTGAAGCATGAAGGTGAGCGCGGCCGCCGTGTGGTGCATGGTGTCGGTGCCGTGGCCGACCACGATGCCGGCGACGCCCTTCTCGATCTCCGCGGCGATGGCCTCGGCCGTGCCCATCCACTGCTCCGGGCCCATGTTCTCGGAGAACACGCCGTAGAGCTTGTCGGTCTCGAGGTTGCAGACGTCGGCCAGTTCGGGGACCGAGCCGTACAGCTCGCCGGGAGAGAAGGCCGGGATCACGGCGCCGGTGCGGTAGTCCAGGCGGCTGGCGATGGTCCCGCCGGTGCCGAGGAGTTTCACGCGGGGCTTCTCCGGATCGTAGGGAAAGGCCTTCTCGGGGATCTTGTAGTTGGCCTGCTTGCGTCCGTGGATGGTGATGCTCGCGACCGTGTCGGCGCGCACGCCGATGTTGTAGCCGGTGTCCAGCTTGAGGACGACGTGGTCGGCGTCGGCGGTCTCCGAGCGCGGCAGGATCAGACCCGTGAAGTCGCCGCGGTCGGTGTGCAGGGTGGCCTGGCTCCAGACCCTGGCGTCCTCGCGCACGAGGAGGTCCAGCGTGGGCGTCCGGTACCCGGGGAAGTCCTGCTGATGGTCGGTGCCGGTGGGCTCGTTCATGCCGGTCTCCTCGTTGACGCCATGGCCTCGCGCACCCAGTCGCGGACCGTGCGGCCGGCGACGCGACCGCGCAGATCGGTCATGACGTGGGCCATGACGAACGCCTCGCCGATGTGCCCCTCGCGCGGTCCCTCGGGCACGCTGGCCAGCGCAGCAGCGAAGCGTTCGCGGGCCTCGGCCTCGGGCAGCGGCTCGAGCGGGTCGTCCTCGGCGTGATAGACGCCCTCGGGCAGGAGCTCGCCGCGGGCGAGGCGGCGGGCCACGTCGTGCCACCAGTCGCCGGCGGCATGCCGGTTCGCCGGGCGGGGACAGCTCCGGTCCAGGAGCAGGCTCGCCAGGGTGCCGGCGCTCAGGCCGCCCGAGATCTCGCCCTCGAGGTCGCAGAACAGCTCGTAGGCCGGGTGGATGCTCAGGCGCGCGGCAAGGTCGCGGCCGACGCCTAGCTCCTCCAGCCGGGCCTGCCGTTCCCAGGGCCGCGCCGGCAGTGCGGCGACGATGCGCTCGAGCCGCGCGTCGGTGATGCCGATCGGCGGCAGGTCGGTGTCGGGGTACATGCGGTCCGCGCCGGGCAGGATGCGCTCGAAGCCGTCGGTGCCGTCGTCCAGGGCCTGGCGGGTCTCGCTGGGCACGCCGGCCAGGGCGTCGTGGGCGCGGATGGTGATCTCCCGCGCGGCGGTCTCGGCGTCCTCCTGGCGGCCCCACACCACGAGGATCGGCACGTGGCGCTCGACGCCGCAGACCCCGCCGATCTTGTCCCACTCCGCGCCGGAGAACGTGTGCGCATCCTGCGTCGAGCAGGCCACGTTGGGCAGGTCGTCGATGCAGGCGATGACGCGGATCCGGTCCGAGAACTCCTTGAGCATGGTCGTGCGCGGCTGGGTCGGCGCGGTGATCAGGCCGTCGAAGCCGGGCAGCGGCACCGCGAGCACGGTCGCGCCCTTCTGGACGGCCTTGGCCACGTTGCGGAACTCGGTGCCGCGCACGTTGGGGGTGACGTCGTGCCAGCGCTCGGGCAGGTCGGCCCCGGTCACGCCGCGGCGCTGCAGCTCGCGCTGGATCGCGACGAGGCTGGTCTGGCGCAGGGCCTCGTTGTGCACCAGGCGGGGGATGTCGCGCAGGCTGGGCACGCCCTTGATCTCGATGCGCGTGCCGCCGGTGACCGAGACGTTGACGTCCTGGCGGCCGGCGCCCGGCCCGGTGCGCACGAGGCCGGAGACGCGCGCGAGCCAGCGGATCAGCTGGCCGACCTCCGCCACCTCCCAGGGGGTCTTCATGTCGGGGTCGGTGACGGTCTCGATCAGCGGCATGCCCAGGCGATCGGTGCGGTAGTGGCGCAGGTGGCCTCGGTCGCTCACCTCGCGGCAGCTGTCCTCCTCGATGGAGATCTGCCGGATGCGCACCGTGCGTCCCTTGAAGGGGATGGCACCGTCGGTGCCCACGATGGCGGTGCGCTGGAAGCCGGTCGGGATGCTGCCGTCGAGGTACTGCTTGCGGGTGATGTGGACCTCGCTGACCGGGTTGCAGCCGAGCAGGCGAGCGATGGCGAAGCTGATGTCCAGCGCCTGGTCGTCGATCTCGAACGGGGGCGCGTCGTCCATCTCGTAGGTGCAGACCGTCTCGTTGTTGAGCAGGTAGACGATGTTCTTGCGCGTCTTGAACTCCATGAGCGCCGTGCCGTCGTACTCGCCCATCTCCGAGAGCGTGGGCCGCATGTGGCGCAGGACCTCGGCGTGGTGCTCGGTGCTGTAGCGTCCGGCGGGGCAGCGGCAGAAGAGCTTGCGCTCGGTCAGGAGTTGCTGGTGGACCTCGAGGCCGGACATCAGGCCGAGGTCGGCGTAGCCGGCGGCGTCGAGCTCGCCGTAGAGCGGTAGCGGCTTGAGCAACCAGGGTTCGGTGACGGCGTGGCGTGAGGGCATGGCGACCACCAGGGGCTCGGGCACGGGGGATCGGCGCGCGGGGTCCGCGCGAAACCGGTCAAATATAGGGTGCAGCCCCGAACCGTGCACGGAAAAAGGACTTGTGCCAGGAACCCGCCTGCGAGGTTGCCCGCTGTTGGGAACGACGCTATCCTGTTTGCGGTTTGACAGATGACTCGCTGTTCCGTGGCGGAGCGTTAACAGGGCGGCGGTGTCGGAACGGGAGACGATCATGGAGCGGAGTATTCGCAGCTGCGACGTGCCGGAGGCCACGATCCAGCGACTGCCCCTGTACCTCGAGAAGCTCAAGCTGCTGCAGGCCATCGGCGTCGAGGACGTCTCGTCGCGCCAGCTGGCCGAGTCGCTGGACATCAAGGCCAGCCAGCTGCGCCACGACTTCCACTACTTCGGCGGGTTCAGCCGGCCCGGCCGCCCGTACCGGGTCGCGGTGCTGGTGACCGCGCTCGAGCAGATCATCGGCGTGGACCATCCGGTCCCCACGGCGATCGTCGGCGCTGGCCACCTCGGGCAGGCGCTGGCCAACTACGCCGGGCTCGAGCTCCAGGGATTCCCGCTCCGGGGCATCTTCGACGCCAACCCCAAGCTGCAGGGTCTGGAGATCCGAGGGCAGGCGATCCGGGATCTCGACGAGCTGGAGCCCGTCTGTCGCCGCGAGGGCATCAAGATCGGCGTGATCACGGTGCCGGCCAGCTCGGCCCAGGACGTGGCCACGCGCCTGGTCTCGGCGGGCGTCACCGGCCTGATGAACTTCGCCCCGACCGAGCTGAAGGTGCCCGACCACGTCTCGGTGCGGCACGAGCGGCTGACGGTCGGCTTCATGGCGCTGAGCTTCAAGGTCAAGTGCGGGGAGGCCCGGCTGGCAGGGGAAGAGCCGGACGCGGCGGTCTGACCGGACCGACGCTCAACGGTGCACCGGGTAGGCCTCGCCGAGGCGAGGCTTCTCCTGACGCGCGTAGGCCTCGGCCTGATCGCGCGAATCGAACCAGCCCACCCAGACGCGGTAGATGATCTCGCCGCTGCTCGTGTTCGCCGTCCGCGCGTGCGCCTCGATGCCGCGATCGGCGAGGGTGCGGATGAAGCGGTCGGCGTTCTCCTCGGTGCCGTAGGCGCCCAGCTGCAGAGCCCAGGGACCGCGCTCGCGTGGCTCGATGCGGGGGGGCGCCGGGGTGTCCGCGGGTTCGTCGTCGACGCTCTCCGGCGCGGTGCGCGGCCTGGTGCGGGTCGGTTCGTCGGCCGGCGGGTCGTCCGGCGCGTCGGGTGTGGTCCGGGGCGGGGCGGCGGTCTCGTTTCCGGTCCCGCTGGCGGCCGGCCCGTCGGCGACGGGCGCCTCGGGGATCAGATCGCGCTGCTCGTCGTCGAGGTCGACGCTGCCCGAGCGCGGGGCGTCGTGGCTGACGGTGTCGGCGGTGACGACGGAGTACTGCTGGCCGATTCCGAGCTCGACGTCGCCGCCACGCGGCCAGAAGAGGTAGCCGCCCCCGGCGATGATCACCAGGGCGGCGATCAGCAGCGGACGCGGGAGCTGGCGCGACGACTCCCGACCGGAGAGATTCTTCTTCCGCCGCGTGCGCCGCGCCGCGTTGCCGTCCTGGCGTCCCTCGCGTGGGGTCTTCTCGCTCATGCTCGCCTCCTTGCTCGCCCACCATTATGCTCTGGGCGCGGCGTGACGCAAGCTCCGGATTGATGCGACGAAAGGCCTGCACCGTGTTCCGACCCTCTGGACCGGCCCCGGCCGGGGTCATCTTCGATCTCGACGGCACGCTCATCGACTCGGGCGCCGACATCGCGAGCGCCGCGAACGCGGTGCGCGTGCGGTGCGGCCTCTCGCGCCTGGACGCCCCGGTGGTGGCCGGCTACGTCGGCGACGGCGCGCGGATGCTCCTGCAGCGTGTCCTCGCCCACCCGGACGGCGACGGCTCCGCGCCGCCGAAGCCCGATCGCGAGACGCTGGATCGGGCCCTGGCCATGTTCCTGGACATCTACGCCGAGAACGTCCTGGTCGAGACCCGGCCCTACCCGGGTGTCGAGCGCCTGCTCGCCGGCCTCGCCGACCGCCCCCTCATGCTGGCGACCAACAAGCCGCGGCGCCTGACCGTGGCGATCCTGGCGGGCCTGGGCTGGACCGATGTCTTCGCCCGGGTGGTCGCCGGCGACGACCTGACCCGGCGCAAGCCGCACCCCGATCACCTCGTGGCCTGCCTCGAGGGCCGCGACCTCGCCACGGCGGAGGTCGCGATGGTCGGCGACAGCCCCAACGACATCATGCCGGCGCGCGCGCTGGGCATGATCGCGATCGGGGTGGGCTGGGGGCTCGTGGCACCGGAGCTGGTGCATGATGCCCGCCCGGACCGGTACGTCGCCGACGTCGACGAGCTGGCCGACGCCCTGGGCGCCCGCGCTCAGCCCTGACCGCGGGCGCGGTCGCGCAGGGTCTCGAGGGTGCGGGTGACGCTGGCCAGGGTGTAGGGGTCGTCCGGGTGGGGTGGCTCGCCGGGGCGCTCGAAGTGGGGCCGCTCCTGGTTCAGCTCGCCCCAGGCCATGTCGATCTCGCGCACGAGGTCGCGCATCACCGCCGGCGAGTCGAGGAGTCTCGGCAGCCAGTCGGCGAGCGTGGCGGCGGGCCGGCCGACGCCGGCCTCGAGGCGCTCGGGCCGGGCGGCCAGCCAGCGCAGGAGCACGCGCACGAGCGCGGGGTCGGTCGCGTCCAGGTGATCCTGCAGCCACTGCTCGATCTCCAGCAGCGCGCGGCGGATCACCGGCGTCGGGCTCGCGCCGCGCAGGTGGTCGCCGCCGTCGCGGCCGGCGAGCAGGCCGGCCAGATCGCTCCGGCGCCGGCGGGCCTCCTGCTCGATGGCCCGGTCGACCTCACGGGCCCGGTCCCGGTCCTCGGGGGGCGTCCGGTCGGGCGTCTCGTCCTGATCGCGGCGGTCGGTCATGGGATCGCCAGAGGTCGAGGTGTCAGCGCACCAGACGGTGCGGCGCACGCGGAGCGGACCAGCCGGACGCCTCGAGGCTCTCGAGGCAGCCGACGTCGAGGGCGCCGATCAGGCCGCAGTCCGGGGTGACCCCCGGGGCGGCCGGCGAGTTGCGGCGCAGCGTGAGGTCGAGGCCGCGGAAATCGCAGAACTCGGGGTTGGCGACCAGTTCCTCGGGGCGTGGGTCGCCGGCGAGCAACGGTCCGCGGAAGTTGTCGTAGTAGAGGTTGCAGGCGCGCGTGGCGGCCTCCGGGGCCGCGAGTCCGGCGCCCTCGAGGTCGCCGCAGAAGATGTTGCGCAGGACGGTGACCGTCGACCCGTCGGTCTCCTCGGCCACGTGCGTGCTCGCGCCGGCGAACGACACGTTGCGGAAGAAGGTGTTGGCCTCGAGGTGGACCGCCCCGCCGGCGACCCGGATCGCGCCGCCGCCGCGGCCCTGGTTCTCGATGAACAGGCTCTGCTGCACGACGAGGGGCTCGAGGGAGACGACGTCGATCGCTCCCGCGGCGCCGCCGGCCTCGTTGGCGAAGAAGGTGCAGCCGCGCAGGGTGATCTCGGCCCCGTCGCGAGCGGACAGCGCTCCGCCGTCCCCGCCGGCGCGGTTGCGCTGGAAGTGGCAGGCGACGAACTCGGCCCAGGTCCCCTCGCCGACCGCGGCCACGGCGCCGCTGTGCTCCCGGGCGGTGTTGTCGTGGAACGTGCAGTCGAGGAAGTCGACGACCGCCCCGCCCCGCACCTCGACCGCCGGGCCGCTGGCCGCCAGCCCATGCCTCAGCTCGAGGTTCTCGCACTGGACGACCGCGGGGCCGACGATGCGCAGCAGCGGGCGCCGATGCTCGCCGTCGAGCACGGTGCCGGTCGGTCCGTCGGCGCCGATGAGGGTGAGGTTCTTGTCGATGACGACCGTCTCTGTGTAGACGCCCGGACGCACGCGGATGACCGTGCCTGGCCGGGCCGCGGCCACGGCACCGGACAGGGTCGAGAACGGCGCGCCGCCGTCGGGGGCGACCACCATCTCGACCGTCGCGGCGGCCTGAGCCGGGGCGTGATCCGCGGTGCCGATCGCGAGCAGCATCACGCCCAGCAGCACGAGCCGTTGCGAGGCTGATGTCGCGGGCATGCTCACGACGATCACGATACAGGAAAATCATCGTCCCTGGAAGCGGCATCTGGTCGACGACGGACGCTGGCGAGCAGCGCCTCCATCTGATAGCCGGCCCCGGCGGCGGCCTCGCGCAGCGCCTCGGCGGCCGTCGAGGCCTCGTCCCGATCGACGTCGCCGAGGCGGACGAGGGCCACCTCGGCCAGGTCGATCAGCTGCTCGAAGCTCTCCTTGCGGAAATACCAGATCCCCTGGTAGCGGTTGAGCTGCATGAACTTGCAGGCGGTCTGGTCGGCGAACAGCGCCTTCAGGCCCCGGGCCGGTCGCGGGGCGAGGAGGTCGTCGTGGCGCGCGATCAGGTCCGATGCCGCGAGCACCGTCCGCGGGTCGTATCGAGCGGGCAGGGCGGCCGTCAGGCCGGGCAGGGCGCGCTCGTGCAGGATCGTCAGATCGTCGCTCTCGAGCAGGTGTACCGGGTGCGCCGGAGCCTCGGCGCCGGGTTCGACCGGCGCGGGCCGGCCCATGACCTCGGCCAGGCGGCGCTGGGCCCAGGCCAGGTAGGCCACCGCGATGCCGGCCCGGAGCGGGGCGTCGCCGCCCGCGGCGGGGGCCCCGGGCGTGGACGATGGCGTCTCGGCGCCGGATACGTCGGCGTCCGGCGGGCCGGGTGGTCCGTCGTCGATCGGCTCGACGTCGGCGGGCTGGCCCGGCTGGCTGGCGGCGGGCGCATCCGCGGCCGCCCGCGTCGTCCCGGATCTTGCCTCGTCGCCGGTCGTCGTTCCGGCCGGGCGCAGCAGGACCTCCAGTTCGGCGGCGAGCTCCGCACGCGTCGGCGAGGTGCGCGTGGCCGAGGGCGCGAGGCGGTGGGCGACCTCCAGCGATGCGTCCCACGCCTCGGCGAGCGGACGCGCCTTGCCGGCGGTCACGAGCTCCCAGCCGTCGGGGCCGAGCGTGCGCGTGATCTCGGCGAGCAGGGGCTCGAGCTCGCGCTCGCGGGCCGCGCGGGTGAGCGAGGGTACGGGGCGTCCGCCGAGGTACTCGTGCAGGGCGTGCCAGCGGCCGTCCTGGTCGCGCCGCTCGCGCCAGTCCAGGAATGCCTGGTACTGGTAGCCGTGCAGGTCGGCATGCAGTCCGTCGCGGGCGAGGTCCTCGCCGCGTCGCAGGTATTCCAGTCCGGTGACCGAATCGCGGAACGAGTAGAACACGCCGTGGTCGGGGTCGAGGGCGAGGGCCTCGACGAGCGTGCGCCGGGCGAGCTGCGGGTCGGCGTCGACCGGGGCGACGTTGGTCGCGCAGCTGGTGTGCACCCGGCCGCGCGTGCTCTCGTAGGCATTGTTGTAGATGATGAGCGCCCGCTCGCTGCCATACCGATTGGTGTAGGCGAACACGTTCTCGTCGACGTGCCCGTGGTCGGAGACGAAGTCGTAGAGGGCGAAGTTCTCCGCGCCGGAGAAGAGCGCGCGTCGCCGCATGAGCGGGAAGACGTCCTTCTCGTGGCGCCGGACCATGTCCGTGTCG
>WJIQ01000143.1 GCA_014730255.1 bacterium | reverse complement strand
TCTCAGGACAGCACCACGGTCTGCAGCGCCTGCCCCGGGACCGTCACCCGCGCGGACTCGTCGTCGCGCACGAGCTCGTACCGCACGTCCTGCTCCCCGGGATTGAACACGACCACGACCACCGTGCCGTCGGGGTTCCTGAGCGCCGTGGCCATCAGCCGGTCGTCGTGGCCATCGAGGCCGATGCGGCGGGCGCCGGGCCGGACGAACCGGCTGAGGTGGGCCACCGCGTAGTAGAGCGGCGTGTAGTGGACCCGGTCGCGGCCGCTGTCGACGAGGATCGGCGCCAGACACATGTTGCGCGCGTGGTTCGGCCCGCCCCGCAGGTTGAGCACCATGTTCCAGTCGATCCAGCCGACCAGGCCATGGTTCAGGCCACCGACGAGGTCGCGCGCGTAGCGGTGGAACGGCCGGTAGGCCGGATGGTGCGGCTTCTCCTCCTCGGGCGCCCAGAGCATGCCCCAGTCGGTGGCCTCGGGCCGCCAGTACCAGTCGTCGTCGAGCCAGGACCCGATGGGCTCGTCGTCGCCCACGGCGTCGATGCAGCCCTCGGTGTGCAGGATGGCGTGGCGCGGGAACCGGCGGCGCACCTCGTCGAGCATCGCGCCGCCCACGTCGACGGTGCTCTGGTACCAGTGCACGGCCACGCCGGCCACGACCGCCGCGGCCGCCTCGTCGCCCAGGATCGCCTCGGCCCACTCGAGCAGGCACCGGTCGCGGTTCTGATCGTAGATCCAGATCCCGGTGTCGAGCCCGGCGCGCGCGAGGGCGGGCGCGAGGTGGTCGACGATGAACGCCCGCATCTGCTGCGGGGTGAAGTGCGTGCTCTCCCATTTCTCGTCGTTGCCCAGGGGCTCGTTGATGGGCGTCAGGCCCCAGATGGGGATGCCCTCCCGCCGGTAGGCCTCGAGGTACTTCACGAGGTAGGCGGCGAAGGTCGCGTGGTGCTCCGGCTTCAGCTCGCCCCCGTTCCAGGTCCCGTTGGTCTTCATCCAGGGCGGGGCGGTCCAGGGCGAGGCGAGGATCCGGAAATCGGCGCCGGGCACGGCCCGGGCCTCGTGGATCATGGGCAGCAGGTAGGTGCGGTCCGGCTCGATCGAGAAGTGCGCGAGCGCGGTGTCGTCCGGCACGGGGGCGTAGGTGTAGTTGCGCACCGAGAAGTCGCAGCTGGCGATGTGGGTGCGCGTCAGGGAATAGCGCGACCCGTCCGGGCCGAAGTGGGCCGCCAGCACCTCGGCCCGGCGCTCGGCGCTCAGCTCGGCGAGGACCGACGCGCCCGACTCGGTGAACGAACCGCCGAATCCGAGCATCGTCTGGTGGGTCCGCGACGCGTCGACCGTGAGCACGCGGTCGGGTCGCGGTCCTGCGGGGGCGTCGGCCTCGGTCCTGGCCAGGCGGTCTCCCTGGCGGCTCGTCTGGTGGATCTCGATCATCGTCGCCTCGTCGGGTGGTGGTGTCCGTGGTCGGCGCCATCTCGCAGTCTATCGCAGCCAGCGGTGGAAATCGACTGGCTCATCGGATATATTCGGTGTCCGAACAAAGTGGCGGCTCACGACGGAAAGAGGAAGGTGCGACATGTCCCGGGGATATCGCGACGCGTTTCCGGTGGATTCACGCTCAAGCGCCCATGACGCCGGTCGGCCGGGTTTCTTCGAGGCGCCCCCGTCCGGGTTCCCGGGCGCGGATTTCGCGGCCATGACCCGGGAGCAGCGGATCGCCCTCTTCCGTCGCATCCTGGAGCGGAAGGTGCACGGCCTGGCCTTCAGCCCCTACCTCGACGGGCAGTCGCCCGGCATCGAGCTGGACGAACGCCAGATCCGTGAGCGGCTCGCGATCATCCAGCCCCATACGCGCTGGATCCGGACCTTCTCGTGCACCGAGGGCAGCGAGGCCACGCCGCGCATCGCCCACGAGATGGGTCTGAAGACCATGGTCGGCATCGACCTCGGCAAGGACGAGCAGCGGAACGAGCGCGAGTTCGCGTGCGGCGTCGAGGTGGCGCGCCAGGGCCATGCCGACATCCTGGCCGTGGGCAACGAGGTGCTCCTGCGGGGCGACCTGAGCGAGGACGCGATGCTCGCACACATCGAGCGCGCCCGGCAGGCGGCCCCCGGCGTGGCCATCGGCTACGTCGACGCGTACTTCCTCTTCGAGAAGCACCCGCGCATCACCGACGCCTGCGACGTGCTGCTCATCAACTGCTACCCGTTCTGGGAATACTGTCCGTTCCAGTACGCCCTGCACCACATGCAGGAGATGTACCGCCGGACCGAGCGCGTCGCCGCGGGCAAGCCCATCGTCATCAGCGAGACGGGATGGCCCAGCCAGGGCACGCCCTACGGACCGGCCGAACCCGGCGACGACGCGGCCCTGAACTACTTCCTCAACACCTACCTCTGGGCCGAGGAGGAGGGCATCGAGATCGTCTACTTCGCCGCGTTCGACGAGACCTGGAAGATCGCCGACGAGGGCGACGTCGGGGCGTTCTGGGGGATCTGGGACGCACAGGGACGGCTGAAGTACGTCTGAGGGCCCGGCCCGGGCGTCGGGCACCCGCCGGGATCGACGACCTCGCGGCCGCACACGATCGACTCCCTAGAAGAGCGCCTTCACCGTCGACCAGCTCCGATGCTCGCGGGCCACCGCACCGAGATTCGACTCGATCACGTAGTCATACCCGCCGGCCGGCCCCGTGAAGCCCACGGCCATCACGAACAGCCAGACGATCTCGTCCGGCTCGCCCGCGATCGTCATGGTGCGCGGGACGCACGGTCCGACCTCGATCTGATCCGCGAAGACGAAGGTGTCGCAATCCGGCGGAGCGAGGTGCACGACGTACGTGGGCTCCTCCGCATCGGCCGTGATCTCGATCACGCCCGACGGCGGCACCACCAGCTCGAAGTAGTCGTTGTCGCGAACGGTGGTTCCCTGGAAGCCGTACCAGCCATTCACGCCGCAGAAGACGGGCTGGGTGATGGTGCCGAAGTTGATGCCGTACTCGGGCAGCTGGCAGCCGGCGTTGTGGTGGTCCTCGTAGCCGTCGACCAGGGGCGGTTCCCCCTCGAGCTCGGCACCGGCCGGACATTCGATGACGCACCAGGGATCCTCCCCGACCCACAGCTCGTACTGGCCGCTATCACCACCGTAGCCGTCGATGATCAGGAAGTAGGTCACGCCGCCGGTGACGGGCATGGTCTCGATCCTCGAGACATACTGCCCGCAGGGCTCGCCCGTGTAGTGGTCGTCGTTGCAGGCGATCAGGTTCATCTGGTCGTCGTAGACGTAGACCTTCGTGTCGTAGGACGAGCCGCAGAGATCGATGTCGAGGGACAGGTCCGCACCGGCCGTGAACGTGTAGACCACGTCGGGCGAGGTGCTCTGGGGATAGGGGCATGCTTCATCGTAGTCATCGGTGTAGCCGGTCGTCGTGCCGTCGCCCTGGTACGGAAGCGTGATCGGCACCGCGTCGGCGATGGTGTCGCCGCCCTGACGGATCAGGGCCGGATCGGCCGGTGGCGGTTCGCGGAACGACGGCGGCTTGATACCGGACGAGACGCTGGGACCGGCGGCCGCGGCCAACGTGACGACCAGCATGGCGGGTAGGATGATCGACGGACCTGGCATCGCTTCTCCCCCTCGATCTGGAATCAGGCGACCGTCGCGGAGGCGACGACGCGACCGGAGAGCATGATCGTACCACGATCCAGGCGTCCGGGGCCAACGCGTTCACGAGTCCGTCCCTATCGCTCGAGCACGAACCGGTTCTGCGCCGCGACGTAGCGCCGGCCGCGGATCTTGTCGGACGGCCTGCCGGCGAGGACCGCCTTGACGTCGCGCACGACGGTCGGGTCGTCCAGGAAGTAGCTGTGCTCGACCAGCCCGCCGACCACCTCCGAGGCGTCGACGAGATTCACGTTGCCCGGCAGCGTGAGCGGCCGGCGCGGTCCCCGCGATCCCAGGCGCGCCGGGTTGGCCTTGGTACGGTCGCTGATCACCAGCGCGGTGTCGCCGGCGTTGAAGTAGACGTGCACGCTCGCGCCGAGGTCCGGCAACGGGGCGAGCTTGTGCTCGAGATCGAAGGCGTCCTGGTCCTCGTCGGCCGCCATCAGGAAGACGTGGTCGAACAGCCGCGGCAGACCGCCCTGCTGCGCACGCACCTCCTGGATGCCATGGCGCAGCACGTAGTTGCCCATGCTGTGGCACATCAGGAACAGGCGCGCGCCGCACTCCGCCCCGCGGCGGACCTCGATCAGGAAGTCCTCGAGCTTGCACAGGGCCCGGGCGAAGGCCGCCGCCGAGGCGCGGGCGTCCGACCGGTCGCGCTTGTAGGCCAGGAACGGTAGCATGCTGCCATCGGATGGCCAGCTGAAGACCACGACGTTCAGGCCGCCGGTCCGCTTGTAGGTGCGACGCAGCGCGGCCGCCGAGCGGAGCGCGTCGTCGAACGAGACGTTGTAGCCGTGAACGAAGACCAGCGTGTCCGTCCCCTTGCGCATCGCCGCGGTCAGCTCGGAGAATACCGCCCGGCTGCCCAGCTTGGCGCGCGTAGGGTCGGCGTTCAGCTTCTCCGGCGCCACCGAGAGCGAGCGGATCTTCTCGCCGACGACGCTGGCCCACCCGAAGCGGAGGCTGTCGAAGGACACCGGGTTGAAGCGGCCCCCGAAGCCCGACGGATCGGTCTGCCGGTCGGGGTCGCGGTTGGTGACGAAGTAGATCCTCGGCATGGCGGTCCTTTCGTGGCGGGGTCAGAAGAGCGACGCCAGCCGGGGCGCCTTGCGGGCGATGGCCACCGCCACCTCGCCGAGCTCCTCGATCCGCGCGCGCAGCTCGGCCTGGGCCAGGTTGACGCGCGACGCCTCCTTGACGATCTCCATCAGCTCGGCGTACACGCGCAGGTCGGTCGTGCCCGGCGTGATCGCGTCGATCTCCGCGCGGGACAGCCCGGACAGCTCGTCGATGGCGTCGCGGTACTTCCCCTTGAAGGCCTCGTCGGCCCGCTCGAGGGCGTCCCGCACGCGGCGGCGGAAGAGCGCGCGGGCGCGGCGTCGACGTTCCTCGCGATCGTTCGGCATGATCATGGCCTCCGGTTCGATGCGTGGGCCGGTCGCCTACCGCGGATCGGCGACGACCTCGTCCACGCGGGCGGGCAGGTCGTCGAGCGCACGGTCGGCGGCGCGGGCGTCGTCGAGCACGCGGCCGACGCCCTCGGACATCGCGGCCAGCCGCCGCGTCATGTCGCCACGGAGATCCTCCAGCGACGCGTCGGCCATCAGTTCGGCCTGCGCGTCGTGCACGTCGCGGATCGAGGCGAGGTGTCCGGTCACCACCGCGTTCGCCGACTGGAGCTGCCGGTAGGCCCGGTCGATGGCGGCGAGGGTCTGGCGGCGCTGGGCCTCGACGGGCGCGAGCATCTCGGTGCGGAAGGTCGCGATGCGCGCGATGGACTCCTCGACGACGATGCTCATGATGTCGAGCACGTCGAGATCGCTCTCGCCGGCCAGGGCAGCCTCGAGCTCGCTCGTGACGTCGAGCTCGGTCATCATCGCCCGCAGGACGTACGGGCGGTACTCCTCGTCGACGAAGGCGTCGATGCGGCGCCGCAGGTCGTCGAAGTGCAGCTCGGCGAGGGCGCGGTGGGACGCGTGGACGGCGTCGAGGTCGCGACCGATGGTCGCCGAGAGCTCGATCGATGCCTCGGGGACGGTCGCGCAGCCGAGCAGGTTCGCGCACGCGAACGCCAGCACCGCCAGGACGAGCGTCTTCATGGGGGACCTCCGGCCTCGGGTGACACGGCGCGGGTCACGACGTGGTCAGCATGCCGCAAGAAACCGGAGCTGTCCATTCCTCGATCCGGATCCGAGCGTGCTACCCCACCGCCCGCACGCCGTCGATCACCGTCCCGTCGACCCACTTGATCGCCGCCACGACCTTCTCGC
>WJIQ01000142.1 GCA_014730255.1 bacterium | reverse complement strand
GCGCCGCGCCGCCGCAGGCACTCGCGCAGCAGGGTGTGATAGCGCCAGTGCCCGTCGCCGACGGCGACCACCGGCAGTCCGGTCTCCTCCAGGCGCGCG
Source organism: bacterium (assembly GCA_014730255.1). Lineage (GTDB taxonomy): Bacteria > Krumholzibacteriota > Krumholzibacteriia > LZORAL124-64-63 > LZORAL124-64-63 > Glo-17. Next base: position 19,080 of record WJIQ01000142.1, on the reverse strand, counting down.
AGGACCCCGGCGCTGTCGTCCTGGCGCCGCAGCTGATCGCAGAGCGAGGGCGTCAACTCGGGCAGCACCGAGGTGCGGAGCAGGAAGTCGCGGGTCGCGGGGTCGAGGTCGTCGAGGATGTCGCCCACGAACTGGTCGAACCAGCCACCCCGGTCGGCGAGCCGGTCGAGCACCGCCCCGTGATCGTCGGGCACGGCCTGGGCCAGCGTGCGGCAGACGATCTCCAGGCCGGCCGGCCAGCCCTCGGTCAGCGCGTGCACGCGATCGGCGATCGGCTCACACGCCGCGCGCCCGAGTCGCTGACGCAGCAGGGTCCGGCACTCCGTCGCGGTGAACGCGAGGTCGGTCGCCGCGAGCCGGACCGCCTCGCCCCGGGTCTCGAGGGCCGCCTCGCGCAGCGAGATGCGCTCGCGCGAGAGCAGCACGAGCTGGCACGCCGGGTCCAGATACCGCAACAGGCGCCCGACCCAGCGCCGCGCCTCGGTGGCGCCGGCGATGGCCTGCAGGTCGTCCAGCACGAGCAGGCGCCGTCGGGCCAGCGCACCGACGATCCCGGCCAGCTGCTCGACCGGAGGCTGGTCCGCGGCACCAGGCAGCTCGCAGGCCGCCGACAGGTGCGCGGCCAGGACCGAGGGGTCCCGGTCCAGCTCGTCGAGGCTGTACCAGACCGCGCCCCGGCCCAGCGATCGGGCCCGGCGCGCGACGAGGCTGGTCTTGCCCCAGCCCGCCCCCGCGGAGATCCGCACCAGACGCGCGGGGGTCCAGCGGCGCCAGGCCCCGTCGAGGCGTGGCCGCGACCGGTAGGTGGCCGGCACCGCCGGCACGGTGAACTTGGCCTGGAAGAGCGCGGCCGACATGACGTCCCCGGGGTATCGCCGAGGAGGAGGGGCGATCGTCCGCTGGATGGTCGCCGCCTCCCCCGGGATGCAGCCAGGGGATCATGCTACCCCCGTCGATCACGCGGCGTCAATTCGCGTCCCGGCCGGCGAGGCGTCGAGGCGGGCGATCGCCTTGCCCACGGCCCGACTTCCCCACGTGACACCGTCGCCGGTTTGAGGCACACTCGGCCCATGAGACTGATCACCTTCACGCAGGGAGCGGACCCCCGGCCGGGGCTGGTCCTGAGCGACACGGTGGGCCTGGACATCCTGGCCGCCGACCCGATGCTGCCGGACACGTGGCACGCGCTGTTCAGCGAGATGGACGCGCTGCGCCGGCTGCACGACACCTTCGCGCCGCAGGCCGGCGAGCGCGCCGGCGACGGGCCGCCGCAGCTGCCGCTGTTCGACCTGGGCGAGGCGCAGCTGCTGGCGCCGGTGCTCCTGCCGTCGAAGATCATCGGCGTCGGGCTGAACTACCACGACCACGCGGCCGAGCAGAACCGCCAGCCCCCCGCGCAGCCGATGCTCTTCGGCAAGGCGCCCAGCTGCCTGCAGGCCCACGACGGCCCCATCGGTCTGACCGACGATCTGACCCAGGTCGACGCCGAGGCCGAGCTGGCCGTGGTGATCGGCAAGCCCGCCCGGGCGGTCTCGCGCGAGGAGGCCGGCGAGGTGATCGCCGGCTACACCTGTTTCAACGACGTCACCAACCGCGAGGCGCAGCGCGGCGACAAGCAGTTCTTCCGGGGCAAGAGCATCGACACCGGCGGGCCGTGCGGGCCGTGGGTCGTCACGCCGGACGAGCTGCCGCCCGAGGCGCTCGGCCTCTCCATCCGCTGCCTGTGGAACGACGAGGTCATGCAGGAGAGCAGCACCGACCAGCTCATCTTCTCGCCGCACGCCCTGGTCGAGCATGCGAGCCGGCACATGACCCTGTTCCCCGGCGACGTCATCGCCACGGGCACGCCCGCGGGCGTCGGCGAGTTCCGCGACCCGCCGGTGTTCCTCAGGCCCGGCGACGTGGTCACCGTGGAGATCGAGGGCATCGGCCGGCTGCGCAATCCGGTGGTCCGCTGGGCCTGATCCGGTCGCGCGGAGGGCATTTCGCGCCGCTTGGTGCCCGGGGATTGCAATCCGCACCGCCCCCGGCCCGGCGACGGGTGATCGTGGTGCCCTCGATCCTCGCATAACTTGTGACGACAGACGTTTCCGGGCGCGTCCCCACCTTCCGGCGTGGGTCCGGAACGCTCCTTGATGTTCCCCGGGGTGGAGCCATCGCGATCGGGCAGTCCGCAAGCCCGAGGCTCCGGGCCACAACCCTGGAGAGCACCTCATGCCGGCTGCCAGCGTCACGCTCACCGAACTGACTCCCCTGATCGAGCATCTGCCGCGGTACGACACCTACGTGTCCCCGCCGCGGGCCGTGAGCGACGAGCGCCAGTTCCGCCGCTCGCTCGGGCGCTTGCTCAAGGAGTGCGGGAGCCACCTCCTGAACGTCGCCGAGAAGCGCGGACAGCTGCTCGACGGCGACCAGGAGGAGATCATCGATCTCCTGATCGATCACATCAGCGCGATCTTCCGCCGCCTCGACCGCGAGGGGCACGTCGCCATCGCCGGCAACCCCGAGGACACGGTGCCCGAGCTGAACGAGCTCGACAGCCAGCTGCTGCAGCTGGCCGAGGACGCGCTCGTCCTCACCCGCGACCTCGACCGGGAGGCGCCGTCGGAATCGTGGTTCCGCAATCAGGCCATCCAGCTGAGCCAGGATCTGGCCGAGATCAGCCGCACCACCGAGGAACGCAACTACCTGCTGGGCCTCGGCTGGGAATCGGAGTTCGCGCGTCTGCGAGGGAGGTAAGCCATGCGACACGGGGAGCCCATCTGGCAGGACATCGACCCCGACCTCGTGGTCACCTGGACACCCGCCGAGCCGCCCCGCACCATCGAGGGGCCCCTCGCCCTGGACCTCTTCACCGACCGGATGCTGGCGCTCGAGCTCGCCGACGGACAGGTCGCCCTGCTGACCAGCGGCGGCGAGGTCCGGCGCGTGCTGCTGGACGGCCTGCACCAGCTGCGGGTCGGCACCGGACCTCAGGACGTCTCACCGGATGCACGTCTGGTGTTCGTCCGTCCGGACGTCCCGGTGCGCTGGCGCTGGTCGCACGCGAGCCGGCTCCACGTGCCCGTACCCGGCGGTCGGACCGTCGACGTGCCCCTGCAGGGCAGCTGCGCCGTCGCCGTGTCCGATCCGATCCGCCTGCACGATGCCGTCCTGGCCAGCCTGGACGACCTGCCCGCCGACCGTCTGCGCGGCGTGCTGGACACGCTCGTCCGCTCCCACCTCGAGCAGCGGCTGGCCGGCCTCGCTGACCACCACCACCTCGACCCGGTGCGGGCCGAGGTCCATCTCGAGGCGCTCCGGCCGGACGACCTCGACGACGAGCTCGCCGAGCTGGGATTGACCTGCCGGGAACTGACCGCCGCGGTCGCGCCCGCGTCCGGAGAGCGGGATGTCGCCGAGGGCGACCCCTCGCCGATCGTCAGCTACGACGACCTCCTCTGACCGCGGCTGGACAATCCCCGCGACCGTCGTGATACTGACGGCGAGGCGGCCCCGCTCCTGGCCCCGGGCGCGGCCGAATGCGATCCGTCCCCAGGGAGGACCCCATGCTGCGCCTGCTGCTCGCGATCGTGGTCGCGACCGTGCACCTCGCCCCCGCCGTCGCCGTCGCCCAGCAGCCCGATGCGGTGCTCGGCGAGATCATCGTCGAGGGCAACACCAAGACCGATCGCGCGGTGATCGACCGGGTCATCGGCCTGGAGCCGGGCGACCCGTTCCCCCTCGAGGCCTACGACCGCGTCTGGGACCGCCTGGAGGACTGCGGCTACTTCGCCTTCGTGGATCTGTCCACCAGGGAGGACGACACCGGCCGCGTCACGCTGCTGGTGACCGTCGAGGAGGAGAAGACCTTCCGCGCGACTCCTTACGTCCGGTACGACCGGCGCCACAAGTACCTCCTCGGCGCCACCCTCACCGACACCAACCTGCGCGGCGCGGGCGAGACGCTCGAGGTCCGGGCGATCGGCTACCGCATCCAGCGCGGCCACGTGTCGTGGACCAAGCCGTGGTTCCTCGGCCGCGATCACCTCAGCCTGCGCGTCGACGGCCTCTGGGAGCAGGGACCGTTCGTCTGGCGACCCTTCGACTACGCCCGCTGGCATGGCCTGATCGGCCTGCGTCAGGAGATCACCGGGGCGCTGTTCGTCGAGCTGGGCGGCGGCTACGAGAGCTTCGAGCAGAAGGACGACTACGCCTGGCGGTACGGCGGGACGGTCGTCGATCTGGCCGGGCAGACCCGCGACGTCTGGCGCCTGCGCGCCCTCGCGGGCCTGGACACGCGCGACAACCCCTACTATCCCGAGCACGGCATGTTCCACACCGTCGAGTACCTGCACCGGACCGGCGACGAGATCGACGGCCAGCACGGCTTCACGGTCGACCTGCGGGTCTTTCAGCAGGTGTTCGACAGGCCGATCCTGGCCCTGCGTGCGTATGGCCGGAGCGTCGACAGCGTCGGCGCCCCGGAGCACGTCCTGCGCTGGGGCGGCCCGGAAACGGTCCGCGGCGCCCCCTACGCCCGCCGCGAGGGCGACACCGCCTACCTGCTGACCGCCGAGGTGCGCTGGCCGCTGGTGATGATGCCGGTCTCGCAGTCCGGCGAGACCGTCGGCCTCGGCCTGCACGGCTTCCTCGACGTCGGCGACGCCTGGTACGAGGACGGCGGATCGTACCTCGCGCCGGTCGCGGAGGGCTCGAACCGCGCCCTGCAGAGCTTCGGCGTCGGCGCCCACCTGAACCTGCTGACCTGGCAGCTGCGCTTCGAGGCCGCCAAGGAGCGCGACGGCGACTGGACGTTCGAGTTCATGGACGTCTTCAATTTCTGATGCCGGGCCTGGTGATCGACGAGGGCGGGCGCTGGCCCCTGGGACGCTTCCCGGAGCTGGCGGCCGCGCCGCGCGTGGTGCACGCGGTCACCACCCGGGACGGACCGGTCTTCGGCACGGTCGGCACGACCGCCGATACGGCGACCGCCTCGGGCGAGCTGGCTGCGGAGCTCGGGCTCGAGGGCGCGGCGTGGGCCCGTCAGGTGCACGGGGGCAAGGTCCTGCGCGTCGACCGGCCCGGCCCAGCCGGCGAGGCCGACGCCCTGGTGACCGAGGTCCCCGGCCTGCTGCTGATCGGACGCAGCGCCGATTGCCCGCTGGTGCTGGTCGGGGGCCGGCGCCCGGGCGGCGATCCGGTGGTGGGCTTCGCGCATGCCTCGTGGCGGGCGACCGTGGCCGGGATCACCGCGCGCATGGTGGCCTGCCTGTGCGACGACCTGGGTGCCGACCCGGCCAGCTTGCGGGCGGCGATCGCCCCCTCGGCCGGGCCCTGCTGCTACGAGGTGGGAGCGGAGGTGCGGGCGCAGGCCACCACCGCCCTGGGGGCCGAGGCCGGACGCTTCTTCGTGCCCGGCCCGGTGGCCGATCGGCCCGTCGGCGAGGCACGCGAGCACTTCGACCTCTGGGCTGCGAACACCGATCAGCTCGTCCGGTCCGGCGTCGCGAGCACGGCGATCGAGCGCAGCGATCGGTGCACCATCTGCCACGGCGAGCGGTTCTGGAGCTGGCGGGTGCAGGGCGAGGCGGCCGGGCGCTTCGCGGCGGCGATCGGGATCGTCCACCGCCGGTGACACGCCGTCGCCTCAGCCGTGCTGGAGCTCGTAGAGATGGGCGTAGAGTCCGCGCCCGGCCATCAGCTCGGCGTGCGGACCGCTCTCGACGATGCGACCGCTCTCCAGGACCACGATCCGGTCGAGGTCACGCACCAGGGAGAGGCGGTGCGCCACGATCAGGGTCGTCCGGCCGGCCATCAGCTCGACCAGGGCCCGCTGGACCGCCTCCTCGCTGGCCGCATCGAGGGCGCTGGTGGGCTCGTCGAGCACGAGCAGCTCGGGGTTGCGCAGGAACGCCCGCGCGAGCGCCAGGCGCTGACGCTCGCCGCCGCTCAGGCGCACCCCGCGATCGCCGATGCGGCTGGCGAAGCCGTCCGGCAGCCGCTCGATGAAGCCGAGGGCCTGCGCCCGCTCGGCCGCCACGCGCACCTCGGAGTCGTCGGCCCCCGCCAGGCCGAAGCGGATGTTCTCGGCCACGGTCGCATCGTAGAGCACGGCCTCCTGCGGCACGAACGCCATGCGGCGGCGCAGGTCGCGCACGTCGAAGTCGGTGTAGGGCCGGTCGCCGAGCAGGAGCCGGCCGCGCTGCGGATCGAACAGCCGCAGCACGAGGCAGGCCAGCGTGGTCTTGCCCGCGCCGCTGGGCCCGACGAGGGCGACGCGTTCGCCGGCCTCGACCGCGAGATCGATGCCGTCGAGGGTCCAGGCGGCGTCCTCGTCGTTGCCGTAGCGGAAACCGACCCCCTCGCAGCGGATGGTCGCCGGCTCGCGGCCGGCCGACGGCGGCGAGGCGACCGGACGTCGGGGCGAGGGTGCGACCGCCCCCAGCGTGTCGGTCTCCGGCGTGGCCCGGAAGACGTCGTCCAGGCGGCCGGCCGCCGCCACCGCGTTCTGGGCCTGGCTGTACAGGCTCGTCAGCGCGCCCAGGGGCGCGGCCACGCGGAAGGCCAGCAGCAGGAACGTCACCAGCTCGCCGTACGTCGCCCGCCCCTGGCTCGAGAGGTAGAAGCCGTAGATCACCACCGCGATCAGGCAGATCCACATCAGGACCTGGGCCCCCGATTCCAGCGCCGAGGAGAGCAGGGCGCGGCGCAGGCCCGATCCGAGGTAGGTGTCCAGACGGTCGTCGAACCGGCCCTGCTCGTGATCCTCGCTGCCGAAGACCTTCACGGCGCGGATGGCGCCCGAGACCTCCTGCACGTGGTTGCTCAGCTCGCCCACGTCGTCGTACATCCGGCGCGACAGCTGCCGCAGGTGCCGACCGAAGAACGAGACCAGCAGGATCGTCGCGGGCACGAGCAGCAGGACCACCCCGGTCAGCTGGGCGTTGACCTGGAGCATGAGGATCACCGCGGCGACGAAGGTCACCACCGAGCGCACCAGCGAGACCACGCCGCCGGTCAACAGGCTCTGGATCGCGCCCACGTCGCTGGTCATGCGGCTGGAGAGGTCACCGGCCTTCTGGTGGGTGAAGTAGAGGCTCGGCAGGCTCAGCAGGTGCGCGAAGAGCCGGCGGCGCAGCCGGGTCACCGTGCGCAGGCCGAGGCGGCGGCTGAGGTACTGGTACAGGAACCCGCCGATCAGCTGCATCACCAGCAGCACGCCGAGGACGGCCATCGCCCGCGGCCCGGCGCCCTCAAACCCGCCCTCGGCCAGCACGTCGACGAACCGACCGGCCTGCACGGGGATCGCCAGGTTCACCGCCGTGGAGACCAGCATCAGCAGCAGCACCGCGGCGAACGTGCGCTGCTGTCCGCTCAGGAGCGACCAGTACGGCCGCAGGGTCGACCAGGTGGAACGTAGCACGGCAGCCCGTTCGTTGGAGGGCGGCGAGGATCACCGGAGCAAGCTACGCGGGGGCCGCCGGCGAGGTCAAGACCCCTCGGCGACGTCCCGGGTCGCGGTCCGGGCCCCGGGCTCGGCGTCTTCCTCCATCTCCATGTCCGGTTCCCCCTCCGCCTCCGCCGCGGCGGCGAGGCGGGCGACATGCCGGCGGGCCAGATGGGCACGCACGAGCGACAGCAGGCCGAAGGCGATCCCGATGACGCCGATCACGGGCAAGGTCGGCACGACGAACCCGCCGAAGAGGACGAGGGCGACACCGCCGAGAAGGGGCCGGAACGTCGCCACGGACGCGAAGACAGCGGTCAGGAAGAGCAGGCCGCTGTGCCGGGGCTCGTGGGTGCCGATCCCCGCGAGCACGTCGGTATCCTCGGTGTTGAGCAGCGCGAGCACGGTGAGGCCGACGGTCAGGAGCGCCCCGATCAGGGCGCAGACCGCGGTCAGGGTCCTGGGAACGGTCTGGGTGGGTTCGAACATGGTCAAGACCTGGGGGTTCGGGTCGGGCCGTGTCGTCACGGCGATGCACACCGCCGGGCAAGATAAGACGCGTGGCGTCGTTCGTCGACCGCGAGGGAGGTCAGACGAGGAACTCGAGGCGCCGGCCGCGCGTCGACTCGATGATGCGGCCGCCCCGCCAGGCGACCTGGCCCGAGACGATGGTCGTGTCGACCGAGCCCGGGAACGTCTCGCCCTCCAGGGGCGACCAGCCGCACTTCGAGAGGATCCCGTCGCGTGCGACCGGGGTCGACGTCTCCGGGTCGAGCAGGACGAGGTCGGCCCAGTAGCCCTCGCGCACGAATCCGCGGTCGGTGACGCCGAAGCAGAGCGCCGGGTTGTGGCAGGCCTTCTGGACCAGCTGCTCCAGCGTGATCACGCCCTCGACGTGCAGGGCGTGCAGCATCGGCAGCAGGAACTGCACCAGGGGCAGGCCGCTCGGCGCGCGCAGGTAGGGATCGAGCTTCTCCGCCATGGTGTGCGGCGCATGGTCGGTGGCGACGACGTCGAGGCGATCGTCGGCCAGCGCCTCGCGCAGCGCGTCGCGATCGGCGGCGGACTTGATGGCGGGATTGCACTTGATCAGACTGCCGCGGCCGGCGTAGTCGGCGTCGGTGAACCAGAGGTGGTGGGCGCAGACCTCGGCGGTGATGCGCTTGCCGTCGATGGGTCCGGGCGTGAAGAGATCCAGCTCCCGGGCAGTGGTCAGGTGCAGGACGTGCAGCCGGGTGCCGTGCTCCCGGGCCAGCTCCACCGCGAGCGTCGACGACGCGAGGCAGGCCTCGGCGCTGCGGATGTTCGGATGCTCGGCGAAGGGGATGTCCTCGCCGTATCGCTCGGTCGCCGCCTGCTCGGCGGCGCGGATCATGGGGTCGTCCTCGCAGTGGACGGCCACCAGCGTGGGGGCGTCACCGAAGATGCCGGCCAGGACGTCGCGGTCGTCGACCAGCATGCTGCCCGTGCTGCTGCCCATGAACACCTTCACGCCGCAGGCCCGACCGGGCGCGAGGCGACGGATCGCGTCGAGGTTGTCGTTGCTCGCCCCGAGGTAGAACGCGTAGTTGGCGACCGCCGCGCGCGCGGCGAGCGCGCACCGCTCTTCCAGCGCCTCCTCCGTGAGCGTCGGCGGCTTGACGTTGGGCATGTCCATGAAGCTGGTCACGCCCCCGGCCACGGCCGCGCGGGACTCGTGGGCGAGGTCCGCCTTGTGCGTCAGGCCGGGCTCGCGGAAGTGCACCTGGTCGTCGATGAGGCCGGGCAGCAGGTACTTGCCGGCGCCGTCGATGACGGTGTCGGCGCCGCGCGAGGCGAGGTCGCCGGCGATGGCCTCGATGCGGCCGCCGCGCACGAACACGTCGGTCTCGGTGATCGATCCCTCGTTCACGAGGCGGACATCGGTGATCAGCAGGCTCGAATCGGGGACCATGCGGGAATGCCTCCGGCCGGGGATCCGGGTGACGGGATCGGCGCATTGTCCGCGACGCCGCGGCCGGCGTCAACCGACGCGCCCGGGCCATCGCCCGGCTTGGCGCCGCCCGGCCGGGGCGGTATGATGGAGCGCATGTGGGGTCTGGCGTCCATGGTCGTCGGTGCGGTCCTGCTCGTCCTGGGTGTCGTCCGGTGGCGGCGGGTCCAGGCGTGGCTCGTACGGGCCGAGCTCGCGACCGCCGAGATCGTGCGCCTGGAGAGCACGACCCCCGGTCACGAGCTGACCGACCAGGCCACCGGCCGGGTCACGGCGATTCCGGTCGTGCGGTTCACCGACCAGGACGGCGAGGTGCACGAGGTGCGCAGCCGGACGGGCCGCGGCCTCTCCCGCCTACAGGGGCGGCGCACCATCGAGATCTCCTACGACCCCCTCGACCCCACCGACGTGCGCCTGGGGCGGACGGCCGACCGGAACCTGGCGTACGCGCTCGGCGTCTCCGGCATCGCGCTCATCCTGGTCGGGTTCAACGGGCTGCTGTGACCGGTCCGACCAGGAACCACGCACGGTCGACCGCCGGCGACCGCCTCACTTGGCCAGCGACAGCTTGACCGTGCGGCTGCCCGCCGCGGTCACGAGGCGCGCCAGGTACACGCCGCCGGGCACGGCGCGTCCGGCATCGTCGCGCCCACGCCACTCCATCTCGTGCCGGCCGGCCGGCAGGAGGCCGTCGTGCAGCACGGCGACGCGGCGGCCTCGCAGGTCCACGACGTCCAGGCGCGCGTGGCCCGCCCGCGCCATCTCCAGCGCCACCCGGGTCGCCGGGTTGAACGGATTGGGATACGCCGTGAGGGGCGCGACGCCGGCCGCTGCGACCTCGGCCCCGTCATCGACCGCCGTCACGCCCGTGCGCACCAGCGCGATGGTCATCGCGTCCGGGTGCGGGACGTCGTCGTCGTGGAAGTTGTAGTGCAGCTCGAGCGTATCGCCCGTGTACGACACGACCTCGAGGTAGAAGTGCTGGTAGAAGTACTGGCCGGAATAGACGGTCTGCAGGTACCAGAAGTGGACGCGGTTGGTGGCCTCGTCGTACTCGCACTGCTGGGTGTCGGGGTAGAGCGTCGGCATCAGGCGCCCCGACGAATCGGTGTAGTAACCATCGGATTCGACCACGAGCGTGATCGGGTCGTCATAGCCGCCGAAGTTCTCGCTGGAGATGGTTCCCTCCCACGTGCCGACGAACGCGTCGAACGAGAACTCCTGGGCGTGGGAACCGGTCGCGGCGAGCAGGCCGAGCATCAGCAGCATCACGGGAACGAGGGCCTTCAAGGATCTCTCCTGGTCAGGGGTCGAGGGTGGCGACGGTGCGCGCACCGCGCAGGACTATTCTTCGCCACGCGGCGTGGCGATCACATGGTCCGTGTACGGAGGGACGGTGGTGGCCGTGACATTTATTCTGACTATTTCTGTATCATATTGCGATCCCGGTATCGCTGCCAGCCGTGCCCGACATCCGCGCCACCGGATGACATGGAGCCCCGTTGCCCGAAGGACCCGAGATCCGGCGCGCCGCCGACCAGATCGCCGGCGTGCTCGAGCGCCAGGAAGCCGACGACGTCTACTTCGCCTTCGCCGAACTCGCGCCGTACGCGTCCGTGCTTCGTGGCCGGATCGTCCGCGCGGTCGAGCCGCGCGGCAAGGCGCTCCTGATCCGCTTCGCCGGCGACCTGAGCATCTACAGCCACAACCAGCTGTACGGACGCTGGTTCGTCCGCGATCGCCACGATCCGCCGCGGACGGCTCGTCAGCTGCGCCTGGCGATCCACACCCGGCGCCGATCGGCCCTGCTGTACAGCGCGTCGGAGATCGCCGTCCTCGACGCCGAGGCCGAGGCCGCCCACCCGTTCCTGTCCCGGCTCGGGCCGGACATCCTCGATCCGCGCCTGCGACCGGCGCGCATCGCCCAGCGCCTCGGGCAGAGGCGATTCCGGCGCCGCGGCGTCGGCAGCCTGCTGCTCGACCAGGGCTTCCTCGCCGGGACCGGCAACTACCTGCGCAGCGAGATCCTCTTCGTGGCGGGCGTCCGGCCGGATGTGCGTCCGTCCGACCTCGACGAGGATCGTGTGCGCGGGCTCGCGTGGGCCGTGCGCGAGATCAGCCGCCGTGCCTACCGGACCGGCGGCATCACCAACGACCCGGAGCGGGTGGCCGCGCTGAAGGACGCCGGCGTGCCGCGCTCGGACCACCGTTTCTTCGTGTTCGGACGCGATGGACGGCCCTGCCGCGACTGCGGGGCGGCGATCCTGCGCCGGGACGTCGCCGGGCGGCGGCTGTATCATTGCCCGCATTGCCAGCGGTGACCGACGTATGCGACCACCCGGTCTCCGCCGGTTCCCATCGCCTGCCAATGGACGACGGTGATCGTCGCCTGGCCGTGCGCCTGCTCCCGTTCCGACGAGTGGCCGTCATGGAGCGCGCGGCGCCGTGTCAGGTCGCTTCCGTCAGCCGCGCCTCGCCCAGCAGCTGGCGGACCTCGCCCTCGGCGGCGCCGAGGTGCTCCAGCGACTGCCGCAGCATCTCCAGCCCCGCCTCGATCTGGGGCTGGACGACCTCGAAGACACCGAGAGCTTCCAGCTCGCGCACGACGTCGGCCGACTCCGCCCGCACGACGATGTGCAGCTCGGGGCGGCGCTGCCGCGCGTAGCGGGCGACGGCCAGCGCGGTCACCGGCGCCGGCGTGGTGATCACCAGCAGGCACGCGTGATCGAGCCCCGCGGCCTCGAGCACGGCCGGGTGCGAGGCATCGCCGTAGACCATGGGCAGGCCGGCCTCGCTGCAGTCCTCGAGGCGGTGCTGATCGATCTCGATGGCCACGCAGTGGTGGCCGCGCTCGCGCAACGTCCAGGCCACACTGCGGCCCACGCGCCCGGTCCCGCAGATGATGACGTGGTCGCGCAGGTCGTCGTGCTGGACGTTGATCGTGCGCAGCGGCTCGCTGGTGCGCCGCTTCTTGAGCTGCGCGTAGATCGGCGCCGTCGCTCGCGAGACCAGCGGGGTCAGGAACATGGTGATCAGGGTGACGGCGAGGATCAACGAGTAGGTGTCGGCCTCGATGCTGCCGGTCTTGATGCCGACCTTGCCGATGACGAAGGCGAACTCGCCGCTCTGGAACATGGTCAGGCCCATGGCCAGCGGCACGACGTTGCCGTAGTGGAACAGGCGGCTGAGGACCGCGAAGACCACGCCCTTGGTCACCGCGATCGCCGCGGCCATGCCCAGCACCAGGCCGAGGTTCTCGCGCACGTACACCGGGTCGAGCAGCATGCCCACCGAGGCGAAGAACAGCAGGCCGAAGATGTCACGCAGCGGGATGATGTCGCTGAGCGCCTGGTGGTTGTGATCCGATTCGGAGAGCACCAGACCGGCGACGAAGGCCCCGAAGGCGAACGAGAGCCCGACCTCGTACGTGGCGTAGCCGATGCCCAGGCCGAGGGCGGTCACGGTCAGGAGGAACAGCTCGCGCGAGCACCACTTGCTGACCTCGACCATCAGGCGCGGGATGATCCGCGAGCCGACCACGATCATCAGCGCGATGAAGATCACCGACTTGCCCAGCGCCCAGGCCACGTCGCCGAGCCCGGCCTGCAGGTTGCTGAGCCGCGGCAGGAGGATGAGCATCGGGACCACGGCGAGGTCCTGCACCAGCAGCATGCCGATCATCACGCGGCTGGACAGCGTGCCCACGCGGCCCTGCCCCTGCAGGGTCTTCAGGACCACCATCGTGCTCGAGAGCGAGACGGCCGCGCCCATCCAGATGGCCTCGTCCCAGGCCCAGCCGGTGGCGGCAACCAGGCCGGCGGTGACCGCGATGATCACGGCGATCTGGATCGGGGTGCCGACGAGCGCGATCGCCCGGACGGGCCGGAGCTCCTTGAGGGAGAACTCGATGCCCAGGGCGAAGAGCAGGAGCGCGACCCCCACCTCGGCGAGCAGCTCGATGTCGTGCGGGTCGGAGATCAGGGCGCCGCCGGTGACCGGGCCGAGGATCACGCCGGCCAGGATGTAGCCGAGGATCAGGGGCTGGCGGAGCCGCTGGGCGAGCAGGCCGCCGGCGAGGCCGGCGACGACGATGATCGCGATGTCGGAGGCGATGCCCATGGACGCGATCCTCCCGGTGGAACCGACGGACGTGCGAGGCGAGGGCGGACCCGCCGAATCTACCATCAACCGGCCGGATCGCCCACACGTGCTCGCGCACCCGACCGTGGAGTCCGGCGCCGGACCGTGCTAGCCTGTCGCGAGACCTCGCCCCGCCCACCCCTCGAGAAAGGCGACCATGAACTGGCGCAAGATCGACCTGACGGCCTGGATCCTGCTCGGCCTCGCCGCCGGCATCGTCGTCGGCCTGCTGCAGTACTGGCTGCTGCCCCCGTCGGTGAACGACGCCACCGTGCGGTACTTCCACGATCCCGTCGGCCGCGTGTTCCTCAACGCGATCCGCCTGATGGTCGTGCCCCTGGTGATCGTGTCGCTGACCCTGGGCACGGCGGCGATCGGCGACCTGCGCAAGCTCGGACGCATCGGTGGCAAGACCATGGGGATCTACCTCATGACCACCGCCATCGCGATCACCATCGGCCTGACCCTGGCCTCGACCGTCGAGCCCGGCAGCAACCTGGACATCGACGTCGACGCCTCCTTCGAGGGACGCGTGGCGCCACCGCTGGCCGACACGCTGGTGGACATCGTCCCGGCCAATCCGTTCGCCGCGATGGTCGAGGGCAAGATGCTGCAGGTCATCTTCGTGGCCATCCTGGCCGGCCTCGCGCTGGCCGCGGTCCGCGAGCGCGCCGAGCCGCTCATGGGGGTGCTGGAATCGCTGGACGCGATGATCCAGCGCATGGTGATCATGATCATGTGGATCGCGCCGCTGGGGGTGCTCGCGCTCATCGCCAAGGTGATCGTCAGCGAGGGGCTGGCGGTCTTCCTGCCGCTGTTGAAGTACATGGCGTGCGTGCTCGGCGCCCTGCTGATCCACCTGCTGGTGACGATGCCGCTGATCCTGACCCTGCTCGCGCGCGTCTCGCCGCTGCGGTTCTTCCGCAACGTCTACCCCGCGATGATCGTCGGCTTCTCGACCTCGTCCTCCAACGCGACCCTGCCGGTGACCATGGAGGTCGCCGAGCACCGGCTCGGGGCGCGAGAAGAGGTGCATGCCTTCACCTTGCCGCTGGGCGCGACGATCAACATGGACGGCACGGCCATCATGCAGGGCGTGGCCACCGTGTTCATCGCCGGCGTCTACGGCATCGATCTGTCCATCGGCAATTTCCTGCAGGTGATCCTCATGGCCACGCTGGCCTCGATCGGCACGGCCGGCGTGCCGGGCGTGGGCCTGATCATGCTGTCGATGGTGCTGGTGGAGATCGGCCTGCCGGTCGAGGGCATCGGGATCATCCTCGGCGTCGATCGGCTGCTGGACATGTCGCGCACGGCGGTCAACATCGCGGGCGACCTGACCTGCACGACCGTGGTCGCGCGCAGCGAGGGCGAGTTCGACCCCGAGGTGTTCGGCGCGGAGAACAGCTGAACGACCGGCGGATCTACTCGGTGCGCACGCTGGCGAGGTGCTCGGTCGCGCTGGCCAGGTGGGATTCGGCGAGGTCGAAACGCTGCTCCCACTGGTGCTCGAACGGGGTCGGCCACATGCCGGCCCCGCGCGGGACGAGCTGGAGCTGGCGCAGCGCCTTCTCGAGATCCTGGTAGGCCAGCTGCAGGTCCTGCTGCTCCTGGAAACCGGGGGCGTGCGGCGCCTCCTTCCAGGCGTCGAACAGGCCGTTCTCCCACTCCCGCGACCAGGCGAACCAGCGCGCCACGTGCTTCTCGCTGCGCGGCGTCGGCACCGAGATGTCGTAGTCCGGTTCGCCCAGGGCGGCGCACTTGCGACGGCCGCGCTCGCTCAGCCGCGCCAGGGCATCGACCATGCGCTCGTACTGGCGGCGCTCGAAGCGCGTGATCGGAGCCGGCGCCGCTGGGGTCTGGGCCTCGTCGAGGGCCGCGGTCGTCGCCTGCGCCGACGCCCTTCGCGCGGCGACCTCCGCGCCCGCCGCCTCGCCCTCGCCGGCGGCGGTGGGCGGGTTGCCGCGGAACCAGGCCACCGGCTGGAAGACCTCGTTGCGCAGGGCCTCCCACTCGTGCCGGATCTCGACCAGGTCCGGCAACGCGTAGCCGACGTCGCCGGCGGCGGCGACGCGCTGACCGAGCCAGATGATCGACTCGGCCGACTTCCGGAGGTGGGGATCCTGGACGGCGCCGACGACGACCGATCCGACGTCGGTGATGGCCGCGCCGGCGCGCTCGGCGGTGGACCAGTCGGGCGGCTCGGCCGCGTAGATGAGCGCCTCGGCGGTCTCGATGTCCCGGCGGAAGGGCGCCGGATCGATCAACCGCGGCCGGGACGCGTCGAGCGTCCCGGCGAACGAGGGCTCGTCGCCATCGCGGTAGTGGACGGCGACCAGGAACCAGAACCCCGAGACGACGAGGAGCGCGACGATCGAGATCAGGCGAGACGGCATGGCGGCGACCTCCTGCCCCGGTCGTCGGCAGGATACGGGCCGACTTGAACGGGAATCCGGATGCCTAGTCGTCCAGGACCTCGGCGAAGAAGTCCCGCATCAGCCGCCAGGACCGCCGGTCGGCCGTCGCCTGGTACGCCGCTCCCCGCGAGGGATCGTCGCCGGCGCCCTTCTGCGTGAAGGCGTGCACGGCGCCGCCGTACATCATCAGCTGATAGTCGACCGCCGCCGTCTCCATCTCCTCGAGGAAGGCCTGCACCTGCTCGGCCGGAACGTAGGGATCGACCGCGCCGTGACAGACCAGGACGCTGGCCGCGACCTCGCCCCTCTCGGCGGGCATCGTCGTGTCGAGGTTGCCGTGGAAGCTGACCACCCCGCGCACGTCCGCACCGGACCGGGCCAGCTCGAGCACCCCCGCGCCACCGAAGCAGTAGCCGATGGCCGCGGTCCGCCGGGCATCGACCAGCCGGTGGTCGACGAGCTCGGCCAGGCCCGCCGCGAGGCGCCCGCGGTAGAGCTCGCGATCGCCGTAGTACTTCATGGCCTGCTCGCGCGCCTGGTCGGTGTTCTCCGGCCGCACGCCCTGGCCGTAGATGTCGACCGCCAGCGCGACGTAACCCAGTTCGGCGAGCATCTCGGCACGCATGCGCTCGTTGTCCGACAGTCCCATCCACTGGTGGACGACGAGGACGCCGGGGCGCTGCTCGCCCGTGGCGTCGTCGTGGGCGATATAGCCCTCGAGCGTGACGCCGTCGTGCTCGTAGAGGACGGTCTCGGTGACCACGGCGGCGGGGGCCAGGCCGGCGGACAGGGTGAGAAGGGTACAGATCAGGACGCGATGACGATGCATGGATCCTCCTCGGACTCGGTGGCGGGGCGCCACCCTCGCCAGGAATTCCTCGATACCGGACTGGAATGACCACGTTAATGCAGGGCAGGCCGGATCGCCGCCGTTCGGTGTCTCTGCGGGCGGTCTCCGACCGAGGCCCCCTTTGACTCGCGCCAGGTTTGCTCTTAGCCTTCCCGCATTCCGATCCGACGTTCCCGAACCCAGAGGTCTGCCATGAGCGCTCCCGAGGATCCCAGGGTCCCGAGCCGCGACGACGAGTCCGCCGAGCCCAGCAACTTCCTGCGCGACATCGTGCTCGCCGACCTCGAGAAGGGCACGCACGACGGCCGCGTGCACACGCGCTTCCCGCCCGAGCCCAACGGCTACCTGCACATCGGCCACGCCAAGGCCGTGCACATCGCCTGGGGGCTGGCCTCGGAGTTCGGCGGCAAGTTCAACCTGCGCTTCGACGACACCAACCCCGAGAAGGAGGAGACCGAGTTCGTCGAGGGCATCATGGAGGACGTCCGCTGGCTGGGCGCCGACTGGGAGGACCGCCTCTTCCACGCCAGCGACTACTTCGACCAGCTCTACGAGTGGGCCCAGCACCTGGTCCGCGAGGGCAAGGCGTACGTCTGCTCGCTCACCGAGGACCAGGTCCGCGAATGGCGCGGCACGGTCAAGGAGCCGGGTCGGCCGAGCCCCGACCGCGACCGGCCGGCCGCCGAGTCGCTCGACCTGCTCGAGCGCATGAAGCGCGGCGAGTTCCCCGAGGGCCGGTACACGCTGCGCGCGAGGATCGACATGGCGCATCCCAACATGAAGATGCGCGACCCGCTGCTCTACCGGATCAAGCACATGGCCCACCACCGCACCGGCGACACGTGGCACATCTACCCGATGTACGACTACACCCACGGCCAGAGCGATGCGATCGAGGGCATCACCCACTCCACCTGCTCGCTGGAGTTCCAGGTCAACCGCCCGCTCTACGACTGGTTCATCGAGAACCTGCCCGTCCCCCACGAGCCGCGACAGTACGAGTTCGCGCGCCTGAACCTCACCTACACCGTGATGAGCAAGCGCAAGCTGCGCCGGCTGGTCGAGGAGGGCCACGTCTCCGGGTGGGACGACCCGCGCATGCCCACGCTCAAGGCCATGCGCCGCCGCGGCTACACGCCCGAGGCGATCGAGGAGTTCTGCGACCGCATCGGCGTGGCCAAGGCCGATAGCACCGTCGACTTCTCGCTGCTCGAGTGGGCGGTGCGCGAGCACCTCAACCGCGTCGCGCCGCGCTACATGGCGGTCCTGCGCCCGCTGAAGGTGGTGATCACCAACTACCCCGAGGACCGGGTCGAGATGGTCGATTGCGTCAACAACCCCGAGGACGCGTCGGCCGGCACGCGCCAGGTCCCCTTCTCGCGCGAGCTGTGGATCGAGCGCGACGACTTCCGCGAGGAGGCGCCGCGCAAGTTCTTCCGGCTCAAGCCGGGTAGCGAGGTCCGGCTCAAGCACGCCTACTACATCACCTGCGACGAGGTGATCAAGGACGAGGCTGGTGAGATCGTCGAGCTGCGGTGCTCCTACGACCCCGAGTCGAGGGGCGGGTCGACGCCCGACGGCCGCAAGGTCCGCGGCACGCTGCACTGGGTGAGCTGCCAGCACGCGGTCGCGGCCGAGGTGCGGCTCTACGACCATCTCTTCCGGGACCCGTTCCCCGAGGAGAGCGGCGACTTCCTCGAGAATCTCAACCCTCGTTCGCTCGAGATCGTCGAGGACGCGCGGCTCGAGCCCGCCCTCGGCGAGCTCACGCGGGGCGACAGGGTGCAGTTCATGCGCAACGGGTACTTCTGCGTGGACACCGTGGACTCCACGCCCGGGCGCCTGGTCTTCAACCGGACGGCCACCCTGAAGGACACGTGGGCCAAGATCCAGGCCAGGGGATGAATCGAAAGGAACCCTCGCCCGGAAGCGACGACGAGGTCATGAAACGACGAATCCTCTTCCTCTGCACCGGCAACAGCTGCCGCAGCCAGATGGCCGAGGGCTTCGCGCGCCATCTGTACGCCGACCGGTTCGAGGCCCACTCCGCGGGTCTCGACGCCCACGAGCTCGATCCACGCGCGGTCAGCGTGATGCGCGAGGTCGAGATCGACATCTCCGGGCAGCGGGTCAAGCGCGTCGAGGAGCTCGCCGACCTCGCCTTCGACGTGGTCTACACCGTCTGCGGCCACGCGCACGAGAACTGCCCGCTATCGCCGGACGAGGTCCGTATCGAGCACCGCGGCTTCGGGGACCCGTCGCGCCTGACCCG
>WJIQ01000141.1 GCA_014730255.1 bacterium | reverse complement strand
CGAGGCCCACGAGCGCGGCCTGGTCCAGTTCGGCGAGAACGTCCAGCAACGGGTGAACTTCATCTGCAACTGCTGCGGCTGCTGCTGCGAGGCGCTGCTGGCCCAGAAGCGATTCGCGCACCTGCACCCGGTGCACACCACGAACTGGCTGCCGGCCGTCGACGAGGAACGGTGCGACGGCTGCGGGCGCTGCGTCGCCGCCTGCCCGGTCGACGCCATCGCGCTGCGGTCTGCGGAGGGGCCATCCCAGGAACTCGACGATGCGCCGCGCCGGCGCGCCACCGCCCGCATCGACACCGACGTCTGCCTCGGTTGCGGCGTCTGCGTCCGCCGCTGCACCCGCGACGCGATGTCGCTCGAACGGCGGCCCGAGCGGGTGATCACGCCGGTGAACAACGCCCACCGCTACGTGCTGATGGCCACCCAGCGCGGCAAGCTCCAGGACCTGGTCTTCGACAACCGCGTGCTCTGGAGTCACCGCGCGCTGGCGGCCCTGCTCGGGGCGGTGCTGTCGTTGCCGGGCGCGACGCGGACGCTCGCCCGGCATCAGCTACGGTCGCGCTATCTCGAGCGGATGATGACCCGATTCGCCGATTGACCATTGACCGGCATGCCGGAGGTCCGTATCGATCCGGAGTCCACTGGACGAGCCGGTTCGATCGATCGAAAGCGAGGCGCCATGCTGCGTTCCGTCCCGGGATCCATCCTTCTGGTCGCCGTCGCCGTGCTGCTGTTCGGCTGCAGCGCCTCACGGCCTCGCGCACTGCCGGGCGATCCGGACGCCGGGCAGGCGCCGGTGGTCGAGGTGGGGCAACGGGTGACGGTCGAGACCCGCGACGGCCGGACGCTCGAGGGCGAGGTCCTCGAACTGGAGGCCGACCGGCTCGTGCTGGGCTGGGCGGGGAACTACGGCGCCGAGCGGGCCGAGGTGCCCTTCGACGAGATCGCCCGGGTCACACGGAACGAACTCACCACCCTGGGAAAGGTGGGCGTCGTCGTGATCTCGGTCGCCATGACCGGGCTGCTGGTGCTGCTCATCGGGGTGAGCAGCATCGACGCCGACCTCAGCTGAGAGGTCGCAGCCGCGGTCGACGTCGGTCAGCCCGACATCCGCGCCAGCGTGGCCGCCGGCAGCAGTCGCACCAGCTCGTCCTGCAGGTCTCCCAGCCGCTCGGCGAACGCCGTCCGGTGCGATGCCTCGATCGCGGGCACCAGCTCGCGGTAATGGCCGATGCCTCGCCGCAGGTTCTCCGCGCACTCGACGATGGTGCGCGCGAGCTTCTCGGACGGCTGTTCGGTGTGGCGGACCAGGTCGCGGCGCAGGCCGTCGAGATGCAGGGACAGCTCCTTGAGCAGCATGTGGGGACGGTCCGGGGCGAGCGGCAGCCGGGCGCGTCCGTAGATGTGGTCGACCAGGGCGTCGAGGCTGGCGCGCCGCGTGAAGTAGGCGGCGTTGGGGCCACAGCACACGGCCGTCGTGGCCGATGGGTCGATCCCCGCCGGGCCGGTGAAGCCCCCGGCCAGGTCGTGGCAGATGCAGGCGCGGGCCGCCACCTCCTCCTGGGCGCGGCGCTGCGGGACGGCCTCGAGATCGCTGGTGGCGATCTGCTCGAGCTTGCGGCGCTGATACGCCCGGCTCGCCGTGCAGATCGGCTGATCGGTGAACTCGGTGTTGCTGACCAGGTAGCCCTTCGGGCAGCGGCTGCCGGGCTTGCCGGCGGCCAGTCGCTCGATCCGGGTCCGCTCGCTGGCCGAATCGCGTAGCGACCAGAACGGCACGCCGAGCGGCGAGGCGCCGGAGAGGTCGATGTCCGCCTCGCCGGCCGCCTCGAGGCGGGCGAGGCTCTCGGCGTCGATGTTCACCACGTCCGGGGCGAAGAGGAACGCGCTGCCCCAGCCGGTGCCGTCGACGCGGTAGTGCTCCCGCAGGAGCCGGTCCTCGTGCGCCTCGCCCAGACCGCCCTGCACGGTCAGACGGGTGGGCAGCGGCGCCTGGGCCGCCTGGTCGTCGCGCCCGAGGGCGGACAGCGCCTGCCGACGGACCTTGCCGAGCGTCGCGGCGAGGGTCTCGCGCTCGCGCCGGAACTCGTCGAGGATCGGGCCGAGCAGCTGACCCTTGCCGCCGAAGGCGTGGCCGCCGCAGTTCAGGCCCGACTCGACACGGAACTCGGAGATGTGCAGCCCCAGCTTCGCCAGGAGCTTGCCCTGGACCAGGGCCGAGCGGTAGTCGCTCACCTTGAGCACGATCCGCTTGCGCAGGTCGCCGGCGCCGTCGTGGAAGTGATCGACGAAGTCGCCCATGTAGCTGAACAGGCGCCGGTTCATGCCGGCCGAGAGCACGACCGATCCGCGGGCCTTGCTGTCCATGAATCCGCGCAGGGCGCTCAGCGCGTCGGAGCCGCGCTCGCCCAGCGGGCGCCCCCGGCGATCACGGTCGCGGTCGAGCTTGGTCATGATGTTCACGTCGATGGGCCCGGGCTGGACGAACTGGCGCAGCTCGTCCTGCAGGCGGACCCGCTCGGCGGGGTCCTCGGTGGCCTGCATGCGCTCGTAGAGCTCGCGCACCGTCGACGGCGGCAGCAGCTCGAAGTAGCGCTGGATCTCGCTGCCGGTCTCGAACACCGCGCTGCGGACTCGCTCGACCTGCCGCTGGACCAGGTCGTCGAGCAGGTCGAGGTAGGTGGTGATGCGGCGGGCCCGGGCGTCGTCGGCGTCGTCGGGGATGGGCTCGTAGGGCTCGCCATGATCCTCGCAGAGGCGGCGACGGACCTGCTCGATGAGCACGTCGTCGACCAGCGAGACCACCGAGGCGATGCCGAAGCGCGCCACCTTGAGCGGCGTGTCGATGGTGAAGCCGGTTCCCATGACGGGAATGTGGAAGGTGTGCAGGGGGCCGGTCGCGGTCGCGCTCATCGTCGCTCCGGTCGCTCGAGAAAACCACTGAACGACGCGGGCGCGGACGGACGCGGGGCGCAGAACAGGGCGGGTCTGTCAGGACCGAAGGTAACCGGTCTCGAGGCCATTGGCCATCACGGACTTCGATACGGCGTTGTCGCCTCGACGACCTCGCGGCACCAGCGCCGGGGGCCCCCGTCGGCATCGGGTCAGCCTCCCAGCCCACCGCCGGACTTGCCAGCGGCGGGGACCGCGTTGGTGCCGCCATCGGGGATCCGGAGCATCTCCATGCGGGGCTCGGTCAGCAGCTCCTCGACGAACAGGCCCGCCCCGTTGCGCAGGAGGTGTCCGATCCATCGCCAGAGATGGAGCGTGTCCGGGCCGAGGCGGTTCGGCGTCTCGCGGGCCGACGCGTCCAGCTGGCGCAGGGGCTGGCCGGGGGCCAGGGTGGCGTGCCCGGCGTCGCCCACGGCCTGCGCCGCGACCGCGACCCAGTCGTGGCCGGCCAGCTCGAGATCCAGCGCGCCGCCCATGCGGCGGGCGAGATCGCCGAGCCGGGACCGTTCGCCTGCTCGCTGGTCGAGCCACAAGAGGAGCACGACCTCCTGGTCGTCGAGGTCGCCGCCCCAGTCCGCGGTCAGCAGATCGCGGGCCGCCTCGAGCCGATCGAGCCAGACGTAGGCGTGGGCGAGCAGCTTGCGCCGCTGCGGCGTGGGCGCGGCGCGGTGCTCGCGCTCCAGACGTGCGACCGTCGCGGTGTCGAGACCGGCGGCGCGGGCCTTGGCGCCGGACTCGGCGAGGACCTCGTCGAGCAGGCGTGCGAGCCGGTCCCGCCAGGCGTCGTCGCGGCGGGCCGGGGCGGGGGCGAAGGCGCCCCGTTCGTGGGCCTGGACCTCGACCGCCGCGGGCGACCAGTGGCCGGCGGCGTCGAGGCCGGGCATGAACGCCTTGCCCTGACGCCGGGCCAGGCGCCCGAGCTGGATCACGCGCGCGATCCGCGTCTGGTCGGGGGCCAGTCGCGCGGCGGTCTCGAAGTCGGCCAGGCCACCGTCGAGGTCGCCCTCCTGGCTGCGCAGGAGGCCGCGATTGAAGTAGGCCGCCACCATGTGCGGGTCGAGGGCGATGGCGCGGTCGAGGGCCTCGCGGGCCCCCTGACGGTCGCCGAGCTGCAGGCGGGCCACGCCGAGCGCGCCCCAGGCGTCGGCGCGGTCGGGATCGCCGGCGAGGCTCTCGTCCAGCAGGGTGCACGCCTCGTCGGGCCGGTCGCGGCCCATGGCGATCAGGCCCAGCAGGTAGCTGGTCCAGGGATCGACGATGCCGCGTCGCGCCAGACGCTCGCGCGCGTCGGCGAGGTCCATCTCGGCCAGCACGTAGTAGCCGCGGGAGAAGCGCAGGCGGCCCCGCATGGCCAGGGCCGCGTCGGCCCGGACGTCGCGGCGCAAACAGGCGTCGAGCGCCTCGGAGGAGAGCAGGTAGCTCGTCTCGCTGCGCGGGGACTCCGGAGCGGCCATCGCGCGCATGGCGGTCGACATGGCGTACGCGACCAGCGATCCGCCCTGGTAGGCGCCCGTCTCGAGAACGTAGAAGTTGAGGTCGCGGTGGGGCCGGCCGGCGACCACGGGCTCGCAGACCAGCGGCACCGGCATGGAGATCTGCCGGAAGTCCCGCCGGATGTGGGCCAGGGCGTAGTAGAGATTGGCGCGCCGTGGACGGCCGCTCAGCTCGGCGTACAGGCCGAGGTCCTGGTAGAGGCGGTGCGGCAGGACGGTCAACCGCCGCCTGTAGGGGATCTCGCCGAGCACCCGCCAGGCCAGGTCGCGCCGACCACGCCGCATCCAGACCTCCGCCTGCAGCCAGCGCTTGTGCATGTCGCTCGTCCGCCTCGCCAGACCCAGGCGCCCCCAGGTGCCGAGCGCGTCCATCACCGGAACCCGCGTCGGCGGCAGGCCGTACGACAGGGCCATCGCCGCCTCGAGGTCGCCACGGCCCGCCAGCAGCAGGCCGCGCAGCAGGCCGACCTCGCCGTCGCGCTCGGGATCGACGTCCGCGCGGGCGCGGTCGAGCCAGTCGAGGCCGTCGTCCCAGCGCCCTTCCTCGCGATCGAGCCAGGCGGCGGCGACGGCGACGTCGCGCCGGAGGGTTGACCGGTCCCGGGCCCCGGACGAGACCCGTCCGGTCACCCACCACGCCTGGGCCAGGCTGTCGCGGGCGCGACGGCGGTCGCCGACCAGGTCGAGCAGCCGGGCCCGCGCCAGCCAGAGGTCGGCGCGCGTCGGGTCCAGACCGAGCGCGGCGTCGAGATGCTCGAGCACGTCGCCGACCCGTGGCAGGACCGCGTGGGCCATGGTCTGCGGCAGGTGCAGCGTGGGGCTCGTCAGGCGGCGATCCAGCGCCCGCTGCCCCGCCTCGACCGCCTCGAGCGGACGCACGGCGGCACGGGCGCGTCCGGCGCGCGCCGCCTGCTCGGCGGGGTCCAGGGCCAGGAAGGCCTCGAGCGACAGCGAGTCGGCACCGGCGGCGGCCAGGTCGGCCTCGGACAGGAAGGTCGTGTGTCGGACGCTGCAGGCGGCCAGCGCCAGGGCGATCAGCGGCATGGACAGCAGGATGGACGACCGTGTCGGGCGCACCATGGACTCCCTCCTCGTCATGGTGGAACCGGTCGGATGGGGCCTGTGACGTTACGTGGCGGCAATGGTCGCCGCAAACCGGTGCGGCGGTTCGAGGTCGCTCCTCCATGGCGCCGCCGCCCGGACGGCGCTAGATGGCGCTGGGTGTGCTGGTCACCCGTGACCTGCACGAGGGGTACTGGGACCGTCAGACCCGCATCGTCCTGGCCGAGGTGGGATGGCGATCGCGGGCCGACTGGGAGCTGGAGCTCCGCGTGCGTCGGTCGATCTCCGATTACGACCGGTCGACCGTCGGCAACGACCCGGGCGCCCCGCTGCGCGAGAAGGACAGCTGGCGGGTCCGCCTGCAGGGCGAGGCGCCGCTGAGCGACGCGGTCCTCGTGTTCGGCGCCTGGAACCTGGAGGACCTCGAGAACAACTGCCGCACCTTCGCCTACTCGCGCGGGACCGTGGTGATAGGCGTGCAGGCCGGGTTCTGATCGGTGCCGATGCCGAGCTCGGCCGTGACCGGTCGGCGCGGTGCGCGGTCTGGCGTCGTCGGCCGTTGACGTGCCCGGGCGGGGCCCCGACAATCGACGTGCGAACGTGGTCCCGGCGCCGCCTTGCGTCGGGATGCCGGGCCGACCCGGTCCGGACAGGCCTGGATCGTCGGAGATCTCCCATGCCATCGTCCCTGCACCTCGGGCTCGCCCTCGCCCCGCTCGTCCTCGCGACGACGACCGGTCTCGTCGATGTCCACGGGGCGCTCCAGCGCGCCCGCGCCGCGCACAATGCCTACGACGAGGGTCCGGCGACGACACGCGACGAGGTCTTCACCGAGGCGCTGGGACTGGGCTTTCCCAACGTGGAGCTGGACGTGGTGCTGGTCGATCACCACCTCGAGGTCCGGCACGACTGCGACGCGCCGCGACCGACGCGGACGCTTGATCGCTATCTCGAGGTGCTCGCCGCGCGGGTGGCCGACCACCGCGGCAGCGTCCATGGCGACGGCCGCGAGTTCGTGCTGACCATCGACGTCAAGGACTGCGCGGGGGCGTCCGCCGGCCGGGTCGCGGCGCTCCTGGATGCCCGGTTCCGCGCCCATCGCGATCTGCTGAGCCGCTGCGAGCCGGCGGACGACCCGCGTCTGCGACCCGGCGCGATCACGGTCTGCCTGACCGGCGACGACGCGGTCAAGCGCGCCTACCGGCGCCGCGTGGTCGAGCGCGGGGATGCGCTGCTGGCCTTCGCCGATCGCGTGATCGGCGGCGACGACGAGCCGACGCCCGACCCGACGGCGCTCCTGCCGGAGCGCGGCGACCGTTACCTGCGCTTCGTGGCCATCCACTGGCGCCACGTCGAGCCGGGGTTCGACGGTGACGAGGGCGACTGGACCGAGGCCGACCGGCAGCGTCTGGTCCGGCTGCTCGAGTCGGCCACCGCCCGCGGCCTGCGCGTGCGCTTCTACGCTCTCAACGGAGAGGGGCGGAGCTATCGCTTCGTCGGCGGGATGGACGCGGCTCGCGCGCGCTGGCACGCGGTGGCCGAGATCGCCGATGGGCTCGCGCTGCAGCACTTCGTCGCGACGGACGATCGCGAGGCGATCAGTCGGGTCGGACCGTAGACGTCGAGGGACGCGCGAAGGGCGGCCGCTGGCGAACAACGCCAGCGACCGCCCTCCTGGTCGCGCCCAGGGGCCCCAGGGGCCCCTGGGTGACTCGATCGACGGTCTCGTCCGTCCCGGCGCTAGAACAGGTTCTTGACGCTGCTCCAGGTCGAGGCCTCGGTCGCGACGGTCGACTCGACGACGATGGTCACGTTGTCGTAGTAGACCTGCGCGAAGCTCGCCGGGTCGCCGCCCGTGGTGGCGGTCAGCTGCAGGGTGACGCCGCCGGAGACGTCCGGGCCGGTCATGGTCGTGAAGCTGAACGAGGTCCAGACCGCCGGATCGGGGTCGAGCATGAGCGGCCCGCCGCCCAGGATCTCGGCCGCGGAGACGCCGCCGCCCTCGAGCTCGGAGAAGAACTCGGCGAAGGCCACGCCGCCGGCGGTCAGGGTGCCGCGCGCGTCGAAGGTGATCGTGACCTCCATCTCGGGCTCGACGATGCCGATGCCGATGTTGGCGTTCTTCATCAGGGCGGCCGAAGGCGCGACCTCGTTGGTGATGCAGGCGGCGAAGTCGCCGTCGGTGCCCGGCGAGACGATCGTGAACTGGTCGTCGCCGGTCGGGAAGAGCGACCAGCCCTCGAAGTCGCCGCTCTCGAAGCTGCCGTTGACGGCGATGTCCACGGGATTGGCCTGGGCGACCATCGCCCCGAACGCGATGCAGACGGTGGCGATGGCGATGATCATTCTCAAGTTCATGTCTTGCCTCCTGGCAGTGGCGCGGTCCCCGCTCGCGACAGCGAATCTGTCTGGCAGGGGCGCGCATTCGGATACGCGTGACGTGTCGAACGCGATCCAGGTCGAGTCCGGAACCCGATGGGATCCCGAGTCCGCGGAGGCGGCGTTCCTGCCACCTCGAGTCGCGCGGCCATCTCGAGCGCGCTCCGGACCTGGAGCGATGCGCACACCATACACTATGTTCGGAGTCCGCACAAAGTGTTTTTTCGCGATCTGACCAGAAAAATCGTCGTTCTGCTCGATTTCGTGCGCGACGCGGGCCATTGTACGGTTCCCGAACGAAGTTGAGGCGCACGTGGGCGCGCGCGGCGGGGCATGCCGCGGGGGCGGTCAGCCATCTTTCGCTGGCCTGCCGCCCGCCACCGCTGGTATCCTCCTCGTCGGCCGATGGTTCCGGCGATCGAGTCGATGCTCTGCGGGGCCGACGGGAACCGACATCGCGAGACGACCAGACCAGGGGACGGAGATGACCGCTGACCGGACACCGCCGCCGATCCTGCTGATCCGCGGCGAGGCGCATTTCGTGGGCAAGGTCGAGTTCGCCCTGCTCGATGGCGACGGCAACGAGCGGTCGATCGCGAGCCGTGAGCATCCGCCCGCCGGTACGGGCCTGGAGGCCATGGTGCAGGAGATCGCGACGGCCGGGACGGATTTCCAGGACGTCATCGTCGATCTCGAGAAGGTGGTCTGGCTGAACTCGACGGGGCTGGGCTGGCTGGTCGGTCTGGCCCGGCAGCGCAAGCAGCAGGGGGACAGCGTCGTCCTGACCGGCGCCAACGAGCGCGTCGCCAAGCTCCTGCACGTGACGTCGCTGGACCTCGCGCTTCCCATGCACGAGACCATCGCCGCGGCGGCCGCCGCGCTGCGAACAGATGGCGAGGGTCCGGCCCGCTAGCGGGACGGTGCCGGTCCGCCGTCGGTCATTGCAGGAACCCGAAGTCGATCCGTAGCATCTGCGAGCTGTCGGTCTCCAGGTCGGTGACCCACGTGTGCTCGTATCCGACCTTGAAGAACACGCTCTCGCTCACGTGCAGGCGACCGCCGATGCCCAGGGCGAAGATCGCCGAGTCGTCGCCGTACGTCACCGGCACCGTGCCACAGAGGTAGCCCCACCAGGGATCCCAGTAGCAGCCCGACTCCCAGCCGGCCAGGATGTTCGTGTCGACGGACATCAGGCCGACCGAGCCGTTCACGTAGGGCGTGAAACGGGACGGCAGGACGTTCCAGTCGCCGGTCAGGCGCACCGAGGCGGTGCTGAGCTCGCCGCCGTAGCGGATCGTGTTGCCGGGCACGTCGCCGTCGACCACCACCGCCTCGTAGCCGATCGAGCGCCAGCCGAAGTCCAGGCCGAGGCGGAACCGGTCGTCGAGGTTGTAGCCGAAGGTGAAGCCCCAGCCGAGATCGTCCTCCAGCGCGAGGCTCGAACCGCCGGCGCCGGCGTAGTCCTGCGAGGTGGTGTAGAGGACGCGCAGGCCGTAGTCCCAGCGACCCCAGCGCACCGGGTCCTTGTAGGAGAGCGGCTGGGCCAGCGTGGTGGTGGCGAGGGCGACGGTGGCGACGATGAGAAGCGGGATACGGTTCGACATCGTGGTCACTTTCCGGATGCGTCGTGCTGGTGATCCGATCGCTCAGTCCGCGGCGATCAGACCACGCCTGACGAGTTCCTGCATCATGACCCTGGCCAGGCCGGCCGATTCGGCCTCGACACCTGTCGGGGCGACGGATTCGGTCTGACCGGTCCAGACGAGCGACGGGCCGGCGACCTCGTACAGGTTGGTCTCCACGGTCACCACGTCGTAGCGTTCGACGTACCCGGGCGAACTGTACACCGCGTACGAGTCGCTGTAGAAGCCCCAGAAGTCGCGGCGGTACGCGAAGGCGGGTTCGACCACGACGTAGCCCGGCGTGACGGACGCCTCGCGGTCGACGCCGACCACGCGCGAGAGGATCACGCCATCGAATCCACGCGCGCGGACCGTCGCGAGGAACTCCTCGCGGTCCGGCCTCTCGGGGCCGGGGAACAGCTCGTAGCTCGGCGTCGCGGCGACTCCACGATCGCGGAACTCGGCCGAGAAGACGGACTCGAAGACCCGCCGCGTGCTGGCGCGCTCGGAGATGCCGACCACGAGGATCCTCTCGAGGCGGGGGCCGGCGTAGCCCGGGTCCTGCCAGGCGTGGACCAGGCGCGGCGGCGACGCGCAGCCGGTGGTCATGAGGATGAGTAGACCGAGTGCCAGCGCGAGGCCGGCGGTGTGGCGAGGGTGGGCGAGGGCCACGGTCGATCCTCCGGAAACGGGACGGATGAAGGCCACGGTTGGTCGTCGGCGTGATCAAGATACTCCGGACAGCTCCGCCCTGCCACACCGGGCCCGGCCAGCGCCCTCGCGAGCGCCACGGCGATCACGACGACATCTTGACGATCCGCGGCTCGAAGCGAGCGACGATCTCCACCAGATCGGACTGCGCGGCCATCACCGCGCGGATGTCCTTGTAGGCGTGCGGCCCCTCGTCCAGGCCGGCCGAGAGCAGCGTCACCCCGTGATCCTCGAGGACCTGGCGAACCTCGCGCCAGGTGCTGCGCCGCTTGGCGTCGTGGCGGCTCATGCGGCGGCCTGCGCCGTGAGCGGCTGATGACAGGGCGTCCGGGTTGCCGAGGCCGCGCACGACGAAGCCCGGCGTGGCCATGCTGCCCGGGATCACCCCGAGCTGATCCGCATGCGCGGGCGTGGCCCCCTTGCGATGGACGATCAGCTCGCGGCCGCCGTGCTCCTCGCGCCAGGCGAAGTTGTGGTGGTTCTCGACCATCGCCAGTCGTTCGGCCCCGAGCCGGGCGAGCACGTGGCGGTGGATCACGTCGTGGTTGGCCGCGGCGTACGCGCCCATCAGCTCCAGGGCGTGCCAGTACTCCTGCCCCTCGGCGCTGTCGAGGTCGAGCCAGGCGAGCGCGGCCAGGTGTCGGGGCAGCTCGGGGTGCCGGCGACGCGCGATCTCGCTGTATCGCCTCGCCACCTGCAGACCGGCGTGGCGGCTGCCGCTGTGGCTGAGCAGGGCGAGGTAGCGTCCGGCGGCGAGCCCGAGGTCGGCACGGTCGAGCGTGAGCACGCCGAACTCGACGAAGTGGTTGCCGCGGCCGGACGAGCCGAGCTGGTACCAGGCGCGATCCTTGAGCCCGGCCAGGAACGGGGTCGCCTGCCAGTCGCCGCGGTCGAGGACACGGTGGGCGCGCCGCCGCTCGAAGCCGGCGCCGCCGCCGAAGCTGGTCTCCCGCTCGAGGGCCTGCCCGAGGTCGTCGGTGCGGCCGGTGAGCGCGTCGGCCCCGAGATCGAGCACCGAAAGCTTCATGCGGCAGCCGATGTCCATGCCGACCGCGTAGGGGATCACCGCGTTCTCGGTGGCCAGCACGCCCCCGATGGGCAGTCCGTAGCCGAGGTGCGCGTCGGGCATCAGCGCGCCCTCGATCGCGACGGGCAGCGAGGCGGCTCGGTGCATCTGGCCGAGGGCGGCCGGATCGATGTCGTCGCCCCATCGCCGCCAGGGGGCCTCGCCGTGCGGGACGGTGGCCGTGGTCGCGTCCTCGTCGGGGTCCGCCTCGTCCAGGGTCGTCTCGTGGGCGACGATCATCGCGGCCAGCTCGGCGAACGGACCTTCGTCCGGGTAGTCGGACGGGACGTCGAGCAGGCGGGCCAGCTCACGCCGGATCACCCGCCGCGGCGTCCCCCGCCGGCCCGCGTCGGCGACGAGCCGCGAGGCGAGCTGCATGCAGGGCCCGGACGGGATGCCGAGCTTCGCCAGTTGCTTGCGGTTCAGGCTCATCGACGCCCCGGCGGGATCGGCCCGGAGTCCTCCGGCGTCGATCCGTCCTCGCGAGGAGGGACCGTCCGCAGATGCAGGTCCCGCTGGGGGAAGGGGATCTCGATGCCGGCGTCCTTCAGGGCACGCGCGATGCCGACCCGCAGCTCGCTGCCGATCCGTAGGAACTGCTCGTAGTCGGCCGTCCAGGCCCGCAGGGAGAAGTCGAGCGAGCTCTCGCCGAACGCCATGAACAGCACGTAGGGTTCGGGCTCGGCCAGCACGTCGGGATGCTCGTCGGCGACCCGGCGCAGGACGCCGAGCACGAGGTCCGGGTCGGTGCCGTAGGCCACGCCGACCTCGATGTCGATCCGGCGCATGCGATCGCTCAGGGTCCAGTTCGTGACCACGTCGGAGATGAGCTGGCCGTTGGGAACGATCACCTCGGCGCCCTCGAACGTGCGGATCACGCTGGCCCGGATGCCGATGTGCTCGATGAAGCCCAGCATCGAGCCGACCTGCACGCGGTCGCTGACCTGGACCGGGCGCTCGAAGAGCAGGATCAGTCCGGAGATGAAGTTGTTGACCACGTTCTGCAGGCCGAAGCCGATGCCGACGCCGAAGGCGCCGACGAGCAGCGTGAAACGATTGAGGTCCAGCCCCGCCAGGTTGACCGCGAACAGGAACCCGATGAGCAGGACCGCGTAATGCGTCAGCCGCGAGATGGTGTTGGGCACGCCGCGCGGCATTCGGAATCGCGGCAGGAACTCGTCCTCGAGCAGCGCCCGGAGCCACCGCGAGAGCCCGAACGACAGCCAGACCACGGCCACGAAGGCGAGGATGTCGGCCAGGGACACGGAGATGTCGCGGATCT
>WJIQ01000020.1 GCA_014730255.1 bacterium | reverse complement strand
CGGGAATGCCCAGAGCCCCAGGTTCTGGACCGAGAACATGAAGCCGTACGCGGTGCCGATCTTGTTCTCGCCCACGATCTTGGTCACCGCCGGCCACATGGCCGCCGGCACCAGCGAGAACGCCACGCCCAGCAGGAAGATGGGGATCAGCGGCATGAACGAGGTCACGGCGAACATCAGGTGCGAGACGATCAGCAGGGCCGAGCCGAGGTACATCAGGGTGGCGCTCTTGCCCTTGTTGTCGGCGATCCAGCCGAACAGCGGGGTCAGGGCGATGGTGCCGAACATGAGGATCGACGAGAAGTTGCCCGCCATCTGGCGCTCCATGCCGAACTTGTTCATCAACAGGTCCGGCGCGTACTTGATGAACGGGAAGACGGCCGAGTAGAACGTCACGCACAGCGCGGTGATGAAGAGGAACGAGCGGTCGGTCACCAGGAACCGCAGGTCGGCCATGCGGAACTCGTCCTCCGGATCGTGCGGCGTGCCGATGGCCAGCTGGCGGTCGATCTTCAGGTCGAGGATCACGTAGATCAGGAACGCCAGCAGGCCGATCCCCAGCAGCAGCACGCCGAACCAGATCGCCCAGGTCCAGTCCGGCTCGATCAGCTGCGGCGACAGGACCAGGGCCAGGGCCGACCCCAGCCGGGCGAAGGCGAGGTTCAGGCCCAGGGCGAGCGCCAGCTCGCGGCCCTTGAACCACTTCACGACCACCTTCGAGACCACGACGATGCTCGTCTCGGCGCCGAGGCCGAAGAGGAAGTATCCGAGGGAGGTCATCTTCAGGGCCGGGGACATCGACGGCAGGAACGAGTTCATCAGCCCGTAGCCGAAGCCGCCCGAGAGGTAGGTCTCGCTCGCTCCGTAGGCGGTGACGATGCCGCCGGCGAGCATCAGGCCGGTGAACGTCGTGCCGGTGATGCGGATGCCCAGCTTGTCGCAGATGATCCCGCCGATCACGGCCATCAGCAGGAACACGTTGGGGAACGAGTAGGCCGAGGTGAAGAACCCGTAGTCGGCCGACGTGAACCCGAGCTCGGACTGCATGAGGTCCTTGAGCGGCGAGAGCGCGTCGTAGAAGTAGTAGTTCATGAACAGGACGGCCGATACCAGGATCAGCACGCCCCAGCGGGCGGCGGCCGAGTCGCGGATCGTCTGCTTCACCGGCTCCATCGTGGCTCCTTCGCGCGGGTCGGAAGTGACGGGCCGACCGATGATCGGTCGGCGGCGCGCCGAGTGTAGCCGACCGGACCCGGCGCCGTCGACCCCGGTCCCGGTGGCACGGTCCGGAGTGTGTGCTTACGCTGATCTCATCACCCGACCCGAAAGGCGATCGCGACCATGAACGTGCTCTATCTGACGCGCGAGTATCCTCCCCACGTCTACGGCGGCGCCGGCGTCCACGTCGAGCATCTCGTCGCCGAGATGGCCCGGCTGGCCTCCGTCGAGGTGCGATGTTTCGGCGACCAGGACGACCCGGACGCCAGCCCCGCGGTCATCGGCCTTCCGTTCGGCGACGGGATGTTCGCGGAGCACCCGCAGAAGGTCGGGTCCGCGCTTTCCGCTCTGGAGACCTGCCTGGCGGCCAACGCCCGGCCACCCGAGGCCGACGTCGTGCACTGCCACACCTGGTACACACACCTCGGCGGCATCCTGGCGCGGCTGGCGTACGGCATCCCGCTGGTCGTGACCGTGCACTCGCTCGAGCCTCTGCGGCCCTGGAAACGCGAGCAGCTCGGGCGGGGCTACGACGTGTCCTGCTGGGTGGAGCGCACCGCCCTGGAGATGGCCGACGCGGTGATCGCGGTCTCGCGTCACGATCAACAGGTGATCCGGGAGCGGTTCCGGGTGCCGGAGGACCGCGTCCGCATGATCCCCAACGGCATCGACGCCGAGATCTACCGGCCGGTCGAGGCTCCGGAGGTCCTCAGCCGGCACGGCATCGATCCCGGCCGGCCCTACGTCCTGTTCCTCGGTCGCATCACGCGTCAGAAGGGTATCGGCCACTTCCTGGCCGCGGCCGCCGAGCTGCCGCCGGACATCCAGATCGTGCTGTGCGCGTCGGGCGCCGACACCGAGGAGATCGCCACCGAGACCTCGGGCGCCATCGGCCGCCTGCGCGCCGACCGCCCGGGCGGCAACGTCGTCTGGATCAACAGCATGGTGCCTCGCGAGGACGCCATCGCGCTCTTCTCCCACGCAGCGGTCTTCTGCTGCCCCTCGGTGTACGAACCGTTCGGCATCATCAACCTCGAGGCCATGGCCTGCGAGACGCCGGTCGTCGCCAGCGCGGTCGGCGGCATCCCGGACGTGGTCGTCCCCGGCGAGACCGGCGAGCTCGTGGCGTTCACGCCGCGCAGCGAGGACGACCCCGAGCCCGCGGATCCGCGCCGCTTCGCCGCGGAACTGGGCGCGGCGATCACCGGCCTGGTGACCGACCCCGACCGCGCGCGCCGGTACGGCGAGGCGGGCCGCCGTCGGGTCGTCGAGGAGTTCGGCTGGGACGCGATCGCGCGTAAGGTCCACGCAGTCTACGGCGAGGTGATCGACGCCGGCGGGGAGACCCGGCGATGATCGACCCGCGACAACATCGCCCCGAACCGGCCCCGGAGCTCAACCGGCGCGTCTGGCTGGAGAACCTGCAGCCGACCGTCGACGCCGGACGCTGGCCGATCAAGCGCACGGTGGGCGAGACGGTGCGCGCGACCGTCGACGCGGTGGCCGACGGGCACGATCACCTGGCGGTCGATCTCTGCTGGCGCCCGCTCTCGGAGGCCGAGTGGCGGCGCGTCCCCATGCGACCGGTGGGCAACGACCGCTGGCAGGCGGAGTTCGAGATCGCGAGCCTCGAGCCGCACGTGTTCACGGCCGCCGGGCGCATCGACCGCTTCGCCACCTGGCGCGATGCGCTGGTGAAGAAGGACGCCGACGGCCAGGACGTCGACCTCGAGCTGCGCGAGGGTGAGATCCTGCTGCGAGAGCTCGCGGCGCGGGCCGCCCCGGACGACCGCCGTCGCCTCGAGGATGCCGCCGCCGCGCTCACCGCCACGCTCGCCCAGGCCGATCGCGTGACCGCCGCCCTCGACCGTGACCTCGCCGCCCTCGCGCGCCGGCACGACGAGCGATCGCGCGAATCGTTCCACCTGCCCGAGGGACGCGTCGACGTCAACCGCGAGCGGGCGGCCGTGGGCGCCTGGTACGAGTTCTTCCCCCGCTCGGCGCTGGCCGAGCCCGGGGCCACGCCCCCCGGCCTCCGGGCGGCCGAGGCGCGGTTGCCGGAGATCGCCCGCATGGGCTTCGACGTGGTCTACGTCCCGCCCATCCACCCCATCGGACGGGTCCACCGCAAGGGACCCAACAACCAGGTCAAGGCCGGCCCGGACGACCCCGGCAGCCCCTGGGCCATCGGCGCCGACGAGGGCGGTCACAAGGCGGTCCACCCCGAGCTCGGCGACCTCGACGACTTCGACCACTTCGTCGCCGCGGCGCAGGATCACGGCCTCGAGGTCGCCCTCGACATCGCCTTCCAGTGCGCACCGGACCACCCCTACGTCACCGAGCATCCGCAGTGGTTCCGCCACCGGCCCGACGGCAGCATCCAGTACGCCGAGAATCCGCCCAAGAAGTACCAGGACATCTACCCCCTGGACTTCGAGAGCGAGGACTGGAGCGAGCTCTGGCGCGAGCTGCTCGACGTGGTGCTCTTCTGGTGCGAGCGCGGCATCCGGATCTTCCGGGTCGACAACCCGCACACCAAGCCCCTGGCGTTCTGGCGCTGGTGCATCGCCGAGGTCAAGCGCCACTACCCCGAGAGCGTGTTCCTGTCCGAGGCGTTCACGCGGCCGAAGCTGATGTACGCCCTGGCCAAGCTGGGCTTCGATCAGTCGTACACCTACTTCACCTGGCGCAACACGAGCGTCGAGATCGCCGAGTACCTCACGGAGATCACCCGTCCGCCGGTGAGCGACTTCTTCCGGCCGAACTTCTTCGCCAACACGCCGGACATCCTGCCGGAGTACCTGCAGTTCGGCGGCCGGGCCGCCTTCCAGGTCCGGCTGGTGCTGGCAGCGACGCTGGCGGCGAGCTACGGGATCTACAGCGGGTACGAGCTCTGCGAGAACGACGCGCTGCCCGGCCGCGAGGAGTACCTCGATTCCGAGAAGTACGAGCTCCGGCACCGGGACTGGAATCAGCGGGGACACATCCGCTCGCTGGTCACGCGGGTCAACCAGATCCGTCGCGAGAACCCCGCGCTCTGGCGCAACGATCGCCTGCGCTTCCACGCCGTCGACAACGAGCAGCTGATCGCCTACTCGAAGTCGACGCCGGATCTCACGAACCTGCTGCTCGTGGTCGCCAATCTCGACCCCCACCACCGCCACGGCGGCTGGGTCGAGGTCCCCCTGGCCGGATTCGGGATCGGCGAGCGGGACGTCTACCAGGTGCACGACCTGATCGGCGAGGCGCGGTACCTGTGGCAGGGATCACGGAACTACATCGAGCTCGACCCGGCGGTCATGCCGGTGCAGATCTTCCGGATCCGCCGTCGAGCCCGGACCGAGCACGACTTCGACTACTTCATGTGATTCGAGCCGACGGATCCACGAGGTTGTCCGCGACGAAAGGACGGACATGACCCGCGGTGGCAACCCGACCTGGTACAAGGACGCGATCGTCTACGAGCTTCACGTCAAGGCGTTCCGCGACAGCAACGGCGACGGTCGCGGCGATTTCCGCGGCCTGATCGAGAAACTCGACTACCTCGAGAGCCTCGGCGTGACCGCCGTCTGGCTGCTGCCCTTCTACCCGTCGCCGCAGCGTGACGACGGCTACGACATCTCCGACTACCGGGGCATCCATCCGGATTACGGCACGCTGCGCGACTTCCGCCAGTTCGTCCGCGAGGCCCATCGCCGCGGCCTGCGCGTGATCACCGAGCTGGTGGTCAACCACACCTCCGACCAGCACCCGTGGTTCCAGGCCGCACGGCGCGCGAAGCCGGGCTCGGCCCGGCGGAACTACTACGTCTGGAACGACGACGACGCGAAGTACCCCGAGACGCGGATCATCTTCAGCGACACCGAGACCTCGAACTGGACCTGGGACCCGGTGGCCGGCCAGTACTACTGGCACCGCTTCTTCAGCCACCAGCCCGACCTGAACCTGAACAACCCGAAGGTCGTGCAGGCGGTGATCAAGGTCCTGCGGTTCTGGCTGAAGATGGGCGTGGACGGGCTGCGCCTGGACGCCGTGCCCTACCTCTGCGTGCGCGAGGGGACGAACAACGAGAACCTGCCCGAGACCCACGCGGTGATCAAGCAGATGCGCGCGGCGGTCGATGCCGAGTTCGCCGACCGCATGCTCCTGGCCGAGGCCAACCAGTGGCCCGAGGACGTCCGGCCCTACTTCGGCGACGGCGATGCCTGCCACATGGCGTACCACTTCCCGCTCATGCCGCGGATCTTCATGGCGCTGTCCCAGGAGGACCGCCGCCCGATCACCGAGATCCTCGGCCAGACGCCGGACATCCCCGAGACCTGCCAGTGGGGCCTGTTCCTGCGCAACCATGACGAGCTGACGCTGGAGATGGTCACCGACGAGGAGCGGGACTACATGTACTCCAGCTACGCCGCCGATCGCCGGATGCGCCTGAACCTCGGCATCCGCCGGCGCCTCGCCCCGCTGGTGAACAACTCCATGCGCCGCATCGAGCTGCTCAACAGCCTGCTCTTCTCGTTCCCCGGCACGCCGTTCATCTACTACGGCGACGAGATCGGCATGGGAGACAACATATTCCTCGGCGACCGCGACGGGGTGCGCACGCCCATGCAGTGGTCGATGGACCGCAATGCCGGCTTCTCCAGCGCCGACCCCGCCCAGCTCTACCTGCCGGTCCTCATGGACCCGGTCTACGGCTTCGGAGCCGTCAACGTCGAGGCCCAGGAGCGCAACCGGTCCTCGCTGCTGCACTTCATGAGGCGCCTGATCTCCCTGCGCCGCCAGCACAAGGCCTTCGGCCGCGGCACCATGGAGTTCCTCTACCCGGAGAACCGCCACGTCCTGGCGTACGTCCGTCGGTACATGGGCGAGACGCTCCTCTGCCTGGCCAACCTCAGCCGGTACGCCCAGCCGGTCGAGCTCGACCTGCGGGAATTCGACGGCTGGACCCCGGTCGAGATGATCGGGCGCACCGAGTTCCCGACCATCGGCGAGCTGCCGTACTTCCTGACCGTCGGCCCTCACGCGTTCTACTGGTTCCGGCTCGAGCCGCAGCCCGAGCCCATCGCCGCCGGGGCGGCGGCCGCCCGCGAGAGGCGCGAGCAGCTGCCGGTCGTCGCGCTCGAGGCGGGCGAGCGGCTGTTCGACGACGTCGGCCGCCATGCGCTCGAGCAGGAGGTGCTGCCGGACTTCCTGCGTCGGCAGCGCTGGTTCCGGAGCAAGGCCCGCGAGCTGGTCTCGGTCCGCCTGCTGGACTGGTGCCGGCTGGGCGCGGGGTTCCACGTCACGTTCGTGGAGATCCGCTTCGGCGACGGCGAGACCGAGCGCTACGTCCTGCCGCTGAAGAGCGTGTCGGGCCGACCGGCGACGGCCATGGTCGAGGACATGCCCGACAGCATCATCGCCCACTGGCGCACGCCACGTACCGAGGGCGTGATCTGCGACGCGCTGGCCGACCGCACGTCGGCCAACTCGCTCTACGCCGCGATGATCGACGGTCGCCAGTACGACACCGCCCGCGGCGGCCGCATCCGCGCCTTCGCCGCCGGGCGCGGCGGCGCCCCGCCCTCGCGCCTGCACGGGACACGCGTGCGGCAGCTCACGCTCGAGCAGAGCAACACCTCGATCGTGCTCGACGACGCGCACGTGCTGAAGTTCTTCCGCCAGCTCGAGGCCGGCATCAACCCGGACCTCGAGGTCGGCCTGCACCTGACCGAGCGGACGGACTTCACCGGCATGCCCCGGGTGCACGGCGGCATGGAGTACGAGGGATCCGGCGGCGAACGCACGACCCTCGCCATGCTGCAGGACTTCGTGGCCAACGAGGGCGACGGCTGGCAGGTCGGCGTCGCGGCGACCCGCCGGGTCCTCGACGCCGTGGCCGGTCGCGACTGGCCGGAGGCCCCCCGCGTGGCGAGCCCGGGGATGATCGCGCCGACCGTGGGCAGCCCCCCGGAACCGATCCTCGAGGCCGCCGACGGCTTCCTGCAACGGGTGGGCGACCTCGGCCGCCGCACCGCCGAGTTCCACCTGGCGCTGACCCAGGACCGCCGCCACGCCGACTTCGCCCCGCGATCGCTCCGGGCCGCGTATCTCGAATCGCTCTCGGACGCCTGCGCCTCGCGCGCGCACGAGGTGCTCGAGCTGCTCAACGGTCGCATGGGCACCCTCGACGACGCCGACCGCGACCTCGCCGACCGTGTGCTCGCGGCGGGCCCGAACCTCATCGCCCGCTTCCAGGACCTGCCCACGCTCGGCGACGGGGGACAGCTCATCCGCATCCACGGCGACTACCACCTGGGCCAGGTCCTGGCCACGGACGCCGGCTGGCTGCTGATCGACTTCGAGGGCGAGCCCCTGCGCTCGCTGGCCGAGCGCCGCGAGCGGCAGTCGCCGCTGAAGGACGTCGCCGGCATGCTGCGGTCGTTCGACTACGCCGCGCAGACGGTCCGGCGGGCGCTGACCGACCTCACGCCCGAGCGCGGGGACCGCATCGCCGCCTGGTCGATCGCCTGGACGCGCTGGTGCTCGTCCGCCTTCCTCGGCGGCTACCTCGAGACCATGGGCGACCGGCCGCCGCTGCCGGCGAGCGACGAGTCTCGCGCTACACTGCTCGAATCCTTCGTCCTGGACAAGGCCTTCTACGAGCTGAGCTACGAGCTCAACAACCGCCCCGACTGGATCGGCGTCCCGCTGGCCGGCATCCTGGATGTCGCCGCCCGCGCGAGCGATCCCAACGGCGGCGAGGAGCGATCGGAATCATGAATCCACGGACCGAGTTCCTGAGCGACTTCGACCTGCATCTGATCGGCGAGAGCAACCACTATCGCCTGTGGGAGAAGCTGGGCGCCCACCTCGTCGAGGTCGACGGCCGACGCGGGGTCCGCTTCGCCGTCTGGGCACCGAACGCCGAACGGGTGGCCGTCGTCGGCGACTTCAACGGCTGGGACGCGTCCGCGCATCCCCTGGAGCGTCGCGGCGACTCGGGCATCTGGGAAGGTTTCGTGCCCGACGTCGCGGCCGGCGCCCTCTACAAGTACGCCATCTCGGCCCACGACGGACGCTACCAGGTGCAGAAGACCGATCCCTTCGGATTCGCCTGCGAGCTGCGGCCGCAGACCGCCTCGGTGGTCACCGATCTCGCCGGCCACACCTGGCAGGACGACCGCTGGATGCAGGAGCGCGGCCAGCGGCAGGCGCTCGACGCGCCCATGTCCATCTACGAGGTCCACCTCGCCTCGTGGCGGCGCGTGCCCGAGGAGGGCGACCGCTGGCTGAGCTATCGCGAGCTCGCCGACGAGCTGGTGGCCTACGTCCAGGAGATGGGCTTCACCCACGTCGAGCTGATGCCGGTCTCCGAGCATCCGCTCGACGCGTCGTGGGGCTACCAGACCGTGGGCTACTTCGCGCCCACCAGCCGCTTCGGCTCGCCGCAGGACTTCATGCACCTGGTCGACCGCCTGCACCAGGCGGGCATCGGCGTGATCCTCGACTGGGTCCCGGCCCACTTCCCGCGCGACGAGCACGGCCTCGGCTACTTCGACGGGACCCACCTGTTCGAGCATGCCGACCCGCGCCAGGGCGAGCAGAAGGACTGGGGCACCTTCGTCTTCAACTACGGCCGCACCCAGGTCGTCAACTTCCTGCTGGCCAACGCGCTCTACTGGCTCGAGGTCTACCACATCGACGGTCTGCGGGTCGATGCGGTGGCCTCCATGCTCTACCTCGACTACTCGCGACGCGAGGGCGAGTGGGTCGCCAACGAGCACGGCGGCCGCGAGAACCTCGAGGCCATCGCCTTCCTGAAGCGGTTCAACGAGGTGGTCTACCGCGAGCACCCCGACGTGGTGACCATCGCCGAGGAGTCCACTGCCTGGCCCGGCGTCTCCCGGCCGACCTACCTGGGCGGCCTCGGCTTCGGCATGAAATGGAACATGGGCTGGATGCACGACACGCTGCGGTACTTCGCCGAGGACTGCATCCATCGCAAGTACCATCACGACAAGCTGACGTTCAGCCTGCTCTATGCCTTCCAGGAGAACTTCCTGCTGCCGCTGTCCCACGACGAGGTCGTCCACGGCAAGGGGTCGCTGATCGGTCGCATGCCGGGCGACGAGTGGCAGAGGTTCGCCAACCTGCGCACGCTGTTCGGGTTCATGTACACCCACAGCGGCAAGCAGCTCCTGTTCATGGGCGGGGAGTTCGGTCAGTGGGCGGAGTGGAGCGAGGCCCGCAGCCTCGACTGGCACCTGCTCGACCACGAGTCGCATCGCGGCCTGCAGCGCTGGGTCCGCGACCTGAACACCCTGATGCGTGGCGAACCGGCGATGCACGAGCTGGACTGCGAGGCCGAGGGCTTCCAGTGGATCGACTGCAACGACGCCGAGCAGAGCGTCCTGTCGTACGTCCGCCGATCGCGCGACGACCGGCGCGTCGTGGTCTGCGTGTGCAACCTGACGCCGGTCCCGCACCACAACTACCGGCTCGGCGTGCCGCGCGACGAGCGCTGGGAGGAGATCCTCAACAGCGATGCCACCCTCTACGGGGGGAGCGGCCAGGGCAACCTCGGCGGCACGGAGGCGACGCCGGTGCCGGCTCACGGTCACGACCACTCGCTGATCGTCACCCTGCCGCCGCTGAGCGTGGTGGCCTTCCGGCCGTCTAGCCTCGGTTGAGACGGGCGATGGCCACGCCGTGCTCCGGCACGGTCATCCCACGGCCATCGACGGTCACCCCCGGCGAGGCGAGCAGCAGCTCGCGCGCGCCGGTCTCCGCGAGGGGGATCGTCCGGCTCCCGCCGGCGAGGTTGCAGACGACGGCGGTCGGGCCGCGGTGCACCACCAGCCACGCGTCATCGGGACCGACCTCGACCCGCACGCGGTCCAGCCGCCCGTCGCGCAGCTCGGGCAGGCGACGACGCAGGGCGATCAGCTCGCGGTGCCACTCCAGGATCGACACGTGCGGGTCCCGCGCGCACTCCTGCCAGTCCAGCTGAGCGCTCGCGACGGTCGACGCGGCCTGGGGATCGGGAATCGTCTCGGGATCCCAGCCGAACGCGGCGAACTCCTCGCGGCGGCCGCGCCGGACGGATTCGGCCAGCTGTTCGTCCTGGTGGTCGCAGAAGTAGGGGAACGGCGTCGATGCCGCCCACTCCTCGCCCTGGTAGAGCATCGGCACCATGGGCGAGGTCAGGACGATCGCCGCGCCGATGCGCAGCTGCCCGTCGGTCAGCAGCTCGCTCGTGCGGTCGCCGCGCGCGCGGTTGCCGATCTGGTCGTGGTTCTGCAGGCAGGCGACGAACGCCGTGCCCGGGCGATCGTCGGCCGGGCGGCCGTGACGCCGGCCGCGATGACGGGAGTACCGGCCGTCGTACGCGAACCCGCGCGTGAGGACGCGCACGAGATCGTCGGCCGTCCCGAAGTCGGCGTAGTACCCGTCACGCTCGCCGGTGAGCAGGGCATGCAGGGCGTGGTGGAAATCCTCGTTCCACTGCGCCGTGAGCCCGTAGCCGCCGACCTCGCGCGGCCGGATGAGGCGCGGATCGTTCAGGTCGCTCTCGGCGATGAGCACCAGCGGGCGGCCGAGGTGGCCGGCGAGCGCGTCGACCTCGTCGGCGAGCTGCTCGAGCAGGTGCACGGCCGACCGGTCGTGGAAGGCGTGCACGGCATCGATCCGCAGGCCGTCGCAGTGATAGTCGCGTAGCCACATGGCCGCGTTGTCGCAGAAGAAGCGGCGGACCTCGTCGCTGCCGGCACCGTCGAGATTGACGGCCTCGCCCCAGGGCGTACCGTAGCGGTCGGTGAAGTAGGGACCGAACTGGCGCAGGTAGTTGCCGTCCGGACCGAGGTGGTTGTAGACCACGTCCATGATCACCGCCAGCCCGCGGCCGTGGCAGGCGTCCACGAGCCGCTTCAGCCCCTCGGGCCCGCCGTACGGCTCGTGCGGCGCGAAGAGGTCGACCCCGTCGTAGCCCCAGCCATGGTGGCCGGGGAACGCGGCCACCGGCATCAGCTCGACGTGCGTCACCCCGAGCGCGACCAGATGGTCGAGGCGATCGATGGCCGCCTCGAACGTCCCCTCGGCCGTGAAGGTGCCCACGTGCAGCTCGTAGACCACGCCGCTGGCCAGCGGCGGTGGCTGCCAGCCGGTGTCCTGCCACGGGTAGGCCGCGTGGTCGAGGCGGCAGGACGGGCCGTGCACGCCATCCGGCTGCCAGGGCGAGCGCGGGTCCGGGAAGGGTCCCTCGCCGTCGATCCGCAGCCGGTACCGGGTGCCCGCCGGCGCCTCCCCGGCGGGCAGTTCCCACCAGCCGCCGGACGCCGGTTCCAGCGGCCGCCGGGTGCCGGCGTCGCCCATCTCGGCCTCCACCTCGCGGGCATCGGGCGCCCAGATTCGCAGCGGTTCCATCAGGTCTCCTTCTGGCGGACGAGCAGGGCCACCGGGAAGCGGGCGAGCAGTTCGCCGACCGGTGCGGGGTTGCCGCCGACGTCCTCGCCCGTCAGGGCGTTGCGCCAGGAACCATCGGGCAGGGTGACGGCCGTATCGTGCCAGCCGCCCTCCAGGCGCAGCATGAGCCGCGGCACCACGGTGACCACCTCGTCACCGCGCGCGAACGCGACCACGTGATCGGCGT
Source organism: bacterium (assembly GCA_014730255.1). Taxonomy (GTDB): domain Bacteria; phylum Krumholzibacteriota; class Krumholzibacteriia; order LZORAL124-64-63; family LZORAL124-64-63; genus Glo-17. Next base: position 11,654 of record WJIQ01000020.1, on the reverse strand, counting down.
GCTGGCTGGTGACCGCCAGCGGCGTATACGTCCCCTGCGGCCCGAACGCCGCCGCATGCGCATGCCGGACCGCCAGCGCCCGCTGCATGAGCCAGAGCTTGGGCAGCCCCTCGGCCGCGCGCTCGAGGACCTCGTCGCAGGACAGCTCCCGGCTCGCGGCGAGCAGCGATGCGCGGGCCTCGAAGTCGACGGGACGGCGGTTGTCCGGGTCGACGAGGCTGTGGTCCCAGAGCTCGGTGCCCTGGTAGACGTCCGGCACGCCGGGCGCGGTGAGCTTCAGGAGGGTGAGCGCCAGGCCGTTGACCCGCCCCGGACGCTGCAGGACCGTGCAGAAATCCGCCACGCCGGCGCAGAAATCCTCGTCCGCGAGCGCGGCCTCGGCGAAGTCGCGGACCGCCGACTCGTACGCCTCGTCGGGCTCGCGCCAGGACGTGCGCAGCTTCGCCTCGCGGCCGGCCTTCTCCAGGTAGGCCGTCACGCGCTCGGCCGTGATCGGCCAGGCGCCGACCACGGTCTGGTAGAAGAGGTACTCGGCGGCGCGGTCGACGCGCTCGTCGCGGTAGGGCTCGAGCAGGCGGGTCCAGCTGCGCACCGCGCGCGCCCAGGTGTCCGGCATCTCGGACAGGAGGCTGAGCCGGGTCCGCACGTCCTCGCTGCGCTTGGTGTCGTGCGTCGAGGTGGTCAGCATGCCGCGCGGCCACCGGTCGGCGGCCCGGCGGCAATGATCGTGGAACTCCTCGACCGAGGTCGTGCCGTGCGCGGGGTTGCCGCCGACCTCGTTCATCGCCACCAGACGGAGGTCGCGGTAGAAGGTCGTGTCCTCGACCCCCTTGGCCATGGCCGGTCCGGTGAGCTGCTGGAAGCGCATGGCGAGCTCGCCCTCCAGCTCGCCCTCGATCCGCAGCAGGAGCAGGTCGCGCAGGAAATGCAGGAGGTCGGGGTCGAGGTCGTCCCGGGCGGCCTTCGCCCCGGCGATGGCGGCCTCGACCGCGGCGACGTCCTCGTCGCAGATGGCCCGGCGCGCGGCGCTGACGTAGGTCCGGTAGACCGGGAACGCCACGGCGACCTCGCGCAGCGCGTCGGCCAGCTCGCCACGTCCGTAGTCGCGATAGCGCCGATGGCGCTCGCAGACGGTGACGAACAGCTCGGTCAGGCTGTTGATCTCGCTGGCGAGCAGCTCGCGCAGCACCTGGCGCTTGGAGGCCTCGACCAGACCGGCGCTGGTCTCCTCGCGGCCCGTGAACTCCGCGCAGATGTGGCCCAGCGGCCCGAGACCGTCGCCGTGGACGAAGAGCCCGCCGGCCGCGGCGAGGAAGTCGTAGCCGGTGGTCCCGTCGATGGGCCAGTCCTCGCGCAGCGCCTCGCCGGGTTCGAGGATCTTCTCGGCGACGATCCACGCCTCCGGCGCCGCGTCGCGCAGACGTCGGAAATACCCCGCGGGATCGCGGAGGCCGTCGGGATGGTCGATGCGCAGCCCCTGCACCGAACCCTCCCGCACCCAGCTCAACGGCAGCGCGTGCGAGGCGTCGAAGACCTCCGGATCCTCGACGCGCAGGCCGGCCAGGTCGTGGATGTCGAAGAACCGGCGGTAACCGAGGTCGCGCGCGGCGGCCCGCCAGAACGCGAGCCGGTAGTTCTGCTCCTCGAGCAGGGCGTCGAGGCGATCGATGTCGGCACCGAGGGCCTCGACCTCCCGGTCGATGGCCGCGCGGGCGGCCGGCTCGTCGGCGACGACCCGGCGCAGGAGATTGCCGAGGTCGGTCTTCTCACGATGGCGACGATCGGCCTGGGCCGGCTGATGGATGCCCGGCCGCGGCAGGTGGACGCAGCCGCTGGCCACCACCTCGAGCATCTGCGACCCCGCCACGTCCGCGGCGCGGGCGAGCAATGGCGCGAGGGTCGACGGGTCGACCGGGAAGACGTGCTCCCAGTACCGGACCGTCACCAGCCCGTCCTCGTGGACGGGAGAGAGCTCCCCCGCCTCGAGCACCCGGCCGTAGTGATCGCCCAGCACGGGCAGGAGCACCTTGTTGGACCAGCGTTCGTCCGAGGCCTCCCAGTCGACGTCGAAGTAGGACGCGAAGCGGCTCGACGGGCCGTTCTCCAGCACGTCCCACCACCACGGATTCTCCCGGCCGACGATGGCCATGTGGTTGGGCACGAGGTCGATGACGTGCCCCATGCCGTGCTGCTCGAGCTCCTTGACCAGCAGATCCCGCGCCGCCGGACCGCCCAGCTCGACGTTGACCCGCGTCGGGTCGACGACGTCGTAGCCATGGGTGCTGCCGCTGGCGGCCTGCAGGTACGGCGAGGTGTAGACGTGGCTGATGCCGAGCCGGGCCAGATAGGGGACGAGGTCCCGGGCCTCGACGAAGCCGAAGCCCGGGCGGAGCTGCAGCCGGTAGGTCGCGACCAGTTCAGGACTCACGGCGGATCACCACCAGCGATCGGTCGGTCACCGAGATCGTCCCGCCCGCCTCGAATCGGCGCGGCTGGTCCGGCCAGCCGTTGGTCGTGTCCAGCTCCTCGACCCAGGCCTTGCCCCAGGCCAGGCCGGGCAGGCGGAAATCGATGGGCTCGTGATGCGCGTTGAGCAGCAGGTAGAAGCTGTCGTCGGTCACCGGCTCGCCCCGACGGTTGGGGTTCGGCAGCGACTCGCCGTTGAGGAAGATGCCCAGCGACTTGGCGAAGCCGCTCTGCCAGTTCTCGTCGGACATGGGATCGCCCGAGGGCGTGAACCAGGCGATGTCCTTGTTGTCGGCGCCGCGGATCGCCCGGCCCTGGAACCAGCGTCGGCGGCGCAGGACGGGATGGTTCGAGCGGAACTCGATCAGGCGCTGGCAGAACTCGAGCAGCTCCTGGTCGCAGTTCTCCCAGTCGTGCCACGACAGCTCGTTGTCCTGGCAGTAGGCGTTGTTGTTGCCCTGCTGGGTGCGGCCCATCTCGTCGCCGCCGAGCAGCATGGGCACGCCCTGGGACAGCAGCAGGGTGGCCAGGAAGTTCCGTCGCTGGCGACGCCGGAGCTCGAGCACGCCCGCATCGTCGGTCGGCCCCTCGGCCCCGCAGTTCCAGGAGCGGTTGTGGTCCTCGCCGTCCTGGCCGTCCTCGCCGTTGGCCTCGTTGTGCTTCTCGTTGTAGGAGACGAGGTCGGTCAGCGTGAAGCCGTCGTGGGCGGTCACGAAGTTGATGCTCGCGAACGGCAGGCGGCTGGTGTTCTCGTACAGGTCGCTGCTGCCGGTGAAGCGGTAGGCCAGCTCGGCGAGGGTCTGGTCCTGGCCGCGCCAGAAATCGCGCACGCAGTCGCGGTACTTGCCGTTCCACTCCGACCACACCGGCGGGAAGTTGCCCACCTGGTAGCCGCCCTCGCCGATGTCCCACGGCTCGGCGATCAGCTTGACCTGGCTGATGACGGGGTCCTGCTGGATGATGTCGAAGAATGCCGACAGCCGATCGACGTCGTGCAGCTCGCGGGCGAGCGTCGAGGCGAGGTCGAAGCGGAACCCGTCGACGTGCATCTCGAGGATCCAGTACCGCAGCGAGTCCATCACCAGCTGCAGGGCGTGCGGATGCCGCATGTTCAGGCTGTTGCCGGTGCCGGTGTAGTCCATGTAGTAGCGCGCGTCCTCGGTCAGCCGGTAGTAGTAGGCGTTGTCGATGCCCTTGAAGCTGAGCATCGGCCCGAGGTGGTTGCCCTCGGCGGTGTGGTTGTAGACCACGTCGAGGATGACCTCGATGCCCGCCTGGTGCAGCGCCTTGACCATGGACTTGAACTCGCCGACCGCGCCGTCGGGCCGCTGGTCGGCGGCGTACTCGTTGTGGGGCGCGAAGTAGCCGTAGCTGTTGTAGCCCCAGTAGTTGCGCAGGCCGCGGTCGATCAGGTGCTTGTCGTGCAGGAACTGGTGGACCGGCATCAGCTCGACGGCGGTCACGCCGAGCTTCTTGAAGTGCTCGATGACCTCCGGACGCGCGAGCCCGGCGTACGTGCCGCGCAGGTCCTCGGGCAGGTCGGGATGGCGCGCGGTGAGCCCCTTGACGTGGGCCTCGTAGATCACCGTCTCGTGCCAGGGGATCTGCAGGCGGCGATCGCCCGACCAGTCGAAGTGCGGCTGGTGCACGACGCACAGCGGCATGAACGGGCCGCTGTCCAGGCCGTTGATGGTGTCCGGGCCCGCCTCGAAGTCGTACGGGAAGACCGCCTCGTCCCAGCGCACCAGGCCCTCGATGGCCTTGGCGTACGGGTCGACGAGCAGCTTGCCGGGGTTGCAACGGTGTCCGTTCTCCGGATCCCAGGGACCGTGCACCCGGTAGGCGTACCGCTGCCCCGGGCCCACCTCGGGGAGGTAGGCGTGCCAGCAGTAGGCGGTCACCTCGGTCATCTCGATCCGCCGCTCGCGGCGCCATTCGTCGAACAGGCACAGCTCGACCCGCTCGGCGACCTCGGAGAAGATCGCGAAGTTGGTGCCCGAGCCGTCATAGGAAGCCCCGAGGGGCGCGAAATGTCCTGGCCAGATCTTCATGCGGCACACGATAGGCCGTCGACCGGGGACCGGCTAGGAACGAATCGTCCTCCGCCCGGCCGAGGTTCCGCCTTTCGCCCGCGCGGCGGCGCGCTTATCCTCTGGCGGCCGAGCCGCGGCCGCCACCTGGCCGCGGCGCAAGTCATCGATCCGTCGGAGCGGCGAGATGCGCGCAGACATCATCCTCTTCGTCAAGGGCCTGGCCATGGGCGCGGCCAACGTGATCCCCGGCGTCTCCGGGGGCACGGTCGCCCTCATCGCCGGCATCTACCAGCGTCTGATCGACGCGCTGCGATCCTTCGACCTCGTCACCCTCGGGCTCGTCCGCGAGCGGCGCTGGGGCGAGGCCGCCGGGCGCGTCGATCTGCGCTTCCTGGTCGGTCTGGGCGCCGGGGTCGCGATCAGCCTGGTCAGCCTGGCGCGGCTGTTGACCTGGCTGCTCGAGCACTTCCCCGTCGAGACCTGGGCCTTCTTCTTCGGCCTGATCATGGGCTCGGTCTGGTTCGTCGGCGCGCGCATCGACCGCTGGGGATTCGGCCCGGTGGCCGGCTTCGCGATCGGGCTGGTCATCGCCGGCGGCATCGCGCTGCTGCCGCCCGCCGCGCCGAATCCGCACCCGGTGTACCTTCTGCTGTGCGGCGTGGCCGCCGTGGTGAGCATGATCCTGCCGGGCCTGTCGGGCTCGTACGTGATGCTGCTGATGGGCAACTACAGGCTGGTGCTCGAGGCCATCGGCGAGGCGCGCGTCATGCAGCTCCTGTGGGTGGCCATCGGCGCGGCCGTGGGCCTGGTCGCCTTCTCGCGGCTGATCTCCTACCTCTTCCGCAAGCACCGCGACCTGACCCTCGCGCTGCTGACCGGCTTCATCCTCGGCTCGCTGCTGATCATCTGGCCGTGGAAGGACATCGGCAGCGACGTGGAGAACGTCAGCGAGTACGCCTGGCGCCTGCCCGACCTCGCCGTGGCGGCGACGTGGTGGCAGATCGGCCTGATCGTGGTCGGCGGTCTGGCCGTGTGGGTGCTCGAGCGGTCGGGGAGCATCGAGCCGGCGAGCGGGCACGACCGGTCGGCGACTCCGCCCTCGACCGGCGCGTGATCGGTGGTATGATCGCGGCCGACGTCCCACCCACCGCCGGAGGTACGATGATGACCCGTGCGTCGATCGCGATCCTGACCCTGTCGTTGCTGGCCACCACCGCCACCGCCGCCGGCCTGCTGCCGACGTGGGGCATCAAGGGTGGCCTGAACCTCTCGAACATCGACATGGAAGACATCGACTCCTCGACCCAGACCGGCTACGTGGCCGGCCTGTTCCTGGATCTGGGCAGTCCCCTGCTCCACCTGCAGGGCGAGGTCCTCTACACCAGCCGCAAGTCCGAGCTGGGCGCCTTCAGCACCGAATCGTACAACGTCGAGACGCGCAACCACTTCATCGAGGTCCCCGTGCTGGTGAAGTTCGGCCTGCCGATCCCCGCCGTCGAGCCGTCGCTCTACGGCGGGCCGGCGGTCTCGCTGCCGATCAAGTCGGAGATGACCGACCGCAGCGGCGAGTGGATCGACGTCAAGGACTACAGCAAGGACCTGGTCTGGAGCGTCATCGTGGGCGTGGACCTGAAGCTGCTCGACCGCCTGATCCTCGACCTGCGCTACGACATCGCGGTCACCGAGCTGAACGACGTGCCCGTGGGCGAGATCATCGACGACATCGAGGACGAGTTCGGCGACGTCGAGGCCTACCGCGACATCAAGGACCGCACCTTCTCGGTGATGGTGGGCTGGGCGTTCTAGCCGGCCGTCGTCCTGCGGATCCGACGACGAGCCCCGGTCCTCGCGGCCGGGGCTCGTCGTCTCGTTGCGCCTGACGGCGCCGGTCACTTGACCAGCGTGATCTTGGTCACCTGCTCGCCGACCGCCCCGGGACCATGCAGCCGCGCCAGGTAGGTGCCCGAGCTCACGGGCCGACCATGGTCGTCCCGTCCCGACCACACCGCGTGATGCAGCCCGGCCGGCAGGTCGGACGCCACCAGGCGCGCGACGCGGCGGCCGGCCAGGTCGTACACGTCCAGCTCGACGCGGCCGGCCCGCGCGAGCTCGAACGTCAGCTCGGTCTGCGGGTTGAACGGGTTGGGGTGCGCCGCGAGCACGCGGTGGCCGGGCTCGGCGTCGGGCACCGGCACGGGCTCGCCCCAGGGGCAGTGGTACCAGTCGTAGGTCACCAGATCCGGCTCGCCGTAATGGTCCCACCGTGCGTAGACCGCCGACGGGCAGGACGCCAGCACCGGCAGGTCGACGTCGCCGTGGTCGTTCAGGAGCCGCTTCGGGTAGAACACCCGGCCATCGCCCCAGCGCAGGTTCACGTGCATGGGCAGGCCGGTCTCGCTCTCCTGGGTCAGCAGGTAGAACGCGTCCTCGCCACGGGTCGAGACCACCGCCCGGTGGACCAGCGGCTCGCCCAGGCGCCAGCGCACCGGCCCGCGCTCCTGCTCGACGATGCGGCAGGTGTGCAGTAGCGGCGCCGAGCCCGTGTTGTCGAGCACGAAGGCCAGCAGCGAGGTCTCGTGCCCGTCCCAGGCGACCGACGGCGAGGTCACCGTCACGCCGAAGTACGGCGCCTCGATCGGGCCCCACTGCTGGCCGTCGTGGAACCGGTAGCACACCTCGCGCAGGCCCGGGACCCAGAAGTCGCGCACCCAGGCCAGCAGGAACCCCTCGTCGCCCCAGCGGACGAGGTCCGGCTCCCGCGCATCGGCGCCGGCGCCGAGATCGTCGGGCCCGTCGATGTCGTCGTCGGTGATCACGTACTCGACCAGCGACTCCTCGCTGCCGCGGTCCTCGACCAGCACGACATGGGCGACACCCTCCAGGTTCACCGCCAGCGCGGGATGACGGGCCGGGTTCGTCAGGCCCACCGACCGCACCGAGTCGAGGGTGCCGTCCGCCGAGAACAGCAGGTAGCGGAGCGTGGTCCCCGGGCCCTCGATCACCACCACGTGCTGGCGGCCCTCGTGGTCGACGAACGCGCAGAGGTCGCCGAGGACCTCGCCGGGCGCCGCCTGGTAGACCGGATCCCAGGTCGGCCCGGGGTCGCCGATCGTGAAGCGTGCGATGTGGTACAGGCCGTTCTCGTTCATCAGGTTGAAATCGTGGACCGTGCCCGCGGGATCGAACGCGGCCTCGCGCCGGCTGCCGAGGCCGACCATGACGTTGTCGGCCATCCAGTTCCACGAGGCGTCCTCGCAGGGCGGCGGCTCGCCGATGCCCAGGGCCGCGACGAGCGTGTCCACCGGGGCGCCGTCGCGGGCGACCACCAGATCCCAGGCGCCCTCCTCACCGCCGCTCAGGTCGACCTCGACCTCCATCAGCGTGGGGCTGGCCAACGCGACCGGCGTGATCGGAAGCGGCACCGCCCCGGGGCGCTCGAGCGTGAACGTCTGCGCGGGGTCGAGGTACTGCCCGTGCAGAGCCGCGGGGAAGATCGCCCCCGGCGGCGCGGCGTCGGGCTCGAGGTAGACGAGCTCGGGGGCGGCCGGCACCGTGCCGTCGCCGTCGACGCCCAGCGCGAGGACGTCACCATCGAGCGAGACGTACTCGCGCTCCTGCCAGCAGACCAGCGCCCCGCCCGTGCCGTCGGACACCGCGCAGGGCCACCAGGGCTCGAGCCCGTCCTGCCAGCCGCTGTCCCAGAGCACCGGCTCGGGCCACAGCACGGCGCCGAGCGCCCCGACGCGCACGCCGGCCAGCATCTGGTTGTTCGGGTCGCTGCCGTCGCTCCAGTAGTGGTCGCGGTAGACGACGATGGCTCCTCCGGTCCCGTCGGGACAGACCGTCGGATGCTCCTGCCAGCCGGCCCGCGTCGTGAGCACGACGCCGGTCTGCGACCCGCCGGCCCAGGTGCGATCGCCCGCCGCGTCCACGCGCTGCGCGTGGAGGTCCTCGGAGCCGGTGACGACGATCGCCCCGCCCGCCCCGTCGGAGCACCAGGCGGCGATGTCCAGCCCGAGCGAGAGGTTGAGGTCGAGCGCCCGCACGCCGCCGGCGGGCCAGACCGCGCTGCCGGCCGCGTCGACCCGCTGCACGTCGACCTGCCCGAAGGCGTGGTCGTTCATGACGAGCGCGCCGCCGGCCCCGTCGCTCATCACACCGCCCACCTCGCCGGAATTCGTCCAGAGCTGGACGCCGTTGGCGCCCCAGGGCACGTTGCCGCTCGCATCGAGCTTCTGGACGCGCCACTCCGTCGGACCGGTCCCGACCTGCCGCTCGAACGCCACGAGCAGTCCGTCGCCGCCGTCCGGCGCGGCCTTCCAGACGAAGGAGAGGGCGGGCGCGAGGTGCACCTGGTTGGCCACCTGCATCAGCCAGACGCGGCTGCCGTCGACGCGGTACTTCGCCGCGACGATGATCTCGTTGGGATGGGGGTGGTTCGCCGTCCAGACGATGATGACGTCGGTGGTCGAGGTCGGCACGGCGAAGGCCTGCAGGGAGGCGCTGTCGGCGACGAAGTCCTCGACCTGGTCGTACAGGTCCAGGACACCGTCGGGGGTGACGTGGGCGATGGTCACGATGTGCTGGCCACCGGGCCAGAGCTCGCGGAAGACGAGCCAGGCGCCGCCGTCACCGTCGGGCGCGACGTCGAGCGGGGCGGCCTTGCCGTCGCTGCCGATCGCGAAGGGGATCAGGACGCCCTCGTCCCCCCAGACCTCGTTGCCCGTGTGGTCGAGCCGCGAGACCGAGACCCATCCGGGCCCGGTGTCGTCGAGCACGGCGCTGAGCAGGCCGCCGTGGCCGTCGGTGCAGGTGGCAACCGCGGCGAGTTCGCCGGTGGCGTCGAAGACGACCGCGTGGTCATCGTGATCCCAGGCGGCCAGGGCCAGCGAGGACGCGAGCACGAGGACACCGAGGGCGAGGCCCCACGTCCGGACCAGCAGCCGGGCGTGGCGCGAGATGGTGGGCGAGTGCATGGTCTTCCTCCCGGGACAAGGTGGCGTCGGTGAGGCCTGTCGGGGGAAGGACACGCCGCGGGCCCGGGAATCACACCGGAGATGCGGTCGCCATCGTCATCGTTGCGGAGACTGGGCGCCGGAGGTGGGGATCGCCCGGGGTAGCGATCGCGCGATCTCGTCGCGATCCCGTGTCGCCACGACGACGGCGAACCAGGGTCCGGGCCGCGCGCCGAGCGAATCGAGGACCGCCGGCGCGAGGCGCAGGCGGGTCCGCGCCCCGGCATCCAGCTGCCGGACGAGTTCCTGCTCGCCGTCGACCAGCTCGATGGTGTAGCTCGCGCCCGCCACGCGCGTCGTCCAGACGAGCAGAACACCGCCATCGTCCAGGACGCGGGGCGTCTCGAGGACCACGTCGGACCGCTCGCCCGCCTCGCCGCGCAGCCGCACCTCGGGCGGCGCCGGGGCGGTGAGGTCGCGCGCGGCGTCGATGCCCAGCAGCGCCAGGGCGAGCGTCGCCGCGGCCACCGCGACGGGAAGGGCGCGGCGGCGCCAGCGGGGCGTGCGGTCGGGGGCCGCCGGCCCGCCCCGCGCAGGGCCCGCCGCCTCGCCCGCCCGTCGATGCTCGCCGGCGACCTCCCGTGCGAGCATGGCGTCCAGGCGCGCCGCGGCATCGTCCGTGTCCGCGCCGGCCGGCAGATCGCCCGGCGCGTCGAACAGGTCGACCGATGCGGCCAGCGCCTGGCACCAGGCGCAGCGGTCGAGATGCCGGCGGGCCGGATGGTCGGGACCGGCCGCGCGCGCGGCCGTGATCTCCTCGGGGCCCAGGCAGCGATCGTTCATCGGTCGACCTCCCGCTCCAGCGCCGCCCGGAGCTTGCGGCGCGCGCGCTGAAGCACGCCACGGGCTCCCGAGGCGTCGGTGATGGCGAGCGCGCGGGTGATCGTGTCCACGGGCATCCGCTCGAAGCAGCGCAGGCGCAGCGCCTGCTGCTCGAGCGGATCGAGGGTGTCGCGGATCAGGGCCACCAGCCGCTCCTCGTCCAGCTTCTCCTCCAGATCGCGATCGGGACCGCGATCGGGCGACGCGAGCCCGTCCGGGTCCACCTCCTCGTCGCCCAGCAGCCGCGGTCGACGCAGCTCGTTCAGGCAACGGTTGCGTGCGATCGCCCACAACCACCCGGCGAACGGCGACCGGCCCCGGTAGCTGCCCAGGTTGCGGTAGGCGGCCAGCAGGATCTCCTGGGCCAGGTCGAGCGCCTGGTCGTGGTCGCCCAGGTGGCGCATGCACCAGGCGTAGACCCGGATCCGGTAGCGACCCAGCAGGTCGGCCGCCGCCCGCCGGCGCACCGCCTCCTCGGGCGATTCGCAGGCGCGCCGCACCAGTTCGCCGTCGTCGAGGTCTCGGTCGTGCTCTCGCGTTCTCATGAAGGACACGCGCCGCGGCTGGAAATCACGGCCCGCCCGGACAGGGTGGCGGGCGCCTCGCCCGCGAGCGTACGTCCGCCACCGACATGGACGCAAGATTCAGTCGTGCCGGCGTCGCCGCAGCGCGAGCACGGCGGCCACGATGGTCCCGACGACCACCAGCGTCTCGATGGGCAGCCGCCGGCCGCGGTCGGTCCCGTCGGATCGCCTCGCCAGGTCGACGGTGACGTCGCCGTCGCCGACCACGACGTACCCCGCCCAGGCGAAGGGATGGGTCGTGGCCACGCCCCGGGCCACGGCGAGGCGAGCCGCGCGGGCGCTCGCGCTGACGGTCCGGCCGGCGGCGAGCTCGCGATAGAAGCGGCGCACGAAGTCGTGCGTGGTCCGGTCGTCCACGGGCCACAAGGTGGCCACGACCACGGGCACACCACTGCTCAGGAACGCGGCGGACAGCCCCTGGATGCCCTCGCCGGTGAGCACGCGGCCGCCGGCGGTCTCGCACCCGGCCAGGACGGCCACCCGCGCGTCCAGATCGAGGGCCGCGACCCGCGCGGCAGTCAGCCGCGCCCGTCCGAGCAGGATCGCCGACTGCCAGGGCGCATCGTCGTGCGGCCGTGCGTGCGCGGCGACGTGCAGGATGTCGCCCGCCGGCCAGGCTGCCGGGTCGGCAACCGCCGGATCGGCCAGCGTGACGACCCCGCCGAACGCGCGCGCGAGCCAGGCGACCTCGTCGCGAGCGGCGGGAAGCCGGTCGCCCTCGCCGCCGGTCAGGG